>JAZDFB010000129.1:0-2721 GCA_043808305.1 Planctomycetota bacterium | reverse complement strand
GGCGGCGTTATCGGCAGGACCAGTTTATCCTGCGTAATGGTCTTATCCGCTATCTTGTCGTTAGTGACGGATTTATCCTTAATCTTACCCGTGGTAACAGAGCTGTCTTGTAACTTAGCGCTCGTTACCGAGTTATCATTTATCTTATCGGTCGTAACCGCGCCCTTGGCAATCTTGGATGTCGTTACCGCATAGGTAGCGATATTGGAAGTCTTAACTTCATAAGGTTTTAGTGACATATTAAAATCTCCCTTAGTGCCAGTTAGCAATTACCCGGTGTCAATCGGGTAAGAGCGTTATCTGGCACTTAGTCCCGACTATTCCGTCGGGATAACTACATTTGTTAATAGCGTGGTCGGGCCCCGCCCCAATATCAAATCGGGACGGGACCACTCACGCTTACCTTGTTACGGTGTTGCTACTATAATCTCCAGATACTTACGGCCGTCAATCACCACCCAATCGCAATGCGAAAGCCCGCCCGTGGTAAAATCCACATAAGCCCCGTTCTGCAAAGAGGCAATCAGGTTATTGACATGGTCGTTCTCCGCCGTGATTACCGTCGGGTCCCAGTCCGCGCTAATCAGCACCTTGCCTGACTGCACTATCCGGTTGACAATAGCCGATTTCAGGGCCGTTCTCATATCCGGCGTTGCCCGGGCCACGTTGACCGGCCCGCCCAAGCCAATCTGGTCATCGCCCCGGAGGTGTCCCTCAACCGTATAGTCGCCCGTCAGCCACATCGCGGCAATCGGCGCCATACCTATACCAATCTCACGTGAGCCGGTAAAAGGCAGGACGTTCTTCGCCACCTTCTGGCTATAGACCTCGGCTGAGGCATCAATGGACTCCTTGTATCGCTTGCACGGCTCGCCATCCACGGTCTCAAACGCCTGGGCCAAAGAACCGGCGTAACTATTGTAACCCTGGTTGATATTATCCGCCTGCTTGCGGACAATCCGGTTACGGTCAAGGCCTGAGCGCGACACAAAACCCGGATTAAGAACCGGCGCAAAGGCAGTCGCCGCCGGCAGGGCCAATTTCGCCTTATAATCCGCTTCAGTGGCTATTGCCAGTTGCAATTGCTGGTAAGTCAGGTCGGCGTTGCCCTTGGTGCCTCGTTTCCAACGCTCTACCTGGACCTGGCCGGCCTCGGTCAAATCCAGCAGAAGAGCCAGTTTCACTTCACTAATCGTTCCCATATTCGTACACCTTTCTTTTTAGTAAACGGATTTAACAGATGTATCCGATTAATCAGCTTAATCAGTTTACAGATTTTACCTCTTTGGTAGTAACTGTTCATTCGGTCTTCGGGGCGGGAGTTTAGTCTCCTTAATGGCCGAGCCATTCTTTACCCCTTTGGGTTTCTTCACCTGTTTCATATTAACCTCTCTCTTAGAGACTGTTAGCAATCCCGACACACCGTGGCGGGAGGGCGTTACAGACCTCTTAGATCCCGACTATTCCGTCGGGGCTTTTGGCCGTTTATGTTAATCTGTTACGGCTACCGTCCGGAAAACAGCCTTAAAACCCCTGAACGGCAACCAGTTTCGCGCCGGGCGGGATTGGGCGGCTCACACGCCCGCACCCGGTGAGCCCCGGCACAAGCCATCGGGCTGGACACAATTGTCCCACTTTTTGAGGCGGGTTTTAGGGCAGGATTACCGTGAAGTGGCGGAAAAATAAGGATTACAGGCCTTTTTAGAATTATAAGCCACTGCGCCTTTTTGACCCACTTTAGTTAGTTCGAATCCTTATCCGACTTGTTTATCCCAAGAACATATAAATTAGCAAAATTCATTATGCCCTTTAAAACAATACTCAGTTCGTCTCCGGTTAAACCTATGGCTTTGGGGTCGCCGAGTACAGAAGGGCGAAACTGTTTGAGATGGTCATAAACAAACTTGATACTTTGCGTAGGCGAAGGCAAAGAGGGTTGGGCGCCTTTAACGGTTAATTTGGGTAATGATGACAGGTCGACGTGTGATTCTTTCACTAATTTATCCAAGGTGCGCTGGACTGTTTTTCGGCTGCACTTTAAAGTAAGAGCCGTTAGCGATTTGTTATGGCCAGTCGCAACATATACGACCAGAATAATAAGCGGTTGTGCGAGAATAGAAAGTCGGCGGAATAGGTCATCCGCAGCCTCATTACCGGAGATGATATGCTGCAAACGCCCCTTATCTTCCAGATTGTCTTCTTTATAACGTCTTGTTGATGGCATAAAACAAAAAAGCCGCGTTACGATTTTACTAAATCTCGCGCATCCTAAGTCTGCGCGTTGGCTGTCTACAAATCAACATCCACTGATGTAATCTATAGAAAACTAAAGCATTAACCCGGCCACTGCATCGCCGGGGCAAGCTTTTCTACAATCGTAACACAGCTAACCATCCACAAGACCGGAATGACTGTGTCAATATGTTTTTTCCGCAGAGGTATAAGGCTGGCCGTTGCCTGGCCAACCCGGTCCGGGAACAGGGCTACCTCTGGAACCCTGTACGGCCGGTCTTACAAATGGACGAGAAGGCGAAGAAGCGCGCGCATCCGCCGTCAGACATAACTGTTATTGTGATAGCCAATCTAATCACCCCCTTTCTTAATCGTTCCATACTCGGTTCAAAAGTTAGCGAACCGATTCATATGATATGGAATGCCAAAATAAAACTAACTGAATAATATCATCAGCACCTCCTTTTAGAGTCAGTTAGGGATTCGTCG
>JAZDFB010000128.1:0-10573 GCA_043808305.1 Planctomycetota bacterium | reverse complement strand
TAATATCAATATGAGCGCCGTGTCCCAGCACAGTTAACTCGTTCTCTTTCAAGCAGACTGTTACTTCACCCATTGCCTCAGTTCCACCGGTAATAGCATTTATCGTAAACTTAAGAAATTGGCTGTTTATCTGGGTAATAGCGGTAATGACCTTATAGACTGCATCAACCGGACCATCGCCGGTACCCGATGCTTTACTAATCTTACCATCTATTTCCATTTCTACGGTGGCAGTAGGAATCATTTCAGTTCCGCTGGAGACATTAACACTCCTGAGTTTAAACCGGTGTGGAATTCTTAGAACTTCTTCCATGATAATTGCCTCGAGGTCTTCTTCATAGACTTCTTTCTTTTTATCAGCCAGCGCTTTGAAAGCATTAAAAGCCTTATCCAAATTATCATTAGAAAGTTCATAGCCGAGGGATTTTAATCTTTCCCTAAAGGCATGCCGGCCTGAATGTTTGCCGAGAATCAGGACATTCGAAGAAATCCCGATGGTATCCGGTGTAATTATCTCATAAGTCCGGCGGTCTTTAAGCACACCATCTTGATGTAACCCGGCTTCGTGGGCAAAGGCATTGGCGCCAACAATAGCCTTATTGACCTGAACAGGCAAACCAGTTATGTGGGTAAGTAGCCGGCTGGCCGGATATATTTGTTGAGTTACGATATTAGTTTTAAATGGATAAATATCCCGGCGTGTCCAGATACCCATCACAATTTCCTCCAGTGAGGCGTTCCCGGCACGTTCACCAATGCCATTTACCGTGCATTCTATTTGTCTTACTCCGGCTTGGACGGCAGAGAGCGAATTAGCCACGGCCAAACCAAGGTCATTGTGACAATGAACACTGATGACAGCTTTTTCTATACCTTTTATATTTTTATGGAGATATTCAATAAGCTTACTAAATTCAGCTGGCGTGATATACCCCACCGTATCCGGGATATTAATCGTCGTGGCACCTTCACTTATTACCGCTGAAAAAATATCACACAGAAATTCCCAATCACTCCGGGTTGCATCCTCGGCTGAAAACTCCACATCATCCACATATTTGCGGGCAAGTCTGACTCCTTTTACTGCTTTTTCCAAAGCCTGTTCCTTAGTCAGCCGCAGTTTCTTCTCAAGGTGAATATTAGAAGTCGCAATAAAAGTATGTATTCGGGGGACATCGGCTGGCTCAATGGCCTCGGCGGCTCTGACAATATCCCGTTCATCCGTCCTGGCCAGGGCGGCGACTTTGACATTTTTTATCTCCCGACTGATAGCCCGGACCGCTTCAAAATCACCCTCTGATGCAATGGGGAATCCGGCTTCAATAATATCCACCTGCAGTTTTTGCAATTGTTTAGCCATCCTTACTTTTTCTTCTACATTCATACTAAAGCCCGGTGATTGTTCACCATCCCTTAGACTAGTATCAAAAATAATTATATTTTCCATTTGTAATCTCCTTATTTATTTATCAAGGTGTTAACCTTTTGGCTTTCTACATAAGTAAGCCAGTGTTGGTAATTACTCAATTCACCATGCACCACTTGTTGGTACATTTCTTGAACTTTGCGTGTTACGGAACCAATAGGAAAATACGTTCCGTCTAATTCAACCAGCGGCACTACTTCAGCCGAGGTGCCGGTGAGGAAAATCTCATCGGCGTTAAGGAGTTCTTGGCGGGATATTTCGCGTTCTTCCGTCCCGATGAATTCCATTACAGTCTGGCGGGTGATACCGGAAACAGCATCCGAATGTTTTACCGCAATAATATGACCATCCTTAACAACGAATACATTTTCTCCGGTCGCCTCACAGATACGGTCTTTGTCGTCAACAAAGAGCGCTTCATCATAACCAGCTCGCGTGGATTCCATCTTCGCCAGGACCGAATTAACATAAGCGCCGGTAATCTTGAGCGGCGGAATCGCCCCAGCTTGATTGCGCCTGAATGAAGATATTTTTGCCCGTATCCCGTTCAACCGGGCACTCTCGCCCAGATGTGAAGTCCAGGGCAATGCCATCACCGCCAGATGCGTGGAAAGACAAGATGTATCCAGGCCTAAACCACCTGTCCCATAGAAAGCAAGCGGGCGGATATAGGCATTGGTATATTGATTAATGGCGATAACCTCCAATATTGCCTGTCGCATTAGACCGATATCCGGGTGCATCCCGATTACCGCGGTTCCCTTATTAAATCGTTGAAGATGTTCTTCAAGACGAAAAATCGCCGGATGCGTTTGAGTTTTGTAACAGCGAATACCTTCAAAAACTCCGGTTCCATAGTGCAACGCGTGCGTTAGAACCGAGCAATGTGCCGTAGATGCCGGAATCATATTGCCATCAAACCATATCATAGTATCATTCATTATTTCCTCCTTTTCCTGTAGCCATAAAAGGTTGTTATCAAAGGCCGAATCGGCCTGATATTACTATTTAAACTCGTTGTGAAAATTTGATGGGATTAAATGAGAGTTTTGGTGCGGTGGTTACCGCACCAGTAAAGAGAGGGAATTATTACCAAGAGTTAGACTGGTAGCATGACGGGATTGAAAAACAACTTTTTCCCGTGAATCGTTCACCTGTATTATAATATACATTATCATTCTTGAAACCATATTAATATGAGTAAAATCTTGACCACCCCACTTTATAGGGTAGCGTACCCTAACAACAATATTACTTGTGTCAAGAAAAATATCCATTTAAAATCATTCTTCATTCTTGCAATAGCCAACAATAAATCGGAATCTGTCCTATCAAGACTAATGCCGTATTCTGTCGGGCTGTCAAGCATTGGCCTGTCAGTAACCGAAAATCAGGAGCTTATCACCGACCGCTTTATTATTTGCCCTAATCCCGACGGAATAGTTACTTCGGAATACTCAGTATAAACGGGATAAGGTGGCAGTACGTCACTTAGTTCCTACTGCCACTAACCGCCTAATTTAACGTCTTCAATAGTATCAGCGCCTTCGGTTATCTTGACAAACCTATTTGGCTTGACGTCAGTAAAGGTCTGGACGGTTTTGCCTTTATTGGGCCATTGGACGGTTATCTTGTCTATTTTGGCGGCCTGGCCTAATCCGAAATGCGCTTCGGGCGGGTCAAATTGGCCGGCACATCCGCATCCGCCGTATATCTCGCGTGTCTGTTTCTGCCCGCCGGCTTCCACGGTAATCCTCGCGCCGATGCCCATCTTGTTGGCGTTGCCTTTGCCTTTGCCCCTGAGCTGTATGGTAATCCAGTTATTCTTGGCGCCGATATTGTTACGGAACAGGCCTACAAACGGGGAAGCCCGCTCTTTGGGCATTCTCATACAGGACCGGCCGGCCAGTATGTCCAAAGCGCCGTCCCTGTCAAAATCGCCTACGGAAATGCCGGCTGAACTCTCCCAGTTAAACCCGCATTTATCTGTTATGTCCACGAAGGTGTGGTCCGGTTGCTGTTGGAACAGCCTCAGAAACTGGCCGTCCGGATAATCGCCGGACGAAAGCAACAAATCCTGCAAGCCGTCGTTGTCAAAATCCATCCAATCAACGCGCATATCGCCCTGGTTCCAGTTATTGGAGTCCTGGTGTATCCTGGGCAAAGCATCCGGATTGCGTTTGAATATGTATCCATTTTCCTTGCCCTGATTAGTGAGCAGTGCCGACCGGTCGGCGGCTTCGCCGGCCCAGGAATGGGTAATCTCGCCCAGGAAAAGGTCGATATCGCCGTCGTTGTCGTAATCGGCGCAGGCGACGCTGAAGGTATTGCCGTTGGACCGGAAAGGCGCCTCCGGCGGACGGCCCGCTTCTGCCGGATACCGGCCGTGTCTTATTTCATCGCCGTCAAAGTGGGTCTTTTCGCCGACATCGACGAATGTGCCGTTGCCCTTGTTTTCCCACAAGACGTTCCATTCCCGGCCATAAGCGCAGACCAGGATATCCTGGCAGCCGTCGTTGTTGTAGTCGCAGTGCCCGGCGCCGTATGCGTCCCGCGCGCCGTTGCGTTCTTCGGGCTTGCCGGGCGTCTTCATCCCGGCCTTTTCGGTGGCATCGATGAATTTGCCGTCGCCTGAGCCCTTGTATAGACAGCTCTGATAAGCTTCGTAAGTAACGCCGTATTGCTTGTACCAGTTGCCCACGAATAAATCAACCACGCCGTCGTTGTCGTAATCCAGAAATGTCGCGGCGCCGGTGGTAGCCTGCGGTTCGCCCGTGCCGGAGTTCCCTGACATCTTGAATACGCCTTTGCCGTCGTTTATGAATATGGCGCTTTTTATATTGCGGTCGCCGGTCCATTTGGGATTCAACATATCGCAATACATAGCGGAGAAAGCGTCCGTATCGCCGTCATTATCGACATCGGCGAAAATTATGAAGTTGGAGTCGCGCTTTGTCCCGTCCTTTTCCGTATCAAGCCCGCATTCCTTGGCGAAATCCTTGAATTCCCTGCCTGCCGCGACGTCCGCGGCGCAGGCAGGCCTGCCGGCCGGATTGGCCTTGTTAAGGAATACGCCAAGCGCTTTGCCGGCTACCCCTGCCTGCGACCCTTTGACGACGCAATCCAGGTAATTATCGCCGTCAATATCGACAAAGGCAACGCTCTGGGCCGGGACCGATTTTAGGCCGATTCCATCGGCCACATTGGTAAAGTAGCTGCCTTCCTCGGTGGACAGCGTGGTGCGGACTAAAAGGATTGTTAACGCTAAGCATATCATCAGGATGGAAATAATCCTAATGTTCCGGTTACCAGAAATAATAATGTTTTTCATAATGCTATGCCTTTCATAGATACCGCCAATTTAATTCCATCATTCGTTCTTATCCCTTGAGCACTAACTTAGTCGGGTCAATCTCGCGCAGTACCCGCTGTTCCTCCGGCGTAGGAGGAACGCTTTCGGTCACTTTGTCCGGGATGATGATTTCGAATTCGCTGTTAGCCCGGATATCATCGAAGGTAACCCCCGGATGGCGGCTGATAAGCATAAGGCGCTTGGTTTTATCGTCAAAACCATATGTGCCCAGTTCCGTGATAACCCGGTAAGGACCGGTGTCCTGGGGCAGGCCGGCCTGTTCGCGCGCGTTCGGGCCGGTCAGATATCCCGGCGTTGTGATGAAAGGCAGTTTCTTGACAAAGCGCTGTTTGTCCTGGCGCATGATGATGATAATGCGCCAGCAAAGCGAACCGACATCGTTGGCGCCGCCGCTGCCCGGCAGGCGCACCTTGGGATGCGCCCAATCGCCGATGACAGTGGTATTAATATTGCCGTAGCAATCTATGGCCGCCGCGCCGAGGAATCCGTAGTCGATATATCCGCCCTGGAGAAAGCTCATGACATCGTGCATCGAAGAGGCGGACACGGCCCGGTGGAAAGTGCGCGAGTCGCCCACCGAGATGGGCAGAACCGGCACCTGGGGCCCGATACCGCCGGCCTCGAATATAATGAGCGCGTTAGGCGCATGGGTGCGCTGGGCAAGCATTCCGGCAATCATCGGCAGTCCGGTCCCGACAAAGATGGATTTGCCATCTTCCAGGGCATGGGATGCCACGCAAGCTAATAACTCAGTGGATGTATAGGTTTTAGGTTTTATCTCATTCATTTGGGCTGGCCTCCTTTCGCCTGTCCCGGCGCGCGGAATTGTTCTACCTGCTTGAGGTAATCCATCCGGCCTATGCCGCCCACTAATTCCAGGTATTCCTTGAAATCCTTCACACCTGAAACGTATTTATCAAAATATTTCTGCGTGCCCTCTTCAGTCTCCGAGATATCAAGCCAGGCACGGATGTGTTCCTCATCGAAATAGTAAAGATACGGCATCTGCGTGGGATGTGCGCCATAAGGCACATGGCACACCGCATCCACCAGGAAGAAAGGAATTACCGTCCGGCCCGGGTTCTGGCGGATAACCTCCTCGTCAACAATCTCCTCGGCGGTAATGAGCACCCGGTAAGCGGACCGAACCAGCTCGAAATCCTCTATCAGAATGCCGTCAATCTGGGCGTTGCCGAACTTATCGCATCTGGGCACGTGGAACATGGCCACATCCGGGTAGCAGGCGGGCAAAAGGCAGATAGGCTTCTTGCTCCAGGGATCACGCACGATTTTGGCCGAGCTCTTCTTGAAGGTGTCAGTCCCCATAAGATTGCGTGTCGGCATAAAAGGCACGCCCATGGCGCCTGCCAGGAAACGCCACTGGTAACCGGCGTTACTGATTTCGGCAACTACCTTGCATTTCCCGCTTTCTACCGCCCGCCGACCGGCCGGGGAAAGCCCGCGCAACTCGTGTCCGAATGAATAAGCCACTTCCACGCGGTCGACGCACCCGCCGCCGATAAGGATATCAATATCGTGCACGGCTGTTTTGCCGGCCATAATCAGGTTGCGTTTTTTCTGGCGGATAATTTCGTAGATCAGCGACATGGGGGTGCGGATATGGCCGAATCCTCCGCAGGCGATGAAGCTTCCGTCCTGAACAAAGCGCTTGACCGCTTCCGGCACCGTCATGCGCTTGTCTTTCAGCTCGCGGGATTTATTATCGCGCACCCAGCGGCGGCGTTCGTCGGGGTCATGCCAGCCGACCAGTTGGCCCTGGCCTTCTTCTAATATTTCCATAATCTCTCTTCTTTCTTTGCCTTAATTGAATTTAAGTATTATTATGATTTTAACTAAATCATCAAACCGGGGATTGGTCAAGCAAAAATACTCTAATATAGTTTATTCCTTGACTTTCCGCTGTTTGATACAATAATCAATGAGGATTAGCCACGGACGACGCTATGCGGCATCGCGTGGGACACAGAGACCGCTGAGCCAATTATAAATAAAATTATTTTACCCTCTGTGCTCTCTGAGCCTCTGTGGCAAGATTTGATTGATATGCGTGATATATTAGAAAAGCAGGAAGAGTTAACGCTGGCGCCGTATGCGATGAAGTCAAGCCAATCGCTGGGCCGGCGGTATTCGGAACCGGAACACCAGTACCGGACCGCCTTCCAACGCGACCGCGACCGGATTATCCACTCCACCGCTTTCCGGCGGATGGAATATAAAACCCAGGTATTCGTCAACCACGAAGGCGACCATTACCGAACGCGACTGACCCATACCATAGAAGTCACCCAGATAGCCCGGACTATTGCCCGGGCGCTGCGGCTCAACGAGGACTTGACCGAAACGGTGGCCCTGGCGCACGATATCGGACATACGCCGTTCGGCCACGCCGGCGAAGAAGCCCTTAATGATTTGATGAAAGACGCGGGCGGGTTCGAGCATAATGCCCAGGGATTGCGGGTGGTGGAACTTCTGGAGCGGCGTTACCCGCAGTTCACGGGATTGAACCTGTCATACGAGGTGCGCGAATCCATTATCAAACATAATACCACTTACGACCGCCCTACACCGAATAAGGATTACCACCCCGAATGGCATCCACTCCTGGAAGCGCAGGTAGTCGATATCGCCGATATCATCGCCTATAATAACCACGATTTAGACGACGGCATCAGGGCCGGGCTGATTAAGGAAGTCCATCTCAAAGATGTAGTCCTGTGGCAAAGGGCCAGCGAGGCGCACAAGAAAAACCTTAGCCCGCTTATGCAGGAGGATTTCCTGCGGCCGCAGACGGTGATTACGCTGATAAATATGTTCGTAACGGATTTGATTAATAATACCGTGAAACGCCTCAAGGAGAATAATATCAATAGTATTGAAGACGTGCGCAATGGCCAGGCTCGGCTTATATGTCTTTCCGAAGGGTTGGAAAAGGAAAGGAAACAGCTGGAAGAATTCCTGTATCAGAATGTGTACCATAATTACAAGGTCACCCGGATGGCCGAGAAAGCCCGGCGATTTATGGAATCACTATTCAATACATACCACGATAAGCCGGGACAGCTACTGCCCAGATACCAGAAAATGGCCCGGGAGGACAACCAGGGCTATGAAATAGGCTTAAAACGAGCCGTTGCCGATTACCTGGCCGGGATGACCGACCGTTACGCCCAGCAGGAATACGAGAAATTGTTTCAGGCCTAACGGGTTTTTACCGAGTTATAGTTATAAGTTGTATTTATTTTATAGTATAGGAAGGTATAAAATTTAGCCACAAAGACACCAAGACACAAAGAAGACAGATGGGAATAAAAGTTTTCCTTAGTGCCCTTGTGTCTTCGTGGCAGAAGTTGCGAAGTTTTCTTATCATTTGCATTCATTAGGAGGTTATATGCTTTATATCCTGAGGTCGTTCTTTGTCATAGTCGGAGCAATAATCGGTTATCATATTGAGCACCTGTTCACACCCGCCTCAAACGGCGCGCTTGGCATCAGCATCGGCATACTGGTAGCCGTTCTTTTCACCGTAATAGAAATAGGGTTTACCCGCAGGTTCATCAATACCATTTCCATCGTCATGTTCGGGCTGGTATTTGGGTTCATTATATCCTCTCTTTTCATACACGCCCTGCTCCTGATACCGGCTATTAAGGGAGTAACAGAACATATAGAAGGATTCAGCGACTGGCTGCAATTCTCGCTGACTTTCCTGTTCTGTTTCCTTTCGGTCATAGCGATTATCCGGAGCAAGGATGATTTCAAGTTCATTATCCCGTTCGTAGAGCTTTCCAAAAGCCAGAAAACCGGACTGCCCCTGGTTGTAGACACCAGCGTCATAATAGACGGCCGTTTTGCCGATATCTCCGAAACCCTGCATTTTGATATGCCCATAATCATCCCGCGATTCGTCCTGCAGGAACTCCAGAACCTGGCCGATTCGGCCGACAAGATGAGGCGGGTCAGGGGCCGGCACGGGCTGGACATCCTGGATAAGATGCGCAAGAACGTCAAACTCAAGGTCCAGATAGACGAAGCCGAATTCCCCTACATCAAGGAGACAGACAATAAGCTGTTAAAACTAACCCAGAGCATCAACGGCCGGCTGGTCACCAACGATTTCAACCTGCTCAAGGTCGCCCGGGTCCAGGGAATGGATGTCATCAGTATCAACGAGCTGGCCAATGCACTCAAGCCGGTAGTCCTGCCGGGAGAGCAGATGGAGGTGAAAATCATCCGGACCGGAGAAGAACCTTCCCAGGGCGTGGGTTATCTTAACGACGGCACGATGGTTGTGGTCGAAGGCGCGGCTAACCGAATCGGACAGCGGCTGAATGTAAATGTCACCAGCGTCCTGCAAACCAACGCCGGCAAAATGATTTTCAGCTCCCTTGAGAAAGAACGTGACCGTGACAGAGACCGGCGGTAGTCGGCTGCCTGTGAAGTTGCAGCCGACTATACCTGGCAGTCCATCGGCTGTTAACGACAAAGGAGTGTTACAGCCGAGGATACCCAGCAGTAATTCTGGCGCCAAAGGCGCCATCAAACTGCTGGAGTATAATTCGCTACCGCTCAAACTGCCAGAGTATAATCCGGGCACACTTACATATAGCACCACCTACTACTGGCGGATTGACTCTAAGAATGCGGTTGGCACAACCCAGGGAACTGTCTGGAGTTTTACCACGATAGTTTCCCTGCCTGTCCCGGTAACTTCACCTAATCCCGTTGATGGTGCAACAGATATTTCTATTACTCAACAGTTAAGCTGGCTGGCGGCTACCAGCGCTACTTCTTACGATGTCTATTTTGGCACGACCTCGCCGGGGACACTTCAGGGCAATCAGGCAGGCACAAGTTATAGTTCGGCTGTTAGCGACAAAGGAGCGTTACAGCTGACTATACCTGGCAGTAATTCGCTACCGCTCAAACTGCCAGAGTATAATCCCGGGATACTTACATATAGCACCACCTATTACTGGCGGATAGATTCCAAAAACAGCGCTGGCACAACCCAAGGCGCTGTCTGGAGTTTTACTACAGGCGTAGAACCTGTTACGCCGCCTGACCAGGTAACCTCACTAACCCCGGCTAATAGCGCAACAAATATTTCTATATCGCAACAATTAAGTTGGGCATCAGCCGCTCGTGCTGCCTCCTATGATGTCTATTTCGGCACGACCAATCCGCCGCCATCTATTACTAACACGGCAACGGCAAGTTATGACCCGGGCACACTAAATTATGGCACCACCTACTACTGGCGGATTGATTCTAAGAATGCGGTTGGCACAACCCAGGGAACTGTCTGGAGTTTTACTACTGCCTCATGGGTCTACACCACCCTTGATTCTACAGGCCAGGTTGGGGAGTATACCTCCATTGCCATTGACTCTACGAATAAGGCGCATATCAGTTATTATGATGAGACCAATGGCGACCTGAAATATACGACCAATGCCTCCGGCTCCTGGGTCTGTTCCACCCTTGACTCTACAGACGATGTTGGGCGGTACGCCTCCATTGCCCTTGACTCTACGAATAAGGCGCATATCAGTTATCGGGATTACACCAATGGCGACCTGAAAGATGCGACCAATGCCTCCGGTTCATGGGTCTGTTCCACCCTTGACTCTACAGACTGGGTTGGGTGGGACACCTCCATTGCCCTTGACCCTGATGATGATGTGCATATCAGTTATCAGGATTACACCAATGGCGACCTGAAATATGCGACCAATAAATAATTTGGGGGCAGG
>JAZDFB010000127.1:0-6526 GCA_043808305.1 Planctomycetota bacterium | reverse complement strand
CTCCTTCCTTGCCTCTTCCTTCGCCGTCTTTCTTGTATTTGGCCATAACCCGATCCATCTTGCCTTCGTTGACACTATACTCACCGGTTTTTTCATCATAGTCAAATTGTTCCTTGCCGTTATAAAAAGCGCCGTCTTCGTCAAAATTTGCGTCTTCGGTGCCTACTTTTGAAACAATACCCAAAAACTGCTTCGGCATCCGCTTGGCCTGGTGATGAAAATCTCTGAACATTTCCGGGGTTACCATCTGTTTCATCCACCTTCTCTGAAAACGGGTCTGGTAACGCGGATCAGTCCTGAATCTAAAATTTCCACGGCCATCATCCATTTCTGGGTCAAACCATTTGGAATTCATCAAATAAGGATTCATGGTGCCGATAAATTTACGGGTGCCTGATTTTTCCGCTTCTCCGGTGGCTTCATTATAAGCCGACTCTTCCGGCCCAATCGGCAAAATCATATGAGCCCGGCCGGTCCCCGGTTGCTGCACCGCGTAGAGCTGCTCCCAGTGGCCCGAGTCACGGCACTCAATACCGGACATAGACAAAACCCTCAGGGCGATTCTTTCCCGCTCACTTGTTGACTCAGTGGCCCTAATGGCCTCTTCCTGGGCCTGATTTTCTATTCCTTCCAAGTATTTCTTCTGATCCGGAGTTAATTGATCCCAACGATTACCGCTTTGCATGGCATTCATCCCGGTAACTTCGTCTTTCTCCAAAATTGCGGCCGCCATTTGCTGGTCCTCGCCGGTAGCTTCGGAAAGAAGCCTTTCTCGGATGGCCGACGGGTCAAACTTATGCCGGCCTATCCCCAAAAAAGAGGCCGCCAGTGCGCTGCCGGTAGTATCGTTATAACCCTGGTTCAAAATCTCCACTACTTCGGGAGGAATATTATTGTCAGCGGCAAAGTTAGGATTAGCGTGCATTTGCTGAATGACCGATTCCCATAAATCGTCCCAGTTGCCCTTTGAAGTGATCATGCTCAAGAAAGCCATTTTATCGCGGTCACCTTCTTGGCCGCCGGTGGCCAAAGCCCTTAAGCCCATGTCCTGCATTTCCTGGCGGGTGTTGCCGCCCTGCTGAAGCTTAGCCGAATATTCGGCTCTTCGTTTATTGATAATGTCCATCTGCGCCTGATCGGCTATAGGCATCGCCGCCCTGCGGCCTTTAAAAAATCTTTCGGAAAAACCTTCGCCCCGGCCAAGAGTCATGTTCAGCGCATCCTGGTCTAGCCTTTCGCCTCTCTGCATAAACCCTTTCCAAAAAGTAGGAGTGGTCCACCTGAATTTTCGCAGTTTGGCGTCATCGTCATGAATCAATTTTCTGGCCGCAATTGATTTTCCCTTTCTGCCCAGAAATTGGCCAGCCGTAGCGATTTTTTTCCGGTTGGCCACGACACCGGCGGCAATGGCGCCGCCGCCAACGGCCGCCGCTCCGAGAATAGCCATTTTTTTCAGGCCGCCGGTAATTTTACCTAAAGCGGCCCCGGTCACTTGCCCGCCCATCACCCCCATTTTCTGGGACATCATGAGCGAGCCGATAAGCAGGGAAATGGCGATAATAAAGCTTAAAAGATTTTCTGTTTCAGAAATCTTGGTAATGGTGGAGCCGAACCTGGCACCGGCGGCGGCGCCGACTTCTTCCGCCGCTCCGCCAAGACCGGTGGAGTCGGTGGTATAAAGAGCCGTTTGTTCGGTCGTATCCAAATTAACCTTAAAGCCCTCGCTTTCTCCCAGGTTTCCGGCGCTCGAGGTCATGATCGACAATGAAAGCCAGACAAAGAAGGCCAGAACCGGGCCTGAGGTTAAATATTTGCCAAAATTAGACCACCATTCCGAGGAATACCTTTCGCCCGCTCCCGGCCAGGCTTTTAAAAGGAAGGCCAGGGGAGAAAGGACCACCAAAAGCCAAAGCATCAGGATTCTCATTAGAAAGATAACCAGCATGGCGCCGATAGTGACAATGGCGATGGTTAAAAGTAAAATGGCCAAAAGCATGGCGCCGACGATGCCAGTAAAAGCCACCTGGGATCCCATCGCCGAGCGCATTTGCAGCATCTCCTGGAGCTGCAGGCTCTGAACAAAATTGCCGGCGGCAACGTCAGCAAATGAATTAACGAAGGTGAGCATCAAAACCTGGAAAATATCAATGAAAAAACCGCATATAAACTTGGAAAAGTTGATCAAGAAAGCCATCAGGATCAAGCGGCCGAGAAGTTTGTTGTAGCGGTAAGTCTCCCATTTAAAAATCGTGCCGAAAGCGATTACCAGCAAAACGGCGATGAAAAACATGTTGCAGACATCGCGGACGATCACCCAACCTTTAACCACCGCCGTAGCGTTGATGAAGTTATTATATTGCGCAATGGCCACCATTATTTGGATGACCCCGACCAGAAGGCTGGCCAGAAGTTGGACGATCCAGAAGAGAAAGTTGCCAATTATATTGGCGAAAAAATTAGTAATGGCGCCGCCGGTCTGCGCGTTTACTTGCGCCTGGGGCCAGAACAAACCGAAAGACACCAATATAAAAACAACAGCTGTAAATAATAATGTGTATTTTAATTTGTTATCTTTAAATCTTTTTAACATTCTACTGGCTTAAATCAACAATCAAACTGCCGCATGCCCGGCCGTCGTCAGCGCCGCCTGAACAATACCCATCTACGCAGCCGCCGCCGGAGCAGGCGTTGGCCTGAACCGGATCCCAGCGGATTCTGTCCGGATCAACATTTTCGCAGGTTGTTCCCGGGAAATATTGCAAGCCTTCTTCGGGCCTGACCGAGCACCAGCCCCAATTATCTTCAGTCGCAATCCTTACATAGTTTAGGCGGCAGTCGTCAGAAATACAGCTTTTGTAGGCATGAGTATAAGTATGGGGATTAGCCGGGTCGTCTTTTGCCTTGGCGTCATAGGGTAACTGTTTGACCTCCCCGTCACCCCAGTCAATGTAGATGGTCGTAATCGGCTGTTGCTCACGGTTGGCAATAATATTAAAGCTTAGTTTAACTTTGCCGCCGTCCGGGCCAATCTTGGCTATATTTGAAGTACCATCGCCAAGCTTTATGTTCCTTATTTTTGGCGGGATGCCGCAGTAATCCGTATTAAGGGTCATATCCTCTGCCGGGCGAATATCGTTAGGACACCTTAAATTCGGCGGCCCCCAGCGATCGTCATTTACACCAACCAAAGAATCATCACTTAGCGGTCTAAACGCATATTCATTATCCCATCCTTGCCATTGCCAAAGGCCATAGCTCTGGGCGAAAAGCCTTCTCAACCTCTGCTCGGCGTAAAATGAATTAGTGTTGTTTGGCCAGCTTAGCACCAACTGAGCGCCTCTTTGGCTGCCGCTACCGCCGATGCATTTTTCATCCGCAGGGCAATCCATATCCGCGTCACAACCCAAATCAGTCTGAGAACAACTACCTACTCCGGTACAAACCCCGTCGGGCAGACTTGAAGCTTCAACGCAATCCGAATAGTTGCGGCAATGCTGGGAACTATTCGGCCCGCCGCTGCAGGTCTTTTTAGTGCAGTTGCCAATGCAGGCATAGGGGCTGCCGGAACGAGCCTGATAATTGGTAGAAGCGTTAAAGTTATATGTATCCGGCACTTCGGCCAGTAAGGGCATATTCCAATCCTCGGGATCCGTATCTCTGGTCACCGTGCCCCCATAGGGGGAAACATCCGTATCCAACAAGGAATAATTCAGGCCCTCGGGGCTATAACCCGAGGTATTTAGTCTGTCTGCCCAGGCCATATTCTCACCGCCCGTTTCCGCCACCTCCACCACTTTGGTGCAAACATCGCGCCGGTGTATCGTTAAACTCCAAGACGCGCCCTCGACGCTATCTTCCTCAGGATCACCCGTTTTATCATCACCCCAGATGGCATAGCCTGCCAGCCGGCCCCGGTCATTTATGGTGCAATTTTTATTAGTGCCATCGGGATTGATGCACTCGAAAACCATGGAGGCATCCATCGTGTCGCCGCCTGTCCATCTCATGCGCCAGGCAATCCGGCCGCCTGAAACCTCTCTGCTTATAGTGACCCCGCCTTCAGTCTTTGAAAAAGCTTCGTGCATCTCACTGCCATACCAGTCCCATTCCCACAGCCAGCTATTTGCAAAATTATAAAGATCATCGGCATGGGCATAATAAATTTCATCTTCCCAGAGGTGATAATTTGGATCAGTAGCCACTAACGAACTATAAGCCATTGTTTGGCCGAATAAAGTAATAAAGGGGTTCTCGGCCGGATCGCAAGGAAAGCCCCAGACACAAACATTGGCCGCATCGCAAGCACCGCCCCAGTTACAAACAGCAAAATTATAGTTAGTTGCGAATATTGCCCAGTATGTGTCCGATTTACAATGAGTGCCGCCAGGGGATGTCTCCAAACACCAAGCTCCTTGATTTTTCCCGCCGGGATCAAGGTTATCATAAGGAGCCCTGCCTTGAGTTTCCAGGCAGTAATAAAGGGGCTCCCGGCCGGTGTAGCCGGCTTGTTCTTCGTCACCGAACAAATTTGACTCCCCGTAGAGAAGGTCAACCGGCCACCAGGAAATACAGACATTCTAGTTTTGGGGGTCTCTTTCCAGGCAATAGCCGTACCAGCCTTTGTTGAAGATGCCGTTGTCGTCATAATATTCGCAAGTGGGCGAATCATCCTTTGGATAGAGCCGGCAGGAACGTTCCAGATATTTGCCCGCCTGAACTTCCAGAACGGGCTTTATTTCCAGTTCATCAATATAGAAAGGCTCCCGGCTTCCTTCGGAAACAAAGATATCAATAAAAGTATTTTCGCCGCCTACCCCGGGGATCGGAGAAGATGATATATCCTGCCAGCCGGGAGTAAGGGTGTAGACTCCAAATATACTTGTTCTTGAGTCAGCACTGTCTGCTCTCATTCTAACCGTTACTTTTTGGTTTTCGGCGGTGGTTGATTTAACTTTCAGGCTTAAAACATAATTGGAAGAAGAACCGGTGCTGGCATCTATTTTAGCGGAGGCCCCCCTGGTTTATATCATTCATGTTATTGATCAGGAGGGCATGGTTTTCTTTGGCTTTTGCCCCGGAAACCGGATCCCATTCAACCGATATAGTGGTATCGTTATCGTCGACATCAGGATATTTGATCCATTTCGGGCCGGGCATGAATAGCGGCGGATAAACATCGCCCCGGCCGCCATAGACACCTTCTTCAGTTCTTTCGACCGGCTCCGTACTTGTATATGTTTTTTCGAAGTTATAATTTTCAATTTTTAATTTTTCGCCTACTTCAGACATTGAAGACCAGGGGAAGAATCCCCGGATGATCGGGGCGCCGGCTTCATACTGCCAGTCAAGGCCGGCGGTAATCGCACCGGTAAGCCATTTAATCGACTTTATCTCATCGGGTGTTCTAAAGGTAACCTCTTCTTTCGGCAAGTCAACATAACTGGTACACTGGTTATTTTCGCCCATGGCGGTACAGGCGGCTAGGTCCATACAGACCTCTTCTTTTTGGCCTGTTTTCGGATCCACCTGTTCGATCGCCGTGCCGCATTCCAGCCACTTGTCGCATTCACGGTCTCTTTTTACCTTCAAAATAACATTGGCGTCACAGCGGGGATAGGTGGAAAAGCAGTTTGAAGGGGCCGGAGAATTAAAGACGCCGTCATCAACACAAGGAACGCCCGGGCATTCGGCGTCCGAAACGCAGGATTGGGCCGGAGCGATTCCCTGGCAGTTCTTGTAGCATTCCGCCCGGTTGCACTGGTAGGGGTCATCGGTCAGGGTCGGATCAGTGGAACAAACGCCGCCGGGCAGGCAGGTCTGGCCGGTCGGACAGACATAGCCGCAGTGCTCGCAGTTGTGTATCAAGGCCGCCGTGCCCGCGTCGCAGTAGTATTGCTCGGCAGTACAGCCGCCGATGGGCACGCCGCCGGCGCAAACACCGGTGGTAAAAACATAATCGCCGGCACCAGCCGTGGTAAAAGTAAATTCACCGGTTGTAAAGCTGTTGTTTGAGGGGTCAACCGCCTGAACCCGGTAGTGATAAGTTGTGCTTAAGCTGAGCCCGGAAAGGCCGATCGTATGGAGAATGCGATAGGGAACAGCGTTGTCGTTCGCGGTCAAAACACCCGGGCCGAAAAGATCAACAATCTGATTTAAGCTGTAATAAACGGTAACATGGGAATCTTCAGTGGTATGGATAATGATATCGGCATTGGAACCGGTTACTTCCGCCGCCATGTAAGTGATTGAAGGGGCAGTAGTATCGCTGGAGGAAGTGGGCGTGGTAAAAGTTCTGTCCAGGCTTGTTTTGGTCTCTCCGGTTTCTGTTTTGGAAATGACCCGGTAGTGATAGGTTCTTCCGGCCGAAAGGCCGCCCACGGTAATATTGTGGGTTTTTACAAAGCTTGAAGAAGCGCAGGTAGCGCAAACCAATTCGTAATTTGTGGTCTCGCCTATTTCCACTTTCGAGTCGGAAAAAAGGTTGGTGTCCCAGGCGATATTGGCGGAAGTTGAGGTTAAAGAAGTT
>JAZDFB010000126.1:0-19438 GCA_043808305.1 Planctomycetota bacterium | reverse complement strand
CCCCCCCCCGACAGCAAACACGCATAGTATAAGGGTTGCAGGGCGATTTTCTAAACATCACCGAGATCCTCTGTTTTTTTCGTCTGTTCCGTGACACACACCTTCGGCGGTAACGCGCTAATTTAGCCCATTCCAAAGCGCTGTTTTTCTAAAATTACCCCTTTTTAGCCCAATTCCAAAATTTTAGCTTTCTTCAAACATACCGTAGTCTTTTATCAACCGGCACGGTTTAGTTTGATAACCAATGCCAAGCCTTATCATCAGTGCAAAACAATAAGATTACAAGAGACGGCGCCTGTTTGCATTACAAATACGGCCTGTTTGCCAAATAAATGCCGTTTCTTTGGTAATCCAATGCCAAGCCTTATCATCAATGCAAAACAATAAGATTATAAGAGATAGTGCCTGTTTTGGTCAGAGATGCCGTTTATTTATATTACAGACGCCCTCCCTTTTGACCATAGACCGTATGGGTAGTGATGAGGGTGGGTGGGGGACTCCCCCCCTCTGTTTTACCTAATTCCTTGTTATATTCGTTTTTAGCCCGGTTTTGGAGTTCAAAATGCAACTCCTGGTTAACCGACCTTGGGTGTAAGGGCATAGTTGCTACCCAGTATGGCAAGGGTTACAAGGGGGTATGGTAAGTTTTACCTATATCCCAGGCCAGATTTACATATATCCCAGGTCAGATTTCCGTATATCCCAGGCCAGTGTTGCCTATATCCCAGGAAACGCTTCCCTTTATCCCAGGGCAGATTCCAATATATCCCAGGAAACGCTTCCGTTAATCCCAGGGAACGCTTTGACTATACCCTTGAAACGCTTTAATCAGGGTCTGGCAACGTTTACATCAGGGGGATGCCGGTTTTACCAGGGGGTATGGCAGGTTTTACAAGTGAGATAGGCCAGATTTACAGTCCAGCCTGGCCAAGTTGGGAGGGGGGGGAGGGTATGCCCCCTCTGCACCCAATGCCGGTTGTATTTTGTGCTCATGAATCGCACTTTTAAGCGGTTTCCGGACAGAAAAACGGACTTTTTTACAGGAATCCTTATTTTTATTGTCGCATTTTTAAACTTGTTTGTATAACTATAATAGGAGCTTATTTACAACTGGATTGATTTTTTTACCTATAAAGATCGACTAAGTTTAGAATTCGGGGGACACCCCGCCAAAGGACGGGTAGGCATACCTGATTATTTCCTGCTTGTTGCTTTCATCGCAAAATTTTAGGGGAGTTCCGTCTTCAGGCCCAGCCGGGAGGGTTATTAGCCCTGTATGGGAGGGCTATCAAAGCTCCGGAACGGATTGGGGCTCGTCAACGGTGCACTTCATCTGGCAAAACATTGCGAATCTGAACAACAACATCTATAAGGAATGCACGATTGCTACAGATTCGGCGAGACAGATGAGAGTCATAGCCACTAAAAACGGACAATTTACTTCAATTAATGTTTGGCTTCGTGGCTATATTGAATAGGTATGTTTCCAAGGCTACGCTTGGGATCTAAGTGCCTCTACGTCACGGAGTTTACCCCGCTTCAGGCGGGGTTCCTAGTGGCACTAAGAAAGAATGGCCAGTTTTGCAGTACAAATGTTTGGGTGAAGGGGTATATTGAATAACTGCTGATCCCACTCGCTTCGCTCGGGGATAAGTGCCAGTACGTTACTGCGTTCGAAGTGGCACTAAACGTGTGGTTGAGAGGTTATATTGAGTGAAGTTTGATGAATCAAACCGCTACATATAATCTGTGGCTAACCTTAGCGTTTTTACCGGGCAAAGGGCAGATAGCGCCAGTAGACCTCGAGCGACAACGCGCCCAGGGCAGTGGTATAGACCCGGCTCTGGCAGTATTTGTCGTCGCCGGCCGGCCAGCTTCCTTTTTCACAGCCTTCTTTGGATATGGTCGATGCCAGGTTATCGGTCATTTCTTTATTCCATACTTCCCAGTAGTTACCGCCCATCTGGAACATAGCCAGGGCGGTTTGGTAGATATGGTAGAAATTGGGCGGACCTTTTTGCCAGGATTTGTCGGCGATAACGAAATCGGCGCCTTTTTTCAGCAGGGGCGAATCATTGCGCCAGCCCAGGAGCATCCGGCAGATGATGCCGATTGATGTAATGGCCGGTGAGCCGGCGCCTTTTTCGTGGTAGCCGACCCGGCCGTTATCGAGGTTAGTCATGCTGTCCAGCCAGGCCGAAGCCAGCTCGAAATCAGCCCGGTCGACATCGAGCCCGGAGACCTTGCCGGATTTCAGGGCGAAGACCTGCCAGCCGACCAGCGAGGTATCGCTGTCGCCGGAGCAGGGGGTATAGCGCCAGCCTTTACCCGGGCTTTTGGCGTTGCTGATGAAGTTAATCGCTTTCTGCGCCGGGCCTTTGAGCGCTTCGTCGCCGGTCATGCCGTATGCCTCGGATATGGCCAGGGTAGCCATGGCCTGGTCGAACATACTGACCTTATTTCCTGCGTCGCCGGTTACCGGGTTCTTGAAACTGCCGTCGCCCATCTGGATGGAGACCAGCCATTTCAGGCCGCGTTCGACAGTCGGCTTGTATTGTCCGCCGGGCGGCAAGTCAGGTTGGGACGCGGTTGATGTCTCCACTTTTTGCCCGGGTATATGGGTATGCCCGGCGCCCAGGAATGCCAGCAGGGCCAGTCCGGTTATGGCCACGTCGTGCTCGCCTTTTATCTTGCTGACGTCATCCGGACTGCCGTGAGGGCAGTTTTTGATATAGCCGTCAAAATCCCAGTAGCCTTCCTTTTCTTGGTGGCGGTGCAGCCAGTTCAGGGATTCGTCAACCAGCCTTGATATCCGGGTATCCTTGTGCCCGTAGGCCGCCAGCATGAGCTTTTTACCCTGCTCGGTCCGGGTAATGTAGTAAGAAGCAGACGGGTCGCTTGCCGGCTTATCCAGCACGGCTTTGTCTTTGAATTCTTCTAATTTCTTTTCGGCATTTTTCTGCTCGGGAGATTTCGCTTTTTCCTCTATGGGCAGAGGTTGGTTCCCGGTTACGACCTTTTTAGCCGGGGCATCCACTTTGTCTTTATTATTCTTAAGCCATTCATTCCATTGTTCCTTATTGTCCGGAATGGTATTGGCTCAGGTACTCTGGCCGTTTGAGTGTAGCGACTTACGGCCAGGTACACTGGGCTGTAAGTCGCTTTGCTCCAACAGCCCACGTGTAATGGTTTTTAATGCGTCATTGATTTTATCCTGCTGTTTGCCTTCGCTATTCTGGCTCAGCGCATCAATCAATTCCTGGACCGTATTTTTGTCCCGCAGGTCCGTAACCAGGAATAGGTTAGCCAGTCCTTCGGCCGCCCTGCCCTGCGTATCCGGAAAGTAGCTTTTAAGGTTGTTCATCAGGTATTTTCGGGTTTTTTCCGCATCGATAGAAGCGGCGCCGTCCAGCGCGTAAAAGCGGAGTGATTGCATGTTGTAAAGGATGATGCCCCTAAGGAGCAGTTTAAATGATTCGTCATTGCCTTTCTTTATTTCCTCGCGTCCGATTTTCTTAAGCGCCCGGAGCGCCTCGACGTTGATGTCTATGCTCTCGTCGCCCAGCGCCTGCTTCAGGGAGGGCAGCGCTTTGGAATCTTCGGTATCGCCCAGTTTCTTGATGGCTTCTACCCTGACCCAGAGGTCGGAACTGTGCAGTTTATTAATCAGTTCATTGACCCATTTGGCTTTTTCCTTCGGGTCGGGTGCGGGCTTGACTGCGGGCTGGTCCTTATTAGCGGGCTGGGCGTCATTTCCGCGGGACTTATCGGAACCCAATGTTACGGATCCGGCTGCGGCGGGATGGCGCTCCGCGAACACAAAACACAGGATTACGGACAAACACAAACGCAGGATATTATTCATATCAATTATTCTCCTTTAGGTATTATAATATTAACATTCTTATATATATATAACGGTTAAAAGCAAATAATTATCGTATTTTTCAGGAGATATTTGCGATATAATATGGCGGGGAACTGATTGATTTCTATAATGCAGTTTTCGGCATTTGAGGCGTATTTAGTTTGTCATATTTAGAGACTCTATCAAAACCTATTCCCCTCCCTTGATGGGAGGGGTTAGGGGAGGGTGATTACCTTGTTCCCCCTCACCCTGCCCTCTCCCGCAGGGGGAGAGTGAATATTTATCATAACAGGTTTGTTAGAGTCTCTTAATCTTGACTAACCCATAGATTATATATATAAGTTAATACGGATTGTAATACCTTAAGGTATAACAATATAATATACCTATTGGTATAAATAAAGAATGCATTAAAGATGATAGAACAGCTGATTAATTATTTCTCGCGTGATATATTTTCTTATATCGGCGTAATGATTGCGCTATTATTAACCGGTTTAGGCATACCCGTTCCCGAAGACATTATTCTGCTGGCGGCCGGGTTCGTGACGGCCAACGATTTTGCCAGGCTGGAGCTGATGATACCGGTGGCGATGCTCAGTATTTTGGCCGGTGACCTGATAACGTTCGGTTTAGGCCGGAAGTTCGGCAGCCGGATATACAATATCAGGCCGTTTTCTTACCTGTTTACGAAGAAGCGTGTTGCCCGGATAGACAAATTCTACGCGCGTTACGGCAAATCCGCCATATTCTTCGGCCGGTTTGCGGCCGGTTTGCGCGCCTTGATATACATCAGCGCCGGCGCTTCAAAAATGGCCATCAGCCGCTTTATTCTTATGGATTTACTGGCCGCCTTAATCAGCGTTCCTGTTCTGGTCTGGCTGGGGTATCACTTTGAGGGCGAAATCAAGCAGATAGCATTTTTTGTCAGCCGCATCAAGCTATGGGTATTTCTCTTTATCGCCGCCGCCGCAATCATTGTTATTGTGAGCCGGCGCTTAAAGAAACGTAAAATGGAAGGATAAACTGTAGGTTGTGAACGCAGTGCAAAGCCATCTGGCGCCGAAGCGCCATGGCGCCCTTATGGCGCTCACCGCCGGAGCCGTTTACCCGTAAGGGGTCTTGGGACAAGAACCCCCAGGGTCTAGGGAGCGGCCTCCCCGCCGGGGGACTAAACGGCTCTACCTTTAGGTATTTATTTTTTTAATTTGTTGACGTATTCTTTCCACTCTTTTTGAACCTGCTTAAGGTCCATTTTTGCGAAAGTTTTATCATAGGCCGCTTTAGCCGACTTGCCGCCAAGCAGGGTCATATAGTAATCTTTCAGTTGTTTAAAGTATTCGCCGCTACGGAAATTGATGAAGAAATGGATCATTGACCAGGCCTGGGCATACTTATAACCTATGGATTCGCTATAGAATTTTGTTTTGGATTCGTTCATAATCTGTTTAAAGGGAAAGACGCTGTCATAGTCAAACGCCCTGAGGAGATTATCAAGCCGTCTTTCCTGAATCTGCCCTGTAGCCATAGTGGCGCCGTCAATATCCGTTCCGCCGATATATTCAGCCATGCCTTCATTCAGCCAAATCGGCATATCCTGGATATAACGGTCAATGACCATATGGAATGTTTCGTGATACATCACGCGCATCGTTTGTTTTTCCTTCTGGGGCGGTTCAAAAAGGAATAATTGTTTATAGATGGGATGATAATAACCGAGGGTATTTTCTGCGCCGCCAGACGAGAGGTCCGCAAAATCAAAATAGCTTTGCTGGCTGTCGAATATGAGGGCCTCGGCTTTATTCACGAGAAGCGGGTCTTCTTTTAAGGAGAAGGTTTTAAGGATATGTTTTATAATGGTTTCCAGATGCTTGGCGTAAAGGTCGCACTTGGCTTGGCTGATATCGGTTTTAAAGATAAAATACTTGGTCTCCTTGGTGAATACTTTTTGCCAGGCCGGGCCTTTGATAATATGCTTAAGGTTTTTATCATACTCGTTGGCGGTTGAATTAGACGGGCTTATGGATAACGCTTTTTCGATGTCGGCCATTGCCTTTGTCCGCTCGCCCATTGCAAAGAAAGCATAACCGCGCTGGGCGTAGGCTTCGGCGTAATCGCTTTTTATGTCCAAGGCTTTATTCAAGTCTTTCAGGGCATTCTCGAATTGCCGGCCATACAAATATAGTTCGCCCCGGTCCACATAACATTCGTAGAAAGCGGGGTCGATATCTATGGCGCTGGTTAGTTCTTTGACGCCTTGGTCAAGGTCGCTCATTAATTGGAAGCATTTGCTCCGTAAAAAATAAGCCACAACGCATTTGGGGTCGTACTTTATTGCTTCGTTGAACTTTTCCAGCACTTTTTCGATAAAGGCATAAAGGTCTTCATAAGTATACATTGTCTCATAAGGAACATTAAGCACCATATCAATCCCTTTTTTGACGGCTTCCTGCGCCTCCGGTAAGTTTTTGTCAAGCAATTCGTCAAGCCTGTCCAGTTTGAAGAGATTTTTGGGAGACCGCTTTTCATACTCTTGTTTAATCCGGGCTAATATTGCCTGGTTATCCTCTTCTTCACTCTGTTTGGTTTGCTTTTGAGAAGTGGCGCCGACCATAGATTTGCGGACTGATTCCGCGTCCAGCATGCCTTCTATCTTAAGGTTATCAAATGTTACAACCGTCTTGGAACAGCCCAGAGCCACCTGCCCGAAGGTCAGTTTATTATTCTTGACCTCTTTTTGGAGGGCATTATCGACATAAACCTGATGGACGCCATCCTTGAGGGATATCTTGACTTTATAACTTTTGCCAGATTCAATCTTGGGCTTGGGGAAAGAGCCCAGGCAGTCCTGGGAGCCGATTAATGGGGCGCCGCCTCCCCGCTTGCCTGAAGGGAGATAGATTACATTGGAGGTAAGCTCCATCGATGTGGATTTATAATTAAACATATAATTATAACCATTGCCGGAACCGCTGTCCCTGAAAAGAACCACATAGATTTCGTCCGATTCGTCCGATGTTATCTTCATCTCGAATTCGATAGAAACGGTATTGGCAAATGCGACATTTTTCAGGACCACGTCGAAATAATAAGGATACTTGGTAGAAAAGACCAATTTGCCGTCTTTAACGGACATGGTCAAGCCAGCTTCTGGCGTGAAGTCTTCAACCTGATTATCCTTGGAGAAGTCATAAGAAACGCTGAACCATTCGTCTTTGCCTTTCTTGGTTTTAACAGCTTTGCCGTTAAACAGGGAACAAATATCGCTGACCACGCCTAACTTTTTCTCGCAGAATTTTATGCGGGTGCCGATATCGTCTTTGTTGTCCTTTACGAATTTGGTGGTTGCGTATTTCTTGTCCATCAGCTTATTATAAAGCTGTAAAGCCTGTTCGTAATTCTGCGCCTCGAAAAGGCTCTCGGCTTCCGTATAGATTTCTTCGGGAGTTTGAGCCTTTGCATCCTCCGAAACAGCGACCTGGGCATTGAATAAAATAAGCGGCAGCGGCGACAGCAGGGTGGCGATATAAATAACCTTTGATATCCAATAACTGTTTCTGGTCATAACTTAACTCCTTTATAGCTGGCAGTTGAAGGAACGGCTTGTTCCTAAATGCCAAAATACATATTATTCAGCTTTCTTTAATATTAGATACATGAGACGCCCGAATTTGTTAGAGAAAATAATATTTATTGCAAAAATATTTCAGTGATTGATTATATCTGCCCGTTATGCTAAAGTATTACTTTGCCAACAGCCAGGCATATTCCCGCCCCTTAGCCGCCTCCACTCGGTTGGAACCGTTGGCGTCTATCACGCAGATTTGTTCCTTATCCTGGATATACGCTATTTTCTTGTTATCCGGCGACCAACGGGCGCAGGAAAATTCACGCCCGTCTTCAGACACGGCCAATGATTTAGGATTGGAGCCGTTTGCGGCCATAATGTAGACGGCATCCGGGTCGCCTTCACGGCAGGATATAAAGACAATACTGCTGCCATCGGCTGACCAATCCGGATACTCGTCCTTGTCCGGGTTATTCGTCAGATTCTGCAGGTTAGAGCCGTCAATATTGATGATAAATATGTCGGGTTTGCCGAACTTGAAAATAGGCTTGCCTTTTTTCTCTTCCACTCTTACGCCCCCGAGAATATTGCCTTTGATTGATGTATTCGTTTCCCTGTCTTTGGATTCAAGCGGTTTGGAAGTGAAAAGAAGTTTCGTGCTGTCCGGCGACCAGACCGGGTCATAATCCTGTGCATCGCGTTCGGTTAATCTTTTCAGGCCGGAACCATCGGCATTCATCACATAAATCTCTGCGGGGTCGTAATAATCGATTGAGCCGTCTTCCAGGGCTACCGGGGACTGGGATACAAAGGCGATTTTCTTGCCATCCGGCGACCAGACCGGCCCGTAATCATCGGATTTGTTCTTGGTCAGGTTTTGCGGGTTAGAGCCGTCCGCACCCATAACATATATATCGCCTTTGGACAGCGCGCCGGAAACAAAGGCTATCTTCTTGCCGTCCGGCGACCAGGCCGGCTGCCGGTCAAGCGCCTTATCTGATTTGGTTATTTTCTTCAGATCAGCGCCGTCAGCCGCCATTACGCATATCTTGCTGTTGATAGTTTCCGCCGACTCAAAAGCTATTTGTTTGCCGTCAACAGAGCATTCCGGCACTTTTAAACGGCACCAGTTTTTATTGTCCACAAGTTTCTTCTGGTTGGCGCCGTCCGCGTCAACGACATATAAATTATCACAGTCCCTGTCCTTGCAGATAAATACTATTTTGCACCTGGCGGCGGGTTCATTCTGCCCGGGGAAAGTATCAGTTGAAATTCCCAGAATTGTGGACATTACTACGATTACAGCAGATAAAATCTTTGTCATACATCCTTTTTCACCGGAATATTTAATAGTATATCTAATAATTAAATTCATATCAATATAAATATAGCATTATTAATTAAATAAATGGCATATGCTTGGTTCCGATTTCATACGGTTGTAATAGCATAAGGGAGCCAGGCATTAGGAATGTCGTTCCGTATGGTTGCTATAGAGAAATGTTTATCCCCGGCTATTCAATAAGCACCAAGCCGTAATAATTACGATTGGCGTTCTTCTTCTTTAAAACCTCTATCGGGAACCTATTTTTCCTGGCGGTGCCGAAAACGTCTATTCCGCAGGCTTCCATTGACGGCCTTGCTTTGTCGGGATGTTTGCAGGTTTTTGAACATCTGGCGCAGAGCGTGCAGGGACCGGCGCCCAGCCCCAGCGCTTTGTGATATCCGTCCAGGAATATATCCCTTTCTAATATCACAGCTATATTACGCACATTGGTTTGTTTGTCGCCGTGGATTAATAGCGCGTATTTGTAATGGGCAAGCATTTCCTTGGTCTGCGCCGGCGCCGGAGCATACGGCGGGCAGGTTAAACGGCCGCCATATCCGTCGCAGCCAAATTGGCATTTCAGCCTGACCCAGCCGGCGGTAACGATGCTGTTTGTGCGGATAATTTTCGCGCCCTTAACTCCCAGATGCAAGGCTCTTTTTAGATGCTTGGCGTATTTTTTCATTTGACTGCTCCTTTTCGCCGCGAATTAACGCTAATCACAGATGACACTAAAGCTAAGATTAGAATATTGTCAAGAATCCAGTAACCGCGGATTGGGCGGATATTCACCATCCCGCGCCTACGGCACAGCAGTACTAACTTGCCACAACCCATAAACTTTGTTTACCCTGAGTATTCTCGAAGGGTCAGGACCCCGCTGGAATAAGCGGGATAAGTCGCTGATAACGGCTAAAGCCTAACAGCGACTAATAACGTGGCAGTCCATCGGCTGTTCGAATGTAATGAGTTACCAGCCGAGGATACTCGGAAGTAAGTCGCTGCTCTCCCGCTGCGGCGGGATGCCGCTCCGCGAACACAACGCACAACTGCCGAAGTATAACTCCCTTTGGTCGAACTGCCACTAACCCATGAACTTTGTTCAGGATAACGTGCCACTAACTCACTGCGTTCGAAGTGGCACTAACCCTTGACAGAACGTGTTTGTTAATATAAGTTATTGCTATGTTTTGCAGAATTTTGATAAGCGCGTTGATATGGCAGTGCCTGGCGCTGGTTGCGTTCGGTGAGGAGCCGAATGCGGAGCGTGAGCGTAGTCCCGAACGGAGCATCGGGGCGGATGCGCTTCTTAATAGCGGTAAATACGCAGAGGCGCTGTCTGCATACCAGGCGGTTCTCAGCCAGCGGCCGGATGATGTCAGGGCACGGCTGGGCGTGAGCCGGACGTTTCTTGAATCCGGCCGATATGACGAGGCAGAGCAATCTTTGGAGTTTTTCTCGCCCATATCCGCAACACGGATAACCGCTTTCAACGCCGCCGAAATGCTGGATTTTAGCAAAGGTGTGTGGTTGTTAGCCAGGCGCTCAGGCAATAAAGAGCTGTTCCACAAGGTGGTCGGCGAATACCTGCCCAGGATAGAACAGCTGGATAAGGCCAATCCGGAGCTGTATGTGTTTTGGGGGGAGTGTTACCTGGAAAAGGGTGAAGCCGGTGAGGCGGTTGCTTGCTTCAAGGATGCGCTTAAGATAGATTCTAAATCTGAAGGGGCTCTTTTAGGCATAGCCAGGGCGTCATTTTACAAGGATCCGCTGTCCGCCCGGCCATTGATCGGCCAGATTCTAAATGTAAATCCAAACTGCGCTGACGCGCTGGCATTGCGGGCGGTAATCGAGTTGGTGATTGAGAATAACGACGAGGCCATAAAATCCATCGAACAAGCGATGGCTGTTAATCCGAACTCGGCATGCTACCGGGGCATCAGGGCCGGGGCGTATTACCTGGATAACCAAATGGAGTCATTCCGCAATGAATGTGTCAATATGCTGGTTATCAATAAAAAGCCGGCTGAGTTTTACCTGGCGCTGGGCGATTGTTGCCTAAAACGGATACTTTATATGGATGCCCAGCCGTTCTATCAGAAGGCGATTGGCCTTGACCCGCATTGCTGGGATGCTTATGTAGAGCTGGGGCTTAATTCGCTCAGGCTGGGTGCAGGTCTGGAGGCGCAGGGCAGGAAGTTGTTGCAGGAGTCGTTCCAGCGCGACCCGTTTAACCTGACTGTGTTTAATACCCTGAAGGTGCTGGAAGGGCTGGATAAGGAATATCTTTGCATTACCACGACGCACTTCAGTATTAAAATACATAAGGACGAGAAAACATTGCTGGCGCCTTATGTGTCGCAGTTATTAGAGGATTGCTATGACCGGTTTACCAAGGCCTATAAATTTGAGCCGGAGCAGCCGCTGGCCGTGGAGGTCCTGGCCGACCATAATGATTTTTCGGTAAGGACTCTGGGCGTTCCGGGGTTCGGCGCGCTGGGCGTGTGTTTTGCTAAGACATTCCTGGTGCTTTCACCGGGCGTCCAGGACCAGTTGGCCCACCGGTTCCACTGGGGCGCCATTACGGCCCATGAGTTTATGCATATCATCACTCTGCAATCCAGTAAGTTCCGGGTGCCCAGATGGTTCACCGAGGGTTGTTCAGTCTATGCGGAGAAGATGGCCAATCCGATATGGGGCAGAGAGCCGGAGCTGGAGATAATCGACGCCTATCGCGAAGGCAAGCTGGAACACCTGACGCAGTTTAATAAGAGCAGGAAGGTGGATATATTGCACACCTACCTGCTCAGCTCGCTGATTATTGAATACATACACAAGACATACGGAATGGATAAGATTATCAGCATGCTCAGGTCGTTTGGGCAAGGAAAGAATGCCGACCAGGCTTTTAAGGACGCTATCGATAAAACCATAGCGGAGTTCGACCCGGAGTTTTTTAAATACCTTGAGGACAAAATTATCAAGGCCAATGATATCAAATTATTCGAGGAAACTTTCAAGAAGGCGCAGGAGTTCTATAATCAGGATAAGTATCAGGAGGCAATAACCGAATTTGAACGGGCCAAGAAAATATTTCCGCACTATACCAAGCCGCTGGATAATCCCTATTATCATCTTATTAGAATATATGACGAAACCGGTCAGAAGGATAAACTGGTAGCCGAGTTGGGAACATACGTCGGGATTAACCAGCTGGATTTTGAATTACGCCAGAAACTATACCGTATATACTACGCAGAAAAGCAGTGGGACAAGCTGATTCCCGTGCTTGAGGAGACGATATACCTTGAGCCAGAGAATATCCAGTTGCATTATTACCTGGCCCAGGCCTATACAGCCAAAAAGGAACCACGGAAAGCGATAGTTGAATACGACGCGGCATTGAGCTTAGCCTATAAGCTGTCACCCACGCTGGACAGTAACCTGGTAATAGCCGATTTTTATTGCAATATAGCCGAGCTTTATTTAGAATCCGGCGATAAATCAAAAGCCAAAGAATCCGTTCTTGAGGCTACCAAACTGGTGCCTGACGATAAAAGGGCGGATAAGATATTAAAAAGATGCGAGTGAAACTGATATTTATTTGCGGATTGCTGGTAATTTCCGGCCTGATGAGTTGTGCCGAACGTAATATTACCATCCGTTCCGAACCGCCCAGCGCTAAGGTAATTATTGATAATGAAGAAAAGGGATTGACGCCGATAACTTTTCCATTTACCTACTACGGTTCTTACCAGTTGGTTTTGGAAAAGGATGGTTACCAGACGCTTAAGACACTTCTGCCGGTCTCGCCGGGATTCATCCACATATTCCCGATTGATTTCCTGTTGCTGGTCATACCATATCCGTTTAATGACGACTACGAGGCGTTCCTGATAATGGAAAAGGCACAGAAGCCGGACTTGAAGAAAGTCCTCAAACGCGCCGAGATAGTCAAAGAGCATCTTGAGCTACACCTGTCCGAAGAAAAGAAATAATCAATTACCATGAGCTGGACTGCTGACTGGTTCAAAGGCAAGCGCATTGCCGTAATGGGGTTGGGCCTTTTCGGCGGCGGGCTGGGCGTTACCAGGTTCCTGTCCGCTCACGGCGCCCGGGTGACTGTAACCGACCTGAGGAAACCGGCCGAGCTCAAGGAATCGCTTTCAGCGCTTAAGGGCATTAAGAACATCAGGTATGCTTTGGGCGGGCACCGCAATGCCGATTTCATCAAAGCAGATATGGTCGTGGTTAACCCGGCCGTGCCGGAGGATTCGCCTTTCCTGAAGCTGGCCAGACAGCACAATGTTTTTCTGGATATCGAGCTGGGCATTTTCTTCAAGCTCTGCCCCTGCCAGATTATCGGTATTACCGGAACCAACGGCAAAACTACCACCGCCACGCTGATAGCGGAATTCCTGAAGGGCACCCGCCGAAAGATTTGGCTGGGCGGCAACGTCGGTAAGATTTCCCTGCTGGAGCATATCGGCGAAATAAAGTCCGATGATCTGGTGGTTCTGGAGATATCCAGCTTTCAGTTGTTATATCTTAATCAGACATTACCTAACCTGCTGGTCAGCGTGGTGACCAATATCCAGCCCAACCATCTGGACCGGCATAAAGATATGGCCGAATACATCGGCGCCAAGAAGAATATAATAAATGGACAATCGCTGTTTTCCTACGCGGTGCTCAATCGTGAAGATGATGAGGTAAAGGCTTGGAAAACCAAGGGCGCGCCGCTCTATTTCAGCCTGAAACCTTACAATGATTCGTATACATTCATCAAAGGCGGATATTTTTGTATCAGGCAGGATGATAAAATCTGCAAAGTTGGACGGATATCCGAGATGAAGCTGATGGGGCAGTTCAACCAGTCCAACATCGCGGCCGCGCTGGCCGTTGCCGGGATATTCGGCGTTAAGCCGGAACTGCTCAGGCAGGTTATCCGGACATTTGCCGGCGTGGAGCATCGTCTGGAGTTTGTGACAGAGAAGAATGGCGTAAAATATTATAACGATTCCATCGCTACTAACCCGGTTTCAACCATCGGGGCGTTAAGAGCGATGCCGGGGAAAATACACCTTATCGCCGGCGGGTATGATAAGAAATTGCCGTTCAAAGATATGGCCAAAGCCATAGTTCAGCGTCGGGTAAAGACGCTTATTCTGCTGGGCGCCACAGCCGGCCAGATAGCTCGTGATGTTAAGGCGGCGCGGAGCGGGCAGAAATTGCCTGTGATTATCATAGCAAAGGACTTTAGGGACGCGGTCAATATCGGGCGTAAGTCAGCCAAACCGGGCGGGATAGTCCTGCTTTCGCCGGCCTGCGCCAGCTTTGATATGTTCCGTAACTTCGCTGAGCGGGGCGACCTGTTCAAGAAATTAGTGATGGCGATAAAGTAATCAGAGCCGAAACATGAACCAGTTGAAGGATTTATCACGTGATGAATTGATTGAGTTGCTCAAGGATGCGGCCAAGAACTGGCTGGCGCACGATGGATTGTGGTTCCGGGCGGCCGAGGCGGCATATGGCATGGACGCGGCAATCAAGCTGGATATTGAAGCCTGGGCCAGGTTTTCGGCCGTAGAAGCAGACCGGATAATGAAGCGGTTCAATATCAAACCGGGCGGCGGGATTCCGGCTCTGGTTAAAGCTTTCCAATACAGGTTATACGCTTACATCAACCAGCAGGAAATCGTCGAGATGACCGATAAGCGGTGTATGTTCCGGATGAATGCCTGCCGGGTGCAGGATGCCCGCAAGCGCCAGAACCTGCCCGATTTTCCCTGCAAGCCGGTTGGCTTGATGGAATACGCGGTTTTCGCCAAAACCATAGACCCGCGGATAAAAACACGCTGTATCGCCTGCCCGCCGGATATTCATCCTGAAGAATTCTGGTGTGCCTGGGAATTCTATATTGATTAGCCGCGGCTATCTTTTGCCACGCCACTCCGCTATATATTTTCTCATTCTGGGCGCGGATGGATGGTCGGGTTCAACTTGCAAGGCCATCTGAGCGTCGGCGATAGCCTTTTGATAATAGCCCTGAAGAGAATACGCGTATGCCCGATTTCCGTAAGCATCGGCATTTTTCTTAAGCCCGATGGAACGGGTGAAATCTGATATGGCTGTATCCAGATCGCCTTTTTGTGCATAGGCCAGCCCGCGGTTGCAGTATGCCCGGTGGTTTTCAGGTTGGATTCTTAAGGCTTCATCGAAATCAGCGATGGCCTTATCAAAATTTCTTTTCCTGCAATATATTGACGCCCGGTTATTGTAGGCTTCGTAGTTGTTCGGATCAAGTTTGATTACCTGATTATATTCAACCAGCGCTTCATCATATCTTTTGGCATTAAACAGGTTGTCTCCTTTGCTCATATGCTGGCCAACCTCCTTCGGGTCAGGTTTATCGGCTGTTTCTGCCGGCGGTCCATTCTTGCCGAGCTTGAGCAATATTTCTTGGGCATCTTTGTTGTTTGAGTCTATGACCAAAATCAGGTTAGCCAATCGTTCGGTAAAGTTATAATACTTTTTATCCAGGCAGGTATTGGCCAGCTTGAATAATTCCGACGTATAGTCATTTTTGGTCTTGCCCAGTTGTTTGCTATTGACATCAAGCTGTTCAATCTTTTTTTCGGCTTGCCCGAGCATTGGCTCATTTTCCTTGGCAAGTTCCGGCTGTTGGAGCAGGCACTGCCTGCAGAGGCGGTAGTTTTTTAATGATTCGGCGTTATTTTTAAGCTTCTCATAGCATTCGCCCAGCTTGTAGAATGCCTGCGGATATTCGCGCCGGTACAGGATGGCCTTATTGAACATTCTTACAGCGTCGTCTAATTTATTGTCGTTGTAGAACTTGCAGCCATTTTTGTAATAGATGCCGGCCAGGTCTGCGTCTTCCTCCGCGGCAACAGTGAATCCACACAGCAGTGAAATGATGAAAAATAGGAAAATTTTCTTATTCATCAAAACTAATTTTATTTTTATTGCAGAAATTGTCAAGAATACTCTGGCAGTTTGAGTCCCGCTAAAGGCGGGATAAACTTCACGAATTATTAGGGACACTTCGACCAAAGGAAGTTAGTGTTCCTTATCCCGACTATTCCGTCGGGGTCTGCCAGGTATAGTCGGCTGTTCCCGCTTCGGCGGGACTAACAGCCGAGCTATAATTCGCGTTGTGAAGCGCTTGGGTCAAGCTTCCCCATTATTCTTGACACGAACGGGGAAATATGTTAAAAAAACGAGCTATGCCATTTGCGACTATACCTGAGATACTGGACGAGCTGCGCCGGGGCCGGATGATTGTTCTGGTGGATGATGAAGACCGCGAGAACGAGGGTGACCTGACCATGGTTGCCGAGAAGGTTACGCCCGAGGCCATTAACTTCATGGCTAAATTCGGCCGGGGGCTGATATGTCTGACCGTAACCGAGTCCAAGGCCAATCAGATTGATATTCCGCCCATGGTTAGGGATAATACCTCACAGTTCGGCACGGCGTTTACCGTATCGGTTGACGCCAAGACCGGCATAACCACTGGCATCTCGGCACACGACCGCGCCCGGACGATTCTGACAGCTATCAAGGATGATGCCAAACCGGAGGAGCTGGTCCGGCCGGGGCATATATTTCCTTTAAGAGCTAAGGATGGCGGGGTTCTGGTTAGGGCGGGGCAGACCGAAGGTTCGGTTGACCTGGCCCGGCTGGCCGGGTTGAAACCGGCCGGGGTTATCTGCGAGATAATGGATGAGGACGGAACTATGGCCCGGCTGCCTCAGCTGAAAGAATTCTGTGAAAAACACGGGCTTAAGCTGGCCAGTATTGCCGATATAATAAAATATCGCCGGATGAACGAGCGTTTGATTGAGCGGACGACTTCGGCCAAACTACCCACCAAATACGGGCAGTTTAAACTGCATTTATACCGGTCGCTGACCGATGATTACCTGCATATGGCGCTTTGTTTGGGTGATATCGGCGATGAGAAGTCAAAAAAGATTGATGAGCCGGTTCTGGTCCGAGTGCATTCGGAGTGCCTGACCGGTGATATCTTCGGGTCCATCAGGTGCGACTGCGGCGACCAGCTGGTAATGGCGATGAAGATGATAGCCCAGGTTGGTCGGGGGGTGGTTCTCTACATGCGTCAGGAAGGCCGGGGCATCGGGCTGGAAAACAAGCTCAAGGCTTACGCATTGCAGGACAAGGGGATGGATACGGTTGAGGCTAATATTAATTTAGGCTTTCCGGCCGATCTCAGGGATTACGGAGTGGGCGCCCAGATATTGGTCGACTTGGGAATAAAAAAGATAAAACTCTTGACTAATAATCCCAAAAAGGTTATTGCATTGGACGGTTATGGGCTGGAAATAGTCGAGCGCGTGCCGATAAAGATAGAACCCCGGCCCGAAAGCCAGAAATATCTTACGACCAAAAAGGAGAAATTAGGGCACCTGTTGGATTAATGCGGAGTGAGTTGCCCCGATATGCATCGGGGCGTAAGAACCTGTAACGCTCCAAGGAGCTAACAGGTTCTTACGGGGGCGTAGCTCAGCCGGTAGAGCACCGGGTTTTTAACCCGTAGGTCGACCGTTCGAACCGGTCCGCCCTCATTTGTTAATTACAGATTCCAAATTTCATATTTGTAATCTGAGATTTGTAATTTGGAATTATATTTAGCCCCGATCGTCTAGTCCGGTCTAGGACACAGGCTTTTCAAGCCTGCGACACGGGTTCAAATCCCGTTCGGGGTACTTGTTTTTTTATTGCGTAAGATTTTTGATAGGTCTAAACAGCACTTCAAATAGTTCTTTGCTGATCGCAATATAATAATTGTTTATCTTTGAATGAGGTTCACTTAAGCTGTAAGGCAGGTACCCGGCAGATTCCATATAGTCTAATAAATCCGTTACCTTAAAACCTAATTTTGGATAAGCCGATGGGGTAATTTCACACAGAATTTGGGGTAATTGTGAACCGCTCCTGAAGAAGTTCTCAAGACCTTTCAAGACAGGCAGTTCAAACCCTTCCACATCAATCTTAATCAACGAAATATTCCTGAGACTATGTTTTTCAATATAGTTATCCAGCCGGCAAACCGGCACTTGTATTTTTGCGGATAAATTTTCTTTCTGTATAATGCCCGGCACCATACTGTGTGCGCCGATATTATGCCATTTACGTGTATTTACCACGTTAATATTAGCCGTACCTTCAGTCTCGCCAATAGCAGATTGATTAGCGATTATTCTATAATCTTGGTTGAGGTTAGCCATACGGTTGAGACTCTGGAAATATTCCGGCACTGGCTCAAAGCTATGGACCTGTCCGGTTTTACCGACTAGTCCGGCGCCGATAGCCGAAAGGTACCCGATATTTGCACCGACATCAATAAAGATATCCCCCGGCTTAAGTATCTTCTTCATCACACGCTGAACAGGAAGCTCATATTTTTCTAATAGCATCTGACGTATAGTCGGCGCATAACCAAGATCAAATTCAAAGATAACGCCGTTAATCCGTTTTCTTAAAATATTGTGTCGTGTCTGCGTAATGGCTCTGATTTCAAAGAGTAGGCGTTCAAATAGCGGTAGTATCCCCTTTTGCAGGAGGTAATAGATATTTTTAAGTTTAGTAATGATAAAGCCCATAAAGTCAAGTAGCAATCAGTTAAATACTCATATGTCAATGAATTTAACGACATATTCTGGACAGGTCCGAAAAGTGTTGATATGCAGTAAATAACTATGAAGATTATTGGTATCTCAACCAGTGGTCGCTTGAACGGCAATACCAGCCGGTTGGTCAAGCGTTGCCTGGAAAAGGCGGCTGAGTTAGGCGCACAAACCGAATTCATCTGGGCCGGCAATAAGAAGCTGGCCTATTGCACCGCCTGCGAACACTGTATGAAGACCGGTGAGTGCATCATAAAAGACGATTACCAGGAAATAATGAATAAAGTCCTTGATGCGGACGGGCTGGTGATGGGCACTCCTAATTATGCTTTTAATATGTCCGGACTGATGAAAACAATTTACGACCGGAGCCATTGCCTGCTGTATTACCGGCGTAAATTGGCAGGTAAATATGCTATTGGTATTTCGGTCGGTGGGCATAGTTATATGACGGCTAAAATTGCCAAAACTGTGGCCCAGGGTATTTGGCTTTGCGGCGGGTATTACACCGGTTACCTGGCCGGCGTATCCGTCAAGCGCGATGAACCCCAGCTGGTTGACGAGGCGCAAACATTTGCCCAAGCCGACAGCTTGGCAACAAAACTATTTAGGAACATCAGGGACAAGAAGACCTTTCTCTGGCAGAGATGGCTCAGGGGCAGGTTCCTGTTCCCGGCCGTTACCCGGATGGTGGTTAATAATAAGGATAAATATCCCTACTTGTATAACTATTATTTGGATAAGAAGTGGCTTAAACCTTGACAGGGTTGAAACTGGAAGTATAGTGTAGCACTTTTATCTCGCACCAATCCTTTGGATAGGGGCGGGATTAATGGTTAATTGGCTTAATCCATTCAATTCGCTTACAAAGAAAGGTAATGTATGCAATACGCCATCGTTCGGGACCGAAGTGAACAATTCAAAGTCGTGGAAGGCGCCAAGATTACCCTCCAGAAAAAAGACGCCAAAGACGGAGCCGAAATAGTTTTCAACGATATCCTTTT
>JAZDFB010000125.1:0-6073 GCA_043808305.1 Planctomycetota bacterium | reverse complement strand
GCTCTAAATCAGCCGGTCGTCAAGATAATCAGCATTAGAAGAGAAATAAATATGGCGGGTTAATTCAGTCATTTGTAGGCAGCCGGACCGGCCAAAATCAGGGGCCGGCAAGATATTTTCTTTGCACGCGGAATTGTCATTCTCCTTTTGGCCCTGATTATTTGATATTTTTCTTGACGCAGGCTGTTTTTTGGATGAAATAATTCATTCTAATTGGTAAACAGACTGTTTAATAAGGCAAACAACGGACATTTATATGGAAACAGTTATCATAGGCGCAGGCGGTGCGGGGATTTCGGCTTTGGAAACAATCCGCCGTTGCAGCAAAGATATCCCGGTTACCGTTATTTCGGCCGAGCGGGTTGTTCCTTATTCGCTGTGCGCTTTGCCTTCCGTACTGGGCGGCGAATTGCCCCACAAAGCGCTGCCGCGGTTCAGCAAGGATTTCTTCAGGAAGAATTCGGTTAAGTCATTGCAGGGAATCCCGGTCCAGCGCATTCTGGTTGACAAGCAGAAATTAATCCTGAAGAACGGCAAGTCCATAAAATACCGTAAACTGCTCATAGCTGCCGGCTCGACGCCGATAATTCCCCGTATCGAAGGCATTGATAGCCCCGGAGTATTCTCATTGTCAACGCTGGCCAGCTGCCGGGCGATTGCCGATTACGCCAAAAAGCATAAGGCCAGGCGGGCCGTCATTATCGGAGCCGGTTTTACCGGCATCGAGACCGCATTAAGCCTGCACCAGCTGGGGATAAAAACCGTAATCGTCGAGATGCTGACGCGCGTCCTGGCGCGGATATTGGATGAGGATATGGCCGAACCGGTGGAGCAGATACTCAATGCCAAAGGGATTGAAATCAAACTTGGCGAGGAGGTCATCCAGGTGACCGGCGGCAAAGCCGTCAGCGGCATCCGCCTGAAGAGCGGCGGCTTGATAGTCGGCGACTTGGTTGTGGTCAGCATCGGCGTCAGGCCCAACATCAAATTCCTCGAAGGCAGCGGCATAAAGACCAACCGCGGAATCATTGTCGATGATAATATGCGGACTAACATTGAAAACGTTTATGCGGCCGGCGACGCGGCCGAGGCGCGCGACTTCATATCGGGCAAGCCGGCTTTAAGCGCCATCTGGCCCAATGCCGTGGAGCAGGGCCGGATTGCCGCGTTGAATATGATGGATATCCCGGCTGTCTACGAAGGGAACGTAAGCGTAAACGCGATCAATATCGACGGCCTGTCCGTGACCGGGATGGGGCAGACCGCCGACGAAGCCAAACAACAGGGCGCCGGCGGCCTGGAGGAAATCAGATACCGCAACCGGAACAGCCGGCGCAAGCTCATCCTGCGGGATAACCGCATCATCGGTTTCCAATCCGTCGGCGCATTCAGGAATTCGGGGGCCATCTGGAACTATATGCAAAAGCGCCGGGATGTCTCCGCGCTGAAAAATGAGCTGCTAAACGACAGCCTTAAACTGCAATATAATATTAAGGGCATATGATTCGGCTGATAGGCAGTTGAAATTACTTGAAAATACGGGGATTTTTGTTATACTTATTCGTCAGATAAAAAAATATAGAAGGATGTAAATATGTTAGAAAGAAAATTAGCGCTGATTGATTTATCCACGGGTAAAATAAAAATCGAGTCCATTCCGGACTCGCTCCGCAAGCAGATGCTGGGTGGGCGCGGGTTGAACGTGTATTATCTGAACAAATATCTCAAACCGGGAGTGGACGCGCTGTCGCCCGACAATGTGCTGATTTTCGGGGCCGGCCTGCTCACCGGCACGTTGACGCCTTCATCCAGCCGGTTCAGCGTCTCGGCAAAATCGCCCGAATCGGGAATCCTTGGCGACGCCAACTGCGGCGGTTTCTTCGGCCCGGAACTGCGTTATGCCGGGTTTGACCGCCTGATCATCACCGGCAAGGCAAAGCACCCGTCATATATCCTGGTCAAAGACGGCAAGATAGAAATCTGCGACGCCCGGAAATATTGGGGCAAAGACACCACCCAGGCACAGCAGGAAATCCGCCGTGATTTGGGCCCTTGCGAAATAGCCCTGTGCGGCGTGGCCGGTGAAAAACTGGTCCGTTTCGCCTGCGTCCGGACGGGCATAAAAAATGCCGCCGGGCGGTGCGGCATGGGCGCGGTTATGGGTTCCAAGAATCTTAAAGCCGTGGTCGCCCAGGGCACCGGCGGGCTCAAGATAAAATATCCCGATAAATTGCAGAAACTGGTGGAAGATATCAAGGATTATCTGTTCGCTTCCAAAATCACGCCCATTCTCGGCAAGCTCGGCACGCCGCTCCTTTATGAAGTGAGCAACGCCGTCGGCGCCATCCGGACCAAGAACAGCCAGCTCAACGCCTGGACCGACAAGCTCAACGCCGAAGAGGTGGAAAAGTTCGTCCAGAAGATGATATCCTGCTCATCCTGCATGATGCATTGCCGCCACCGTAATACGCTGGGCGGCGAGGGTCCGGAGTATACGGCGCTCGGCTTAATCGGGGCTAATATCGGCATAGAAGAGCCCGAACAGGTCATAGAACTTAATAACATCTGCAACGAGCTCGGATTGGACATATCGTCGGCCGGCACTATTTTATCGTGGGTCTATGAACTGTACGAAAAAGGCATTATCGACAAGAAGGTCACCGGCGGGCTGGAGCTGAAATTCGGCGATATGGAGCTGAGCAAGAAACTGCTGCATATGATATCGCGCCGGGAGGGGTTCGGCAATATCCTGGCCGAAAGCACGCAGGCGGCAGGGCAGTTAGGCGCCAACGCCAAGGATTACGTCACCGCCGTCAAGGGCCTGCCCCAGAGCGACCCGCACGACGTCCGTTACTTCAAGGCATTCGCCCTGGGCATCGCCACGTCTTCGCGCGGCGCCGACCATCTCAGGAGCCGGCCGACCCTGGAAATATTCCAGAAACTGCCGCCCGAGGTGCGCCAGGGCATTTACGGCTACGGCTCCAAAATACAGGACCCGACCGTGCTTGACGAAAAGGAAAAAGCCGTCTATTTCTCCGAGCATATATTCGCCGCGGTGGATTGCCTGGGCATCTGCAAATTCATCTGCCACGGATTCAACAGCCCCAACTTCCTGGGCTATTCGCACTTCAAGGATTTAATCTACTGCGCCACCGGCTGGGAGATTTCGGAAAAGGAACTGGAAGCCGTCGGCCGCAGGGTGATAGATTCCGAAAGGATGTTCAATCTCAATCAGGGGATGACCAAGGCCGACGACACCCTGCCCAAGCGCTATTTCGACGACCCTATGCCATTGAAAATGTCAAAGGGGCACCACGTGGACAGGGCGCAATTCGCATTGGCCATAGACCGGTATTACAAACTGCGCGGCTGGACCGAAGCCGGCCTGCTAAAGCCGGCCCGGATAAAGGAGCTGCAAGCGATAAAATAGACTGCTGATTTTAAGCGGCATATTGACATAATACCGCTGCACTATATAAAAAAAGGAATATCCCGCCATTCGGCGGGATCTAAGGCCCAGTAATGGCCTTTTGCCTCTATGAGACAAAAGTCCTAACTGGCTCTAAGAGAAGGGATTATCAATGAAACACTTATACGTCTATCCCGAATTATGCACCGGTTGCAAAGAATGTTCACTGGCCTGCTCGCTCGGCAAATTCGGCGAATGCAACCCCAAGAAAGCCGCCATAAGCGTTGTGCGCGATGAGTTCGAGCGTTTTGAATATCCGATTATCTGCATGCAATGCGAGGACGCGCCGTGCCTGAAATTCTGCCCCCAGAACGCGTATTACAAGGAATCAACCGCCGCCGGCGAAGTCATCAAATACAACGAAGACAAATGCATCAAATGCCGGTTCTGCGCCACCATCTGCCCCTATTGCGCCATAGCCGTCCTGGACAACGACGTGGTCAAATGCGACCTGTGCTCCGGCGACCCCGAAAAGCGCGGGCCGAAATGCGCCAAGGTCTGTTCCACCGGCGCGCTCAAATACGAGGAAGAGACCGCCGAACTCAACGACCGCCGCAAGACATTAGCCCGGAAGGTCCTGGGTGAGAAGATGGCCAAGGCCGCAAAACAGTAAGCTGATTAAGCGGATATAGCGGATAAGTTAGTGGCAGTTCGTGGTTACAGCCTAATCTGTAATCTGAAATTTGGAATTTGAAATCCGTGTTCATCAGTGGCCAAATTATTTGACACTTCTGGATAAAATGCTTAATATAATCCGAGGCAGACAAATAAGATGTCAGCGGAATTGAGCATATGAAAAAATATTTGATTGCATTGCCATTACTGATTGGCCTGTTAATAATAGGCGCTTATGTAGTAGCAGTTAAATCTATCATTAATAACGAAGATCCTAAAATAACCCCGCTTAAATCCAATAATATCCCGGCAGAAATTGTCCCGCCGCATCCTCAGAATATTCCAACAAAACCTGATAAAAAACCTATAACAGATACATCTCAATCCAAAACATCAAATAACTCCCAGAATATTAATGAGCCCAATTCAACTAAACAACCAGCTAACCAAACCGAAGTAGAAAAAAGGTTTCAGGAATTAACTAACTTCATAAATAACAATTATAGCTCCATTCCTCGTTGTATGGCAGCATGTGAGCGTATTGAGTTGGGATATAAGGATGCGATTTATGAGTTAATCAAATTATTGGGTGATAAAAATTCTCGTGTCCAAAAAGATGCGGCTGATGCTCTAATCAAATCAAATCTAAACGAAATTATTCCGGAGTTGATAAAAGCGCTTAATGATGAAAACTGGCAAATCCGATGCTATGTTGCCTATATACTTGGGAAAAAGGAAGCTAAAGAAGCAACCCCTTATTTAATAACAACGCTTAGCGATAAAGATAGTTTTGTAAGGAGAGCCGCGTGTAAATCTCTTGGGGAGCTCCGGGCAAAGGAAGCAAATCCATATTTAGTGCCATTATTAAAAGATGAGGAATGGGGTGTCCGCAAACAGGCACTTGAAACGCTTGGTAAACTGCTTGTTGCCAAAGAAATAATACCTTATATACCCAAATTACTGGAGGACGAGGTTGCCGAAGTGCGTGCTGCGGCAATCTATGCGGTTTCCGGTTTCCAAATAAAGGAGTGTATTCCAAAGCTCATTAATCTGCTTAATGACCAGGATGTTAATGTCCAAGTATGCGCAATTAAAGCTTTAGCAAAATTTGGTGTAAAAGAAGCGGTTCCTGATTTTATTAAATTGCTTGAGGCTGATCACGCTGCAATACGTGTGGCGGCCGCGCGAGCGCTTGGTAACTCGGATGCCAAAGAAGCCATACCTCAATTAATATCGCTTACTAAAAGTAATGATTATGTTATACGTGGTCGGGCCGCAATTTCATTGGTGGAATTAGGCGTCAAAGACCAAATAACGAAAGACTTGATAGAAGATATAAAACCGCTCATAAAAACTGACCCATATTATGGGATACGCGCACAGAACGCTCTTAAAGAATTAGGTGTAGATACGACTGACATCGGGGAAAAGGGGAATAAGTAAAAGAATACCCGGGGTATCAGCGGGGAAGATAGGAAGGAAATAAAATGATTATTGCCCAAAGCCAATTTTCTGAAGAAGAAGTTTCCCGCGGTATGAGAATCCATTTTAATAAAAACTCATCATTAAAATCATCAAAATTGCTTTTCGGGTTTATCGGCATTTTGTTTTTCCTTAACGGCATAATGTATTTGATTCATGAACCGATGCACTATATACGTTCAATAACCATTGATTTTGTTGCTGGAATTATTTTTTTTAGCATACCATTTCTTTATCATATTTTTATTTCTTGGCTTATCAAAATAAATATCCGCAAGATGCCTGTACTAAATAAAAAAGCAACCTGGTTATTTGACGATAAGGGGATTTCCGGTAAAGGCGAAGGTTTCGAGTCCTCAACAGCATGGCAATTTATTTATTCTGCAACTATAAGTAAGGAAGGCCTTCTTATCTACCCCCAAGAAAATCTCTTTTATTGGATCCCATTATCCGGATTTCAGACACCGGAGGAATTTGAAGCCGCCCAGAAAATTATTATCACGAATG
>JAZDFB010000124.1:0-6918 GCA_043808305.1 Planctomycetota bacterium | reverse complement strand
GGCCTATTCTTCTTTGTTTCCGATTAATCTTAAATCATACGGCATCTTTGGCCAAGCTAATGTTAATGAAGAAACCAGTTATGGCGTGTATGGCCTTTCTGAAAACTTAAATTCTTACGCCGGCTATTTCAAAGGTAATGTCGCGGTTGAAGCTTCAGGCGGCGGGGCGACCAGCTTAACTCTCAAGCCGGGTGTTTCGCTTTACACACAGCAAATTTGTTTAGGCACTTCGGGCAGCGAAATTTGTAATACCAGTTGGCCGTCAGGGACTGGTGGCAGCGCTTACTGGAATTTAGGCGCCTACAATCTTTATCCAAACGAAAAAACCTACAACCTTGTTGTCGGCGGCACCTCAGGCGCTGACGCCGATACTTCTCTATACGTTAATACCGCTACCGACAGTTTGATTATCGGCCAGCCCTCCAATTTAATTCTGCCGCCGACTGACTGCCAGCTTACCTGCGGTGACGGCGCCTGCAATAACGGTGAAACAGGGGATAAAGCCTTTTCTGCTTGTACACCCGTTCCCCCCGCCCTTCCCGGACCATATTGCGACGCGGACTGCGCCACGGTATTTATATTAGCACCGCTTGCTAAAGATATTACCCAGAATTCCGCCCGGATATCCTGGAGATGCAAAGAGACTCACTGGGCTAAGGTTGCCTATGGAAAAACCCTAAACTATGAGCTGGGCGCTCAAAGTGCCGGGCCGGCGGGAGCATTTGGAATATTAGATACAACCCTTGCCGGTCTTGACGCCGCAACCACTTATTTTTTTAAGGTCACTATCTGGGATGAAGTAGACGCGACCTATATCGGCGATACTCGGGTAGCTACCGGCAGTTTTGTCACTGCTGCAGGCGATGGCAGCAGCTGCCCTAACGGTACCTGCGAAGCGGGTTTAGGAGAAACCTGCGCCACTTGTCACGCTGATTGCGGCTGCGGCAAAGATAATGTTTGCTGCAACCAGGTTTGTCATCCTGGGGAGTGCTGCGACAGTGCCGACTGCGGACCGAGACAGTACTGTTGCGACGATTCACTTTGTCATGATGAAAAATGTGACATTGATGTGATAACCGCGGCTGATAAAACTTACCCCCTGGCCAGCCGGACAAAGGCGGATAATCTTGTCCCAGAAAAAAACCAAGGCCTGGTCTTGGGCGCTGTTTCCAGACTTTCCCAATCCCTTCTGGTTCCACAAGCAAACGCCCAGACCGAACTGTTTAAAAATATTATCCCGGTTGCCGAAGCGGCCGCCCCCTTTGATACCCTCCAGAACCGGAGATTGACCGCTTACGGCGGAGTCATTTCGATCATCAACGGCGATGCCTCCGCCAATCAGGCTATGGAAATAGGCAAATATGTCGCCGCTAACCAGGCGATGGGCATTTATTCCACCGGGGGCCTTAACCTGGTCACTAATTCAAATAAAGAATTCATCCATACGGCTAACGGGGATTTAATTGTTCCCAACACCCTTACCTTGGGGGCTAACGCCGCTTCATCCGGAGATTTCATAATGAAGCGCGGCGGATCCTGCAAAACTTTTAATGGCAATTGCCGGGCCTTGGTCAATCCGGCAGTCGTTCCCGCCGAAAACAATTATTTAATCATGAATTATGCCAATGACTTTTCCGGCGGGGTAGTTACTCCGGGAAAACTTTATGTCGGCTTTATGCCCGGATCAGGGCCCACGGTCACGGGTTCGGATACCCTGCAGGTAAAAAATGGTTCCCCCAATAATTCGGCGATTTATGCCGAGCAGGCCAATGCCTCCGGCTATGCCGGGTATTTTTCCGGCAGAGTTTATGCCGGGAAGCTTGGTATTGGCACGACAAGCATGCCTTTTAGGCTTAATCTTGATACTGACGGCGGCATATTGGCGAAAGGCACGATTAACAGTGGGGCTACGGTGCCTGTCAGTACTGCCGGTTCAGTCATGTTATGGTATCCGAGAAAAGCAGCCTTCTTTGCCGGATCTATTTCCTCGGGTTTAGACATCTTACAAAATGTTGGTAGCTATTCAACCGGCTTTGGTCGTGATCCTCGGGCGACCGGTGATTATTCTTTTGCCGCGGGTTGGGGTCCCCAAGCCGGTTATGAAGCGGCGGCTTTTGGGCATTACACGAAGGCTACCGGACAATGGAGCTTTGCCGCCGGAGATTCGTCAATGGCCACAAACAACGGGTCAGTTGCCATGGGACTCTCATGCAGCGCAACCGGATCTGCCGCAATTGCGCTGGGTTATCATACCTTCGCGGAAGGAGCTAATTCTATTGCTTTAGGAAATGAAAGCAGAAGTACCGGTACTAACAGTTTTGCCTCGGGTTTCAAAAATGAGGCCGCCGGAGAAGGCTCCGTTGCGCTTGGTAGGAATTCATTCGCAGATGGCGTGGGTTCTGTGGCAATAGGAAATACCGTTAATACCGGCGGCGACCACGCTTTAGCTTTCGGAACCAAGGCATCAGCCAGTCATAATTATTCCGCTGTTTTTAATCTAAGCGACAATATTTATGAATCGCGCGGAGCAAACTCATTTAGTATAGGTGCCAGCGGGGGAATATGGTTTGGCGGAAGCAGAGTGCATGATATCGCGGAAATGATGGATGTTATAAAAAGCGAAAATGTTCAGGAAATGGAACTAGTTTCGGTAAAAAATGATCAAAGACTGGGGCGGACCCAGGCGGCTTACGACCCATTATTGGTTGGAGTCGTCTCCAGCAAAAGGACAGCCTCATTTTTCATGGGCGATACTGATTCGAAAGACGAAAACGTGGAAAGAAAGCCGGTGGCTCTGGTCGGTCAGGTATTTATCAAAGTGAATAATGAATCAGGCGAGATAAAATTGGGCGACCCCATCACTTCCAGTTCGACTCAAGGCCAGGGAATGAAAGCCCTGAAAGCGGGCAAGATCATCGGCTATGCCATGGAAGCGGAACATTTTGAAAGTGGCAGTGAACAAGAAATCCTTGTCTTTGTTAATGTCGGCTATTATATGCCCGAAGCATCTTTTAAAGAAATGAATAACAGAATTGACCGCTTGGAAGCGATGATACGTGAAAATCAATAATAAGATGCAATTTACTAAAAATACTCAAATATTATAAATAAATATGCCAAAGGCCCTAAAACAGGACAGGATATACGCGATTGCCCCGATAATTGCGATCATTATCGGTGCGGTATTTTTTATTGCTCACCGGACCGAATCAGCTTCGGAATGGGAAAAAATGACCAATCCGGAAGGTTTCGGCGCGGTTGAAATTCATGACGTCGTTGCCCACTTTAATGAAGATCTGAACCAATATTATGTTTGGGCGGCCGGCGGTTTGGATTCAGACAGCAACAACCAGCTGGATACCGGGGTCATTTTTACTTATGACCCTAATAACCGGATATGGCTGGGTTGGAAAACAACTACTGAGGCGTGTGATAATTTTCAATCCATCAGTTTCCTTTATGATAAAAACGATGCCGAGGGCGATAATGCCCCGTACCGGCTTTGGGTCTCCGGAGGTGGCACTAATTATGGCTGCACTTTTTACAATGATACCGGAGGTTATAATGACTGGCATGGAAACAAATATGAGGGCAATCAACTTGGCGGCGGCCAGTTAAATGGAATTACCATGGCTTACAAGAATCCAGGTCAGCCTGAATCGGGCTATGATATCTGGACCGTCGGCAATGGCCAGGGTATCCAGGTTTCCACTAATGTGCCGCCTACAACAAGTGAGAATAGAACTTGGACCAGTGTCTCGGGCGCACCCGTTGGCGTCAATCTTAACGGGGTCTATGCCATAAATAAAGACAATGTTTGGGCGGTCGGTAATGCCGGAAAAATATGCCATAAAATTAATGCCATTAACTGGGATGGCTGTGCTGTTCATACTATTAATGGCAATCCGAACCTGACAGACGTTGTTTTTACCGATGAAAATCATGGCTGGGCTTCAATTAATTCAAACAGCTATGCTCTCTTTGAAGACGCGAACTGGAACATCAACCCTCAGTCAACTGGTTTGGCCGCTGGCTCACTAATGAAAGCGGTGGGTGTCGTGAAACATACTACTGGGGATCATTTTATCTGGTTTTCCGGTGAGGACGGCAAGATAATTTACGGCAAAAATAACGCTGGCTGGTATAGCCAGGCGACGGACACGAAAGACACGATATTCGGAATCACGGCCGTTAACCGGACCCATGCCTGGGCTGTGGGCGAAAACAGCACTATTTTAAAGATTTCCCCGGGGAATGTCGCCGGCTGGGGCTATATCGGCGCGGACAATTGCGATGGCTACTCAACGAATCCGGATGTTTGTGTGAGTGCAAATCCTGCCGGCTCCGAAAGACAATTTCCTCTTGGCTGGATAAGTTTTAATTGCGCCAACAATGATGTTTGTGATACCACCACTTTTTCCTATGGGGTTAATGTCAAGAGAGAAAAAGAGGGGAGTACCCTTACTTCCTGCCGTGACGCAACCCCGGACGAAGCCGGCGACCAGGACCAGGATGTCGGCGCCTTGTCCGGCTATGCCTGGCTGGGGATGACCGATGGCGATGAATACAACCCCAACCCGACGATCACTTGCGCAGGCGGTGTCTGCAGCAATAATCCGGACGTGAATTGTGCTACTGATGATTATTGCCGGTTATGCAAGAATAACGATGAAAGCTGTTATGCTTCCGCCTGGCTCAGCTTTGACCGCGATGACATCGGCAACCCGCCCGCCACTCCCTACAATACTTTCCCTATCATCACTTACTGCGGAAAAACTATAAACTTACTTGATGCGGAAAACTACATGACCGCCCAATTTAATTATAAAACTTATGCGGTTGACGGCTGGGGCCGGTTCAAACTGGGCCAGTGCTCTGATAATCCCGCAAAAGCCTGTTTTCTGAATGGCGAATGCGGCGGAGGCAATACGTGTTTATATAAAGGGCAGGGCCGTTGCCTTAACACCTGGAATGTTTGTATTACCAACGCGGATTGCGACGGACAGCCTTGTGATTTTGCCAAAGGCTGGGTGAGGCTGAGGTCTGATATTTCAAAAAGAGTTACTGATCCGGCAGGTCCCTTTGCCCGCTGTAATGCCTGCAAGACCATTGACCCTGATCCTGACCCTGATCCTCCTGAAGAATATGATGGTGATGAGTATATGGTTTGTGAAATTTGTGAGATTAATACGACCGGTGCCAACGATACCTGCAATAATTGTGATATTGATCATTGCGGAACGGGAAGGTGCCCATTCAGTGCGGTTAATTCGGCGAGCGAAGACCCTTGTATTGTCTATCCGGTAGCTGAACAAGGGCAAAAAGATTATTGTATAAAAGCAGGTTTGGGTGCCTGCGTCTATAATGATAATAACGATCCGACTGCGGTTGAATGTGACAAATGTAAATTTTGTGATGTCTACGGGGTTTCTGTGGATATGGAAGGCGGCAAATGGTACGGCAAAGCATATTCCGAAGACTTCGGCTGGATTGATGTTTCCAGGGCGGGGCTTTACAGCCAGGCCTGGCTGAGGGCGATCTATGGCGACATCTACGCCAAGATCAGCATCGGCTCGCCTAAGATGGCCAAGGCGCCGGGTTATGATACTGCCGGAGAAGCGTGTAATGCTACCTATCTCGTTCTGGCCGGAGACCGCATGTATAACTTTTGTACCGAGGCGGAACCAGTTATCGAGGGCCAGAGCCAATTCAGAACGGTTCCCTCTTATCAGTTCCCGGCATATTCCGGCGCCAATCCCTGGTTGGTTGAAGGCTACCGCGCCTTTGACATGCCCACCGGTACTTCTGTCTACAGCGTTTTGGGAAAAATTGATTTTAACAAGATGGCCACTGGAGCGACAGAAACGAATAAAAGCAAGATAAGCGACTATCCCAGCGGCCTTTTTAATAGCCCCGTGGACTTGGCCGGAAGAACTTTTCACTTCACCCACAGCCGCGGACTGGATATTAATCAGAAAATATCCTTTAAAAAAGGCAATACCGGCTCGGTAAAGGACGGCTCAGGCATGATATTGGTGGACCTTAACTTATATGTAAACCACGATATTACTTATGATGATTCCGGAGTAACGACCTATAAAGAAGTGCCTTCAGTCGCCTTTTATGTAAAAGGAGATATGGAGGTTGGGCCGGATGTGGACCAGATAGTGGGCACTTATTATGTGGAAGGGGACTTTATTACCAAAGCAGCCGCCAAGCAGCTGAAAGTTGACGGTCTTATTATTGCCGGTGGTTTTGATTTAAATCGGACCTATATTGGCACCATTGAGTTTCCGATGCCGGCCGAGCTTATTACCTATGACGGCCGGATACAGATCAATCCTCCGCCCGGTTTCCGTGATCTAAGCAGTGCCTTGCCGAAGTTCAGAGAAGTCACCCCGTAGCCCCGCCTTTATTAAAACGTAAAAATCTGTTATAATAAAAGCCAGATTAGCAGTACAGAGGGTTTGTATTGCTCTAAAAGATCATAAAACCTTAAAACTTTTAAAGAAAAACAAAATATGGCCCTTTTTGGCAAGAGTAAGTCATTTTTAGGCATAGATTTAGGCACTTCCTCCATTAAACTGGTGGAATTGAAAGAAGAAGGCGGACAGCCGCGTCTTTTAACCTATGGCTTTGTGGAAGAGCCGACCGATATTGTTAAAAGCGACTCAGTCGAGGCTCAGGGAAAAACAATCGCCTTATTGAAGCAGCTTATCAAGAAAACAGGCGTCGTTTCACAGGGAGTGGTGGCGGCCATGCCCAGTTTTACCGTGTTCAGCTCCATTATTTCCCTCCCCTCAATGTCAAATAAGGATCTGAATTCGGCCATCCGCTGGGAAGCCAAAAAATTTGTGCCGATGCCCCTGGAAGAGATGGTTTTGGACTGGCGTCTTCTAAGGGAGAAGGAAGCTGATA
>JAZDFB010000123.1:0-76794 GCA_043808305.1 Planctomycetota bacterium | reverse complement strand
CCCCGCCGTAGAAAATCCCCATCGCCAGTATCATCGTATCAAGCGGATAAAGGCCGGCATTATGCAGGTTAAGTAAAACCGTGGTCATTCCAAAGGCCATCAGGCCCAGCGGCGCCGGGTTAGCCAGGGATGGTTGTTTTGTTTCTTCCGCCATAGTTCTCTCCTTCTTTCAAAGGTTTGATAAAAACTTCATTATCCTTAGCCCGGATTGTACCTGTACACGCGATTATCTGATCTTTGCTTATCTCCTTTCTACTGCCGCTATTACTTCTTCTTCACATAACCCCTGAAAATCCTCCCTTCTTTTTCAATATTCATAAACTGCTCGCCGGTCATCCGGCACCAGGCCGGCAAATCCTTCTCAAAACCTGGGTCGTCGGCTGAGATTTCCAGCACCTCGCCCGGCTTCATAACGTCTATCTCCTGCTTGGTCTTGACAATCGGCATCGGGCAGAACAGCCCGACGCAGTCCAGTGTTTTATCGGATTTCATATAAACAGGTTTATCTTGGAATTGCTCGCCTCGGCCAGATAGGTCGACGCGCCGGCGAACTCGTCCACGTCGCCTGTAAGATGCTCCTTGCCCAGTCCGAGCACCCCGCAACTGGTAGTGCAGGCGATGTATTTGACCTTCAATTCGCGGGCCGTTTTCATCAGGTCGGCCAGCGAGGCCATCCGCGATTTCCGCATCAGCCGCTTCATCATCCACGGGCCCAGCCCGAACATGTTCATCTTGGTAATGGGCAGGGCTGCCGTGCTCATAAAGTTGAACATCTTTTGCAGGATATTCTGGGAAGCGGAGACGGCGTATTTTTCCTTCTTAAGGACGTTCAGGCCCCAGAAGGTAAAGAATATCGTGGCTTCCATGCCGCTGGCCGCGGCGGTGGTGGCCAGCGTGAACGCGGCGATGGCCTTGTCCATCTCGCCCGAGAATAAAATAATGGTCATCTTGTTGTTTGGCGCTTCTGCGTTCATTATCCACCTGCCTCGCAGGAATCGTGGTTATGGTCGTGGTCGAAATCGGTGCCCGGCCCGGCCGCCTTGCGGTTGCCGGTCTTCTTGAAATATGCATACAGCGGCGACATATCCCGCAGTTTTTGGACTATCGGCGGGAATTCACTTAAAATATAATCGATATCCTCGGCAGAATTATATCTGGATAGCGTCATCAGCACCGAGCCCTGGGCCACGGCCGGGTCCAGTTTCAGGGCGGCCAGCACGTGCGACATCTTCAGGGCCTTGGACGAGCACGACGAACCGCTGGAAACATACACCCCCTGGCCGTCCAGGAATAACAGCATCGACTCGCCCTCGATGAACTCGATGGAAAAATTGACGTTGTTGGGCATCCGCTTATCCGGATGTCCGTTGAGGTAGGCGTATTCAATCTTGCCGGGCAGTTCCTGAATCAGCCGGTTGCGCATGACCAGCATTTTGGCCAGATTATCGGCCATCTCGGCTTTGGCGATGGCGCAGGCCTTGCCCAGCCCGATGATGGCCGGTATGTTTTCCGTACCGGCCCGGCGCCCGTTTTCCTGGATACCGCCGTCTATCTGGGGCGTGATGCGCACGCCTTTCTTAATGTAAAGGGCCGCCGCGCCGCGCGGTCCGTAAAACTGCGAGCCGGCCAGCGACAGCATATCCACTCCCAGCTGGGTGGCATCAACCGGGATTGTTCCGGCCGAGCACACCGCGTCGGTATGGAAAAGCACTTTTTCCCGGCGGGTGATTTTTGATATTTCTTCTATCGGCTGAATCGTCCCGATTTCCGGATTGGCCTGTTGGATGGACACCAACGCCGTATCTTTGCGGATAGCGTTGCCGACATCTTCCGGCGCCACCAGCCCGTATTTGTCCGCCGGCACGGCCGTCACCTCGAACCCGGCCTGTTCCAGCCGCTTGGCCGCGTTTAGCACCGAGAAATGCTCCACGTTGGAAATGACGATATGTTTGCCCTTATCGGCATTGGCCTGGGCCGCGCCCTTGACAGCCAGATTATTTGATTCCGAACCGCAGGATGTGAAATATATCTCCTCGTCCCCGGCGTTGATAAGCTCGGCCGTCAGGCGCCGGGCGTTATCCAGAGCGTCTTTGGATTTCGAGCCCAGCGAGTGCATGCTCTGGGCGTTGCCGTAGAATTCCTTCAGGAACGGCATCATCTCGCCGTAAACCCGGTCGTCCGTCCGGGTGCCCGAATGGTTATCCAGGTAAACCTGTCTCATCGGCTACCTTGAAACTTTCTGGCCGTCCGTCCATCCCGCGCCGACCGGAAAGAAATACAGGAACACATCGTCTTCCGTGCCGGCCTTGGTGATTTCATAGCCCAGCGTGCCCAGCGGACCGTATTTGGCCAACCGGATATCGTGCGCCTGCTCGCGGCTCGGGCTGTCGCCGTAGATAAAGGCGTTGCCGTTGGCATCCAGGGAGATACTCTTGGGCGCGTCATCCAGCTTGGCCGTGTTTGCCTTGAGCGCCTCGTATTGGACCGTGCCGTCGTATTTCAACAGCCAGGTATTGCTGTCCGTCAAGCAAATCCACTGATAGCCGGAGCCGATGTTTTGTATCAGCCACGTTCCGGACTGCTGCAACCGGCCCATCACATAGGCCGTGCCGTTGCTGACCAGCCAGCTCAGCGCCGAGTCATCGACGCCGGCCGTGCCGCTCTTGGTGTAATCCCATTCCCAGGCCGTGCCGTTGGCGCAGGCCTTGCCCAGCCAGATATCGTAATTATCCAGGGTCAGGGCGTGGTTCTGGATTTGGCCGAGCACATAAGCGCCCGTAGAATCCACCCACAACCCGTAGGGATAACTGCTCCGGCTGAGATTGAGGTTATCAACAATGCCGGTCTTGGTCAACGCCCAGCTCCAGGCGGACAATGCCGCATCCGCCTTGCCCAGCCAGATGTTGGTGCAGGGGGTCGAGTATGACTCGCCCAGCACGTAAACATTTCCGGCGCCGTCCAGCGCCATCTCCTTGGGATAGGAATGCCAGGTCGGGTTGTCGGTCAGCTCATTAGCCCACGCGCCGCTTGACGCCTTGCCCACCCAGATATTATAAATACCGGAAACCTCCACCCGGCCCAGCACATAAACATCCGTGCCGGTAACCACCATCGACTGCGTGAAATTATTCCAAACAGAGGACGTGCCGGTCTTGGTCAGGTCCCATGACCACTGGGCGGTGCCGCTTGAAGTTATCGCCTTGCCCAGCCAGATGGCATAAGCGTATGACGGATAAACGGCGATGTCCGTCTGTCCCAGCACATAAACACTGCCGTTCGGGCCGAGCTTGAAATCCTTTATTTCATCCTGGTATCCGGTCGTATCCTTGGCCAGGTCCCATTCCCAGGCCGTGCCGTTGGTATTGGGTTTGCCCAGCCAGATGTCGTAATTGGCGTCATACTGGGTGGTGCCGTTGTTGAGCAGTCCGGTTACATAGACATCGTCATTGGCATCTATCAGGATAGAGTTGGCTTTGTCCGTGCCGCCGTAAAAAGTATTCGAACCGGCCTTGGTCAGGTGCCACTGCCAGGCCCCGGCCGAATTGATTTTGTCCAGCCAGACGTTGGTATTCGTGCCCAGCACGTAAACATTGCCGGCGCCGTCCACGTTTATGTCCTTGACGTGGTCGCTATAAATGCTGTTGCCCGCTGACTGCCAGGCCAGCGTGGTATCGCTGTTGAACTTGGCCACCCAGACAGCCTGCTTGGTAATCGGAGTAAACTGCTGGATGGTTGTGGCCACATAAATATTGCCGCTGGCGTCGGTTTTCTTGACGACGTTATTGATGCCCACCGTCTTGCGCACCGATTGCCAGTCCCAGGCCGCGCCGGTTGTGGTCTTGGCCAGCCACTGGTCCTCCAGGAACCCTTCGTTGTAGAGCAGTCCCAGGGCGTAGATGCCGGTGGAATCCACAATCAGCCCGTCAGTGTTGGCGCAATCGGTTGAATATTGAATATCGCCGTTTCGGGCCAACTGCCAGTCCCAGGAATTATTGACGGACAGGTTGGGTTTGCCCAGCCAGATGTCGCCCACGGTGGTTATATTACTGAGCGTGCCCAGCAGATAGGGCGCGCCTGCGGAATCGAGTTTCAGCGCCTGGCCGCCGGCGGAATTATTGGAGCCGGACTTGCGCCATTCGCCCAGCCAGCCCAGCCCGCTGTTGTCCGTCGCGCCCAGCCACAAATCGCTCGAACTCGAGGTTGTCACCGTGCTTAAATTGCCCATAACGTAAATCGTATCGGTAATACCCTGGGTTCTGACGGCCAGGTCCGTGGCGTAACCGAAACCCGCCTCGCCGGTCCGGGTCAAAGACCAGGTCCAGTTGGCGATGTCCGTAGTCATGCCCAGCCAGACGTCAGTGGTCTGGCCCAGCACATAAACCCGATTGCCGGCGACAGCCAGCCCCCGCGGCGTAGCCGGATAAGAAACCGCGCAGTCCCAGAGCCCGTTGACGGCCTTGCCCAGCCAGGTGTTAAAAGTCGATGCGCCGTCCTGTGTTTGGCCCAGCACGCAGGCCCTGCTGAATCCGTCCAGCTTCAAAGCCGTGGGCGTGTCATTGCTCTTGGTATTGCCGGAGGCGTATGCGCCGCTCTTGTTCAGGTTGCAACCCCAGACAGTCGCGGTGCCGTTGAAATACGTCTTGCCCAGCCAGATATCCAGGTCCCAGTAACCGTTGGTGCCGTTGTTGACCTGACCCAGCACAAAGGCCGTGCCGTCGGTATCCAGCACCAAGGCCGTCGGCAGGTCGTCCATATCGGCTGTGCCGTTCTTGGTTAGTTCCCAATCCCAGGAACCGCCGGTCGAGGTCTTGGCCAGCCAGATATCGTAAAAAGTATAGAGTTCGTTTGCGGTCTTGCGCCTGAGCGCGCCCAGCGCCGTCACGTTGCCCGAGCCGTCCACCGCCAGGTCCTTGAGCCAGTCAAAATGCCCGCTCGACCGGTCCTGGTTGTTGGGCCGGGTCAGCTCCCAGGCCAGGACGCCGTCGGGGTCGTATTTGGCAATCCAGATGTCGTTGTCATCGGCTTCCGTACAAACCGTCCCGCCCAGATAGATAGAACCGCCGGCCAGCTTGATTTTAATCGGCGCCGCGGCCATCAGTCGTTTCCATATCAGCGCGCCGGTAGACGCGTTATACTTGGCGAAATACCCGTGCGCGAAACCGGACGAGCCGATGACGTATACCCCGGTGGCGTCCTTGACAAATTCATAAGGGATATCGCCCGGCGTGGTGAAGAAATCCTTGGCCGTCAGCGACTCCGTTGACAGCGTCCCCGCCGCGTATTTGCCCAGCCAGAGATTGTCGTCCTGGTATCCGTTATTGACCAGCCCCATCAGTTTGAATTCAGCGGATGTTTCCGGTTCGACCGGCGCCGGCGTGGTAAAAGCCCAGACCGTGCCGGTGGTCGCGCCGACGGAGTTTATCGAGTCTATCCGCCAGTAATAGGCGGTACTATATGTAAGGGCGCCCGGGTTATAACCCGTGGTGATTGTATTGGTAACCGCGGACCAGCCGGTATAGGTCAGCCCGAAATAAACGTCGTAGGAGGCGGCGCCGGTAGCGGCCGCCCAGGAAAGCTGGGTCGTGGTAATCACGCCGGATGCGTTATTCGCCGGTGCAGGGGTGGTCACCTGGTCAGGCGCGGTTTGAGCCGGTTGCGGGGTAGGAGTTCCGCCGCTGCTGCCGCTGCTTCCGCCGCACAGTCCGCCATAGCCCAGCGCCATAACCATAGCCACGACTGCCATCAAACCCAGGTTTAACCATCTTGATTTGAACATAATAAAAAGCCTTTCTCTTAGTGCCAGTAGGAGGGTAACGACGTATTGGCACTTAGTCCCGTAAGCGTAGCTTAACGGGATAAACACATTGCCAGAGCATCAGTCTTCCTGTGACTCTTAGTCCCGTAAGCGCAGCTTAACGGGATAATCACAATTAATAAAATTAATGGAACAAACTTTAGCACATAAATCCCGGAAAGTCAAGCTAAATTAAACCGAATCGTTTTTAGTGCCGCTTCGACCAAAGCGAGTTATTAGGGACACTTCGACCAAAGGGAGTTAGTGTCCCTTATCCCGGCTATTTCGCCGGGGTCGGCACATTATCCCGACTATTCCGTCGGGGCTGTCCCTTATCCCGCATAGCCGGGTTCCCAAGCCCTTCGAGAATATTTATCCTGAGTATTACCGAAGGACTCAGGATAAACTTCGCGAGTGGGGTTATTTTCAGTGTTCATCTGTGTCATCTGTGGCTGGTTTTATTTGCATTCCTGCCGTCTTCGCGCTACAATCCGGATATGCCAACAACATTCGGTAAATATACCGTTGAAAAGAAACTGGGCCAAGGGGGCATGGGCGCGGTATACCTCGCTTTAGACCCGGCCCTGAACCGCCGGGTGGCGCTCAAGGTCATCACTTCCACCGACCCGGAGCTGCTCGAACGTTTCCAGCGCGAGGCATCAGCCGTTGCCAAACTCAAACACCCCAATATTGTGCAGGTCTATGAGGCCGGCATTGTCCCGACGGGAGGCTCCGCTCTCAATAAACAGCACTACTTCACCATGGACTATATCGAAGGCGTCTCGCTTGATGCCCTTATCAAATCCAAGAACAAGACATCCTTGCAAAATCTCGTTAAAATCATCCTTCAGACCGCCACGGCGCTCCATTACGCCCATAGCCAGGGCATAATCCACCGCGATATCAAGCCGGCCAATATTATGATAACCAAACAAGGCCAGGCGTATATCACCGACTTCGGGCTGGCCAAACAACTCACCGGGCTGGACCGTTCCCTGACCCTTACCGGCACTACTATCGGCACGCCGGACTATATGCCGCCCGAGCAGGCTATGGGCCAAAAAGACCAGATAGACCCGCGTTCCGACATCTTTTCCTTAGGCGCCACGTTATATCACTGCATCACCGGCCGGACGCCTTTTAGCGGCAAAGAGCTCTATGAAGTGCTTAATAAGGTCATCAACGACGACCCGACCACGCCGTCATCAATCATAAAAATTATTCCCAAAGACCTCGAGACCATCTGCCTCAAATGCCTGAATAAGGACAAAACCAGGCGCTACCAGACCGCAGATGCCTTAGCCCAAGACCTGAAAAGGTATTTAGAAGGCGGGCAGATTACTGCCAAGCGGACATCATATGTTAGTAAACTTCGGTTTAGGTTTATCAAGAACAAAACCGCCAGCCTGTCCATCCTCGGCGCCGCGGTTATCCTGGCAATCGTGGTAACCAGCCTGCTGGTTTCCTCGTCAAACAAGAGACAGCTCATCGCCCGATACAGGCAGGAAGCCCAACAGGCATTTGATAAGGAGAAATATGACCAGGCCCGGACAATATCCAACAAACTGCTGGTCCTGTCGCCGGATGATGAAGCCATAAAAGATATCCTCAATAAGAGCGAGCAGATAATCAACGAGCGAGAGGCCAAAAAGCAGCAGGAAGATGCGAAGATAAAAGAAGCCGCGGTCAAGGAGCAGAAAATCGTGGACCTAAGGGCACAGGCAAAAGCCGTTTTAGATAAAGCCACCGTTGCCCCGACACCTGACCAAAAGATACAGTTTGCCCAGGATGCCCTTGCCATAGATCCCACCTTCGGCGATGCCTGGCAGGTCATCGGCTATGTTTATAAAGGTAAAGCAAAACTAGAAAACGCTGCTAATGAAACCTACCGGAACCTTATGGATAAGGCATTTGAATACTTCAGCAAAGCGATTAAAACTACGCCGACCCTGGCATATTCATATTACGAACGCGCTTTGATTACGCTTTTCACTCGTAATAAGCCCGATGAAGCCATGCCCGACTTCCAAAAGGTCATTGAATTAGACCCTAACAGCCATATCGGATGGTTTTCCCAAGGAAATATTAACTCCAAAAAGGCGCAATATGACGAGGGCATACAAAATTATACCAAAGCCATAGAGCTCTATCCGGATTATGAATTGGCATACACCAACCGTGGCACCTGCTATGCCTACAAAGCCCAGAGCGAACCGGATACTGATATCCACCGGGAGCTGCTGGATAAAGCCCTGGCCGATTACCAAAAAGTCATCGAACTCAACCGGTCAAATGTCCAGGCATACTGCAACCGCGGTAATACTTATAATGAAATGGGCCAGTTAGACAAAGCTATTGCCGATTATGGCCAGGCTATCAAGCTCGATTCCGGATATATCGAGGCATATAGAACTCGCGGTTCTGCCTATAATAAAAAAATAGAATCTCTGCGCGGTAAACTTGGGGCTGATGCCATTCAGGAGTTGGTAGCCAAAGCCATTGCGGATTATGATACCATAATCGGGTTAAACCCAAACGCCGCCGAGGCATACCACGGCCGCGGCATTACTTATGATATAAATGGCCAATTAGACAAAGCCATTGCCGATTATGACCAGGCCATCAGGCTCAATCCCGGATATGTCGAGGCTTACAACAGCCGCGGCACCAGTTATGGCCAAAAAGGCGAAACAGACAAAGCCTTTGCGGATTATAATGCGGCCGTCAGGCTGAACCCTGAATATGCCCCGGCACACTACAACCGCGGAGATATCTATTATGACAGAGGCGAGTTAGACAAAGCCATTGAGGATTATGCCGCTGCCGTTAGGCTGAGATATCCCCTGGCATATTACAATCTGGCGCTTAGTCATTATGAGAAATCAAAAATGGTGTCTCGTCCAGACGAACAGAAAGAGCTAATGGATAAAGCTATCGCTGACGGAGAAATGTTCCTCCGACTCGTGCCCAATCATCCCCAGGCAAATGAAATGAAGCAATGGGTAGAGGAATGGAAGAAACAGCTCGCCGAGCAGGAAAAGAAATAATATTTAGATAATCTGTTGCTACAAATAAGGAACCCAGGAGACCAAGAAATTTCTCCTGCTTTCCTGGCCTCCTTATAGAATGTATTTCTTTTGCGGCCTTTGCGCTCTTTGCGGTGAGGCTCGCTCTTTTTTCTTCCATAAGGTGGCAGGTGTGAGGCGTTTTCACCTTTTTATTGGCGTGCATTTCGGGCGGGTTTTATATAACTGTTTGATTTATCAGAGGTTAGGGCGGGCGAATATTTTTTACGATTTCCCGAAAAGGCTGAAAAAACTGCTCAAAAACCAGGGGGGATGGGGGATACCGTACCCCGTCCCCCCCGCGCGATAAGTGGGCTGTCCTTAAGAGCTCGCCCGGCCGTGCTTTTCGGCTCGGGAGGACATCCCCTGCGGGCTGGCTGGGGCTACTGCTGAGCGTGCCCGGGACCGCCCAACAGGCAGTCAGGTCGCGCCCAAGTCCCAGCCCGGCCGGTCCCAATAAGCAGTCTGGTCATTACGAAGAGCTCCGGGGGTAACACCGATTAAGCAGGCAGGAGCAACTAAAGGCGATACCGGGCTCGGCCAAACAAGCTGGCTGGCGGACCGACTGAACTATCTGAACCGGCCATCATATCCCGACTAGTTGCTCAGCGGTGGCTGGGGTATAAGAAATGCCTGAAATCAAAGGAATGGTTGACAGTGGTGGAGTAATGCGTATGGAAGTATGGGGTAGAGCCTATGGCAGGTACCGGAGTATCCCGCGGTATGGTGGGTGGTAACCTATGGCAGGTAAAGGGGTATGGGGGATGTTTGTTTATTAAAAACAACACCTTGAAATGAGCCTGGTAAGCGGATTACAAAATCAGGTGTGTGTCACCAGCCCGACTACAGTTCTCCACAAAAGGGACAACAGCGGTAATCTCCTTTATACTCAGGGACTATCTCTTTATGGCATTTTTTACAACGCATACATACCTTTCCTTTCTATGGCCAATAAAAACCCACCTTGCTACCTTGTTTATAAAATATTTCTGTTAATTTGTCTTACTGCCCATATTACCGTATAACATCAGCATTTACGGGTTATTCCACCAAGGGCTTTACAAACGTTTTATCCGTCTCGTAAAAGAGCTTTTAGACAAGCTCCCCGTCTCGCTAAAGACCTCTGGTTGATAACGTTCCACGTGTCATTTATTGGTCACATATTTCAGGTCAAAATTGGTATTATCATGATAACTGATATGCACTTTATTCGTAGAGTCAAGAGCAATGGAGGTGTACAGCCCGACATCGCCTGTAGAATCAAGGGTAGAATAGACAAATGCACCGGAGGTAAAAGTCGCATATTTCAGGTTGCCATTGGTGTAATCATAATAACTGATATGCAGAATACCATTAGAGTCAAGAGCAATGGAGGTGTACTGCCCAACATCGTCTGTAGAATCCATGTTGATATTAACCCATGCGCCGGAGGCGTCAGTCGCCAATTTCAGGTTACCATTGGTTACATCATAATAACTGATATATACCTTATTAGTAGCGTTACGAGCAATGGATGTGTACTGCCCGACATCACCTGTAGAATCAAGGGTGGAACAAACCCAAACGCTGGAGGCAGTAGTCGCATATTTCAGGTTACCATTGGTTACATCATAATAACTGATATGTAGATCATAATTAGAGTCAAGGACAATAGATGTATACTGCCCGACATCGCCTGTAGAATCAAGGGTGGAACAGACCCAGGAACCGGTGACATTGGTCGCATATTTCAGGTTACCATTGGTAACATCATAATAACTTATATATACATAAGAGCCAATGGCAATGGAGGTGTACTGCCCGACATCACCTGTTGAATCAATGGTGGAACAGACCCATGCGCCGGAGGCATTGGTCGCATATTTCAGGTTACCATTGGTTACATCATAATAACTGATATGCGTCTTATTATTAGAGTCCATGGCAATGGAGGTGTACATCCCAACATTGTCTGTAGAATCAATAGTGGAACAGACCCAGGTGCCAGAGGCGTTGGTCGCATATTTCAGATCAAAATTGGCCACATCCCAATAACTGATATGCATCTTATCATTAAGGTCAAAAACAATGGATGTGAATACCCCTACATAGCCTGTAGAATCAAGGATGGAACAGGCCCATGGGGCAGTAACAAAACCCCAGAGAGTTCCTGTGGTTGTGCCACCAGTATTCTTTGAGTCAATCCGCCAGTAATAGGTGGTGCCAGAATTCAACGTGCCCGGATTATAACTCGTGCCTGTTTGATTACCTATAAATATTCCCGGACTGCTTGTGCCGAAATAGACATCATAAGAAGTAGCGCCGCTGGCTGATGACCAGGTTAATGTTGTAGTTATTGGAACATAAATTGCGGCATAAGCCGGAGTAGGCGTGGTCACCTGAGCCAATTGAGTAGTAAAACTCCAGACCGTGCCAGTGGTTGTGCCGACAGAATTTTTAGAGTCGATTCTCCAGTAATAGGTGGTATTATATGTAAGTGTTCCGGGATTATAAGCCGTGCCGGACTGATTACCGATAAGTGTTCCGGGCGAGGTCGTGCCGAAATAGACATCATAAGAGGTAGCGCCGCTGACAGAAGCCCAAGAGACTTGAGTATTTGTTATCACATTAGTTGCGCTATTAGCCGGGGTTGGAGATGTTGCCTGGGCAGGTGCAGTTGGGGTTGGTGTACCGCTACTGCCACTGCTACTTCCGCCTCCGCCACCGCCGTAATTAAAACTCGTTACATAAACTACAAATGCCAACACTGCAATAAACCACAGCGCTCTCTTTTTCATAAACCATCTTCCTTCCCCACCGTCGCCCTACGAGCTATGGTGGAATTTTTACCACTTCGGGGGATATATTTTATCCCTCACCCCCTATCCCCTATCTATAGTCTCTTATACAATCTTGTCAAGCAAAATACTGATATTTATCAGTAATATTATTTACTGAATATCATTAATGTAAAAATACCGAGAAAATTAAGATTTATGAGCATAAAGATGCTATAGAGAGATGTTATATGACAGAGATTAGTATTGCCAAATTGTTAGGCGCAAGAATCAAAGCGCTTCGCAAAGGAATGAATCTGAAACGGGCGGAATTTGCCCGGCTTGTGGAGATGTCCGAGGACGCCATCGGGCTGATAGAAAGAGGCGAAACCTCCCCCCGGCTGGAAAATCTTTATAAGATGGCCGCCAAGCTTAATATGCCTCTGTCCAAACTTATCAATTTTGATAAGGAGATTAATCAAAGAAGCATTAAGGCGTTGAGGCCTCTTTTAACAGAATCTCAGTTATACCTTAAAACCAAGCTACCTAACCAAATCAGGAAAATCCGCAACATCGCCCAGAATATCTTTGACCATACCATTTCCTCCCGGAAGAAATAACATATCCTGAATAATAAATAATCCGCGGCCACTAAGTCGTTACATTTGCACTAATCCCGCTGGATAAGCATGCAAAGACCTTGGTGTCGGTTATCATATTCTTTATCAGGCAGTATTCGTTGGGCTGGTGGGCCAGTTCGCCCAGGGTGGACCAGACTACGGCCGGGTATCCGGCCTGCCTGAAGTGCGCCGCAAATGTCCCGCCGCCTATCCCGACCAGCACCGGTTTGCGGCCGGTGACATACCTGATGGATGCGCTGAGCATCCGGACCGCCTCGGCGGTCGGGGCGGTATAGGATGCGCCTGATTCGTTGGCTATCTCTATGCTAATTTTTACCTTGAACTTGGCCTCTATCTTAGCGGCCTCCTGCCTGAATACCCGCTTGATATGCTCCGTTTTGTATCTGGGCAATATCCGGCAGTCGAAGTAGAATACGTCCTCGCCCGGAATGGTGTTGACGTTCTCGACGTTGGCGTCTTTCTTGGTCGGCTCAAAGGTGGATACGGCCGGATTGAACAGCCGGTCTTTGGTTTTGAACTGCCGGTGCAGGACGTCATCCAGCCGGCAGAGCAGTTGGGCGCCGGCCCGATGGGCGTTGATTCCTTTATGCGGCATCGATGCGTGGCATTGGCGGCCTTTGACCGTTATCTTGAGCCAGAGGACTGTTTTCTCGGCTATCTCTATTTCGCGGCTGTCCGGACGCCCGCTGTCCGGCACGATGATGATATCCTGTTTCCGGAATAGTTTCTGGTGTTCCAATAAGTTCCTGATGCCGAATTGACTGCCGGTTTCCTCGTCAGCCAGGAATCCCAGGGCGATATCGTATTCCGGCGTCAGGTTCAGGTCCTTGATTGCCTTGGCCGCGAAAACGGAGCTGACGATGGCCTGCTGGTTGTCCTCGGTGCCCCGGCCGTAGATTTTGCCGTCCTTGACCACGGCCTTGTACGGGTCGGTCAGCCAGAGGTTGCGGGCGCCGGGCGGAACGACATCTATATGGCTTATCAGCCAGACGGTCTTGGAATGGTTTGCGCCTTTGACCCGTGCAACCAGATTGGGCCGGTAGCCGCAGGGCACGGATTTGTCGGGCGCGCGGTATTCTTCGATGCGGTCAAAGCCTAATTTTCGGAGCTCCTTCTTGAGGTAATCCGCCTTTTTTACCTCGCCGATGCCTTTGTTAATGGGTGAAAGCGCCGGTATGGCGGTCAGCCCGGCCTGCAGGCGGACCATCTCGTTCTGAAGCTGATGGATGCGGTTGAATACCTTTTTGATGTCGTTATCTGTCCACATAAATATCCTTTCTTTACTACAACCACGAAGGCACGAAAGATAAGAAGCACGAAATAATTTAAGCTTTTATTTATTTCGAGTTTTCGTGGTAGATTAAACCGCGAATAGACCCCGTTATTCCCACTCGCTATGGCTCGGGGATAAGCCCCTAAAGGGAGGCTTTGCACTGCCACTAACTCCCGGAGTTTACCCCGCTTCAGGCGGGGGTCGAACTGCCACTAATAATTTTTCTTGGCCTCCTGGGTTCCTTATTTAATTGTATTCTATAAGGAAGTCCTTTTCCGCGCGCTGGAGCAATAATTTCATCAGTTTAATCTTGTCCGAGTCAAAAGCCACCCGGTCTATGTTGTCAAATATCAGTTTCCTGGTTTTGGAATCGGCATAGGGATTATTAATCACAGCCGTCAAAACCTCTGTTTTCTCGCTGTCAAAATTAATGATGTCAAGCGCGGCGGCGGCCAAGAGCTCGCAGTCTGCGGGCAAAAGGTCCTTGCGATTTGCCATTGCCAGCAGATATTCTTTTTTGTCCGAGGAATAATGCAGTTTCTTTATTTCAGAGACGGCTTTCCCGACATCAATCTGCTCTTTTTCCACAAGCAATTTGATTTCGGATTTTACGGGCTCATCGGTGGGCGAGGCGCCGTCGCTAACAACCCAGGTGTCAAGGTTGACATATTTTGAAACCCACTTTTTATCATCGGGAGTCGGCGCGCGCTCGACGCCGTTTTCCTTGATTTTAAACGCCTTGATTTCTTTACCTTCTTTTTCAATCGAGGCCTCCCTGCAATTATCGTTGTTTTGCTCGATAATGGTAACGGAATTCCCCGCGATTAAAACCTGGGTGGAATGAGTGGTGTAGTTAGCGTGAGAGGCGCAGCCCGCTGCCAGGCCGATAAGCGCCAAAATAACCAGCGCCGGCAATCCATCCCGATAAGCCTTAAGGTGATACATAGTATTTTCTCCTTTCATCATCAGGAACGATTGATTTTGGATGAAACAGTACTAAATCAAGGGAGGGATGTCAAGGGGTTTTGCGGATATATAAACCCGGATATGTACTAACCCCGGATTAACACGAATGTTATTTACAGGGACTTAAAAAGACCGGCAGGAGACTAATTTAGGCGGGATAAGTCTAATAAAGTCTCTTAAAGTCACTGTTTAATTATATTCTATAAGGAGGCCAGGAAACCAAGAGAAATTTCTTACTCCTGTCCTCCTGGATTCCTTATACCATTAGGTATATTTATAGTGTTATACCTTAAGGTATTATAATATAAGGCGCGGCTGTTTCGCGAGACTCCCACGAGGAATCAATTATTCGCCTTCTTCTTCCTCGTTATCTTCGTTGTCTTTTTCGTCTTCTTCGGATTCTTTGATTACCGGCGGTTTCAGGTCCGCCTGTTCCTTGAGCTCGACGCCCAGTTCCTTGAGCGCGGCCCGGGCGCGGGTGCCGTATTCGCCGGGCCAGTATGCGGCATACTGGATGCTTTCCACGGCTTCTTTGGTTACTTTGCCCTTTGCGCCGGTTTCTACCAGGACCAGTCCGGCGATGGCCTGGAACTGTAAATTCTTTGAATTATTCATCACTTTGACCAGTTCGTCGATGCCGTCCCGGTTGCCCAGTTTGGCCAGGGCCGCGGCGACTGTCAGGTGGGCCTGTTCTTCAGGCTGGTAGAGCATTTTCAGCAGTTGGGGGATGGTTTCTTTTGCGCCGAGCTGCCCTAAGGCGTAAACGGCGCACAGTTGCACATCCTTTTCCGGGTCATCCAGCAGTTTTATTATTTGGGGGACGGCTTCGGTGACGCCGAGTTTCCCCAGGGCCTGGGCCGATGAGGCGCGGGCATCCTCGTTTGGGGAATCCAGCAGTTTCATTATCTGCGGGACGGCTTCCCTGGCGCCGAGCTGTCCCAATGCGATTACGGCCACTTCGACCACGTCTTCGTCCGGGTTGTCGAGCAGTTTCATTATTTCCGGGATGGCTTCCTTGGCTTCGAACAGCGCCAGGATATAAACGGCCGTTGAGCGCACGTTGTTGTCCGGGTCGTTGATGAGTTTGATTATTTCCGGGGTGGCTTCCCTGGCATTGAGCATATAAATGCCTTGCAGGGCGGTAAGGCGGTTGTTCACTTCCGGGTCGGCCAGCTGTTTTACCAGTTCGGGGATGGATTCCTTGGTGAGTTGCCTGCCGCCGCCGCATCCTCCGCCGCAGCTGCAGCCGTTGCCGCATTTGCAGCCGCTTGTTTGCTGAGAGTCGCCGGCCTTATCGCCGCAACCGCAGGTTTTTTTGCCGTCAGAGTCGGTCTTTTTGCCGCAGCAACCGCAGGCATTGCCGTCGGAGTCGGCCTTTTTATTGCCGCATCCGCAGCCGCAATCGCAGGGTTTATCGGCATCGGTCTTTTTTCCGCAACTGCAGGCCTTGCCTTCGGAGCCGTTCTTTTGCCCGCAGCAACTGCAGGTTTTACCGCCGGAGTCGGCCTTTTTATCGGCGCCGCTTGAAGAACACGCCAAAGCGCTGCACAGCAACAGGAGCAATCCAACAACCAATATTGATATCTTTTTCATATGAACTCCTTTCAGTATTTTTTTATCACCTCATTGTGAAATTTAACCGGCAATGTATTATTTTTATGTAAAAATGCAAGCAAATTAAGCTTAAAGGCGCGCTGATTACATATATATAAGAATGCGTGAGACGTGGGAAAACTGCAGCTATAATATTACCACGAAGGCGCGAAATAATTAAACCACGAATAAGCACTAATTAATACAGCCACAGAGACACAGAGCACGCGGATAAACACTAAGCTGCAACCACGAAAGCACGAAAGATAAAAAGCACAAAATAATTAAAGTTACAGCTCTCTTTTATGCTCAAAGAACTTCTTGCTTTTGTTGTTTAAATAGGCATAAAGTATAATTGTTATATAAAGCAGCGGTTCAGGGGGGACAAAGAAAGGTTGCGGCGCTAATCAGATTTTTTACCAATAATTATAAGAATTATTGAGACGAATTCCGGGTTTTCCGTCTAATAGTGGTAGATAAGACATCCGATGAAGTTTAAGGAATGTCCCGCTCTTTCTGGGAAAGAGCGGGATAAGACACTGTAACGCCCCCCGATGTGGTATCGGGGTGCTAACAGTCTCTAAAAGGATAATAATCATATGAAAGAAGAAAACATCTGCCCCAAATGCGGAGACAAATCAGAATCATCCGGCGCTTGTGCCAAGTGCCTTGCCCAATTCGCGATGGGTTCGACCGGCGCCGGGCCGGCATCTGCGCCGGGCCAGAAATCGGATTTTCCGAGCGACGAGCCGGTATTGCCCAATGACTCGTTCATCGGCCCTTACAAGATTGTCAGCCTGATAGGCCGGGGCGGGATGGGCACGGTCTATAAGGCTTACCAGAAATCATTGAACCGCTTTGTGGCGGTTAAGGTCCTGCCGGCCAAGCTTTCCAATGACCAGGAATTCGCCAAGAGGTTCGACCGGGAAGCCAAGGCGCTGGCCAGTTTGTCGCATCCCAATATCGTGGCGGTTTATGATATGGGGCAGGCGGCCGGCCGGTTCTATTTTGTAATGGAGTTAGTGGAAGGGGTGGCCCTGCGCGATTTGATAGCCGACCGGAAGCTGCAGCCGGCGCGAGCGCTGATGCTTGTTCCCCAGCTCTGCGATGCGCTGGAATACGCCCATTCCGAAGGCGTTATCCACCGCGATATCAAGCCGGAAAACCTCCTGATGGATAAAAACGGCCGGATAAAGATAGCCGATTTCGGCTTGGCGCGCATAGTCAAGGGCGATATCCGGGTCGATCCGGTGACGTGCACCCGGCAAATAATGGGCACGCCGGATTATATGGCGCCGGAGCAGCGGACAAATTCCAAGGACGTCGACCACCGGGCGGATATTTATTCGCTGGGCGTGGTTTTTTACGAGATGCTCACCGGCGAACTGCCCGTCGGCAGGTTTGAACTGCCCAGCCGCAAGGTCCAGATTGATGTCCGGCTGGGTGATGTCGTCCTGAAATCGCTGGAACAGGAACCGGCCCGGCGTTACCAAAAGGTAAGCGAGATGGGCACAGCCATAACGGAAATCACCTCGGGCCCGACTTTGGTCGAAGCTGCCCCGCAAGCTGCGGCCGAAAAAGAACCGCCTATTCCCCAGAGCTTTTTGGGAAAACGCTGGTGGCAAACCAAAAGGCATATGGTTCTCCTCGTATGGGCGGTTAGCATCCTGGTTCAGGCCGTAATCAGTGTGATTAGCGTGCCAAACCTGAACGAGGACCAGTTTGTTGTCAGCGGTTTAATACTGTTCTTTTTCAATCTTATCATGTTGGTGTATGTATTGAGAGACTGCATTAAGCACAATGCGGCCGCGTTCCCGACTTTCATAACCGATACCGGATTTTCTTATGGTTACGGCAAGAAACCGATTATCAGCCAGCAACTGATGAAAACCCTGTGGAAATGGCTGTTAATTTCCACTTTTGTTATTAGTTTGGTTTTCAACCAGAATTTGGGAGGGAAATCGCATCAAACAGGCAATAGCCTGAAACCAGCTAACCCAATAAGCTACCAGACCAGCCAAGGTTTTCCTTTTTACAGGTATAATGCAAAGGATGATAATAATATCAAATCTGAAGAGGCGTCCCTGAGGTTCCCCGGAATATTTTATCTGGGGTGGATGTTATACTATATTCTGGCTGTAAGAGCGCGCAATAAACAGGCGGGACTGGGACAAAATTAAACTATTGAAAGGAATATATTATGGCAAACCTGAATCGACTAATCGGATGGGTGGCAATTTGGGTCTGTGGTATCGGTAGTTTGGTACTGATTGCCTCCGATACAACTATGGCTGACAATGAATCCAAAACCCTTACCTGCCAGGGACTAATATTCGATGGTAATACACTTAGCCCTATCCCTAAGGCTGAAATTAAGATTACTCTCCAAAAACTTGAGGGGACGAAATGGAAAGCTTTGGAGGATACCCAACTGGCGGATGAACAAGGCCGTTATGTTTTCAAAGATTTCCCCGGCGATTTCCTTGCCCAGGAATATTATCTGCGTTTTTACATAAATGGCGGCAAGGAATACTTTGCAATCAACTATGACCAGAAGATTCCTGCCGAGGCAGCCAAAGAACTTACAAAGATGACTTTAGATTTCGGGCTGATTAAAACCTCTGATAAATGGACGATTAAAGCCCACGCGGCCGATGTGATAGATAAAACGCCGTTACCCAATGTGCCGGCAAGCATAAAGATACACCAAATGGATCCGAATGGGAAGCAATCAATTGTTGATACAGTTAAGGTTGAAACTGATGACCAGGGTAATTACCAAATTAAAATTACGGCAGATTATTGCCCTGATGTGATTCGTGACGACAAAAAACTACATTACTTTTCTGTATATGTTCCCAACTCAATTAAAATTAACGACAAAACATATGAGTTTGTTGAATTCGGAGAGGTGGCGCGGACGCTGGACATACCGATTAATAAAACCATCACTAATACCATCAATTTCGCTGAAAAGATATTTAAGTTCTCAATGCTGGATGCCCAACGAAACGGGCATATGACAGGCGTGTTGGTTGATTCTGCGGGCGAGCCTTTAGTTCAAGCGCCAATCACGATTGAATTCGGCCAAACCAAGACCTGAAAAGAGCGCCCTGGCGAAGGAGTCGTGAACTCCTCCATAGACTTAAAGACTGATTCGCAAGGTAAGTTTTCTTGCCCCGTTAATCTAAAATATCTTTATGCCGGTAATAAATGGGTGTCTGTCTTGGCGCAAGTTGAAGGGAAAAAGATTAAACATTCATTCAATCAATTATTAAAGACTGGAGATGACAACTCCTCCAAAGAGATAGTCCTGAAAGATGCTACCCTGCGATTGGATTTCTTTAAAGAATAAACGCTGATTGGTTTGTTTGGTTTTTCTATACCCCTAATTGTTTTTCGTGGTTTTGCAACGTCATTCCGATAGCAGTTTCCATTCCTAAATGCCCATAGAATAATTTTAAATCTGAATCACAAAGAAGATCTGCCAGCAGCAGACAATCCCGCGTGAAAGCGCGAGCCGTGATGGATAACCGGGATAACGTGGCAGTACCCATGAACTTCGTCAGGATAACGTGCCGACCCCGGCGAAATAGCCGAGATAAGACCCAGTCCCTAAAGGGAGGCAGTAGCTCTACGTCGTATACTCCTACTGGCTCTAATACGTCACGGAGTTTATCCCGCCTTCGGGCGGGGTTCCAAGTGGCACTAACGTCACGGAGTTTATACTCTGGCAGTTTGATGGCGCCTTTAAAGCCAGAATTACTGCCAGGTATAGTCGGCTGTAAGTCATACTTCCAACAGCCGAACTATCCCGCCTTTGGGCGGGGCTCTAAGTGGTACTAATCCCGATGTCGCTGGCGCTCATCGGGATAACGTGGCAGTACGTCACTTTGTTCCTACTGCCACTAACCGCTGGTGACGGAGACGTCTTCAACGCGTATGTAAGGCAGGAGTGAGGTGAAGACCTTTTTCCGCTCCTTGGAAACGGCTGAAATGCGGCTGAGTAGGTCGAAGCTGTTGCCGGCGATGAGCGTCTCGACCAAGGGTTTTACTATCTGCCCGTTCTTTATGAGATAACCGCCCTTGACCACGCCGGAGAAATCGCCGCTGACGGGGTTGGGGAACCCGGAAAAACTGGTGACCAATACGCCGTTCTTGATGTCGGCTATCATTTCATCCTTGGATTTGCCGCCCTGGCTGACGATGATATTGGTCGTGCCTATGGCCGGGACGGAGTTGGGGCCGCCTGATGCGTGGCCGCTGGAGCCGGTCTTGTCCTTTTTGGCGGTGTAAGTGTTATATAGATACGAGGAGAGCAGCCCGTCTTTGATGATAAAAACCGGCTTGTGGGGCATTCCTTCGCGGTCGAAGGCGCTGGTGGCCAGGCCGCCTTCAATCAGCCCGTCATCCTTGATAGTCAGAAGTTCAGACGCAACCTTTTGGCCGAGTTTGCCGGCCAGCTTGCTCATACCCTTCTGGACATTATTGGCGTTTGCGGAGAAGATGACCGGATGGATGAAATTCATGACCGCGTCAGGGCTGAGGACTATGGCGCCTTTAAAGCTTTCGCCTTTACCCGCGCCCAGGGAGCCGACCACATTTTTAGCGAACTCGCGGGCGACGGACTCGACGTCTATTTCGCTAAGCATTGCGGTGCCGTCAAACTGGACATCAAAGGTGGAAACCACGGGACCGTCAACGGCCATTCCTATGATATAGTAAACAAAGGCGTTTGATAATTCCTCAGCCCGGACCCCTTTTGAGTTGATAATCACCTTTTTTGAGATATCGGCGACGAAGCAGCCTGATTCAACCGAGACCCTTTTGTCAAAATCTTTGGCAGTCTTAAGCATCCGGATGGCCAGTTTCAATCCGTCTTCTATGCCGAAACCGGCGCTGGCCGGGTCATATACCTTTGTTACTTTTGATATTTCGCAGGGCTCGGGGACGCCGTTATATTCATCACGGGGGCTTTTCCTTGAAAGGCTGATGGCGTTATGAACGGCGCTATCGATACTGTCCGGCGTCAGGATATTTACCGAGGCAAAACCCAACGATTTGTTTATAAATGTCCTGATGCCGATGGACTGTTCCTGCTGGCTGACGGTCCGGTGGATATCGTTATTTTCCAGGGAGATTTCTATCTTCTTTGAGCTGACGGCGTATATCTCGGCTTCGCCGGCGCCCAGGGTGACGGCCTTTTTACAGGCCTGCTCGCAGATTCCCATCAAATCTTCCATATTATTTTTGCCTTCCGCCGACAATGGCCCGGCATCTCAGGTACGGCCCGCCGGCGTCCACCTTTGCGGGCTGGCCCTTGCCGCAATAGCCGGCGCCCAGGCCCCACTTGAACTCCCGGCCGAGGGCATCAACGCTCTTGAGCACGTCAAAGGCCTGGCCGGAAATGGTCACGCCCCTGAGGAGCTCGCCCACTTTGCCGTCTTTTATCCGATAGGCTTCCTGGACGCCGAACATAAATTCGGCATTGGCATCGGCCTGGCCGCCCACGGCGCCTTTGAGAAGGTATCCTTCTTTTACCTCGGAAATCATCCTGTCAACATCCGATTTGCCGGGTTCGATATAGGTGTTTCTCATCCTGATGATAGGTTCGTTGGAATATTCAAAGGCGCGGGCGTTGCCGGTGGGTTCCACGCCGAAGATTTCGGCTGATTCCCTGTTGTGCAGGTATGACCGGAGTATGCCGCGCTCTATGACAACGGTTTTTTTAGCCGGCACGCCCTCATCGTCAACCGGCAATATGCCGCTGGCATTGGGCGCGATTTCGGAATGGCCGCTGTCGCATAGCGTGACAATTTCGCTGGCTATCTGCTGGCCGATTTTGCCTTTGGTGACAGAGCCGGCCATAACCAGGTCGGCCTCTACCGTATGCCCGATAGCTTCGTGCGCCAGAAGCCCGACAATCGCCGGGTCCATTATGACGGTAGCCCTTTCGCCGGTGGGGTATTTCGCCTGGAGCAGGTCGACGGCTCTTTTAGCCGACTTCTCGGCCATTTCTTGGGGATTATTATCCCTGAAAAGGTCGTCCCATCCGCCGGTGACTCCGGCGGTTTCGCTGGACATAATCATATCGCCGTTTTTTACCGCAACGGCAGAAACCCGGAACTCCGGCTTCGTATCAATGATATGAGCCCTGGCTCCGTCGCCGGTGAGGATATATTTCTCATCGAGTATTTCGTTATACAGGCACGAGGCCGATTGAATAAGGGGAGAAGCTTTCATTACCAGTTTTTCCGTATCAAGCACCAATGTGAGTTTTTCTTCCAGGGTATGGTTGAGCAGGCTGTCTCCGATAACGGGTTTGAAATCCCCCCGGGCCAGGCCTGTCTTGGGGATATCTTTGATTTTGTTCTTTTTGTAATCACCCAGTATCCGGGCGGATTTTTCGGCTTCGCGCAAGGTATGGATGATATCGTTTAAGCCGAGTTTTGAGGTGCTGCTGAATCCCCAAGCGCCGTTTAACAGGACCCTTATGCCGATTCCGGCGCAGATGGTGGAACTGATATTTTCCAGCTCGCCTTTGCGGACAGCAATGGTATTCTTTTGCCTGTGGTGATACCTGATTTCCGTCCAGGACTGGGCTTCTTTGAGGACTTTTTCCAACAGTTCAAACATATTGTTTTATGCCGATAAACCGGAGTGAACCTAAGAATTTCCGCCAAAACCTTTCGGCGCGGGAGTTTAAGCCGCTATTTGGCGGTTCTATGGACAAACATACGGCAAGGCTATATTAAATAAGCCGAATCCTATTTAGCCTTGTTATTTTCTGATTCGCTTAGTTCCTTTTGAGCCTGCTCCAGTTTTGCCTTGGTGTCAGCTAACTCTGCTGTGGCTTTATCCATGTCTGCTTTGATTTGAGCTAATTGGGCGGCGGCGTTGTCAGTCAGGTCCTTTTGGACCTGCGTCAGCTTTGCCTTGGTGTCAGCTAACTCTGTCGTGGCCTTTTCCAGGTCTGTTTTGGCCTGTATTAATTGCGCGTTTAATCCGGCCATGGCTGTTTCCATGTCTTTTTGAGCCTTTTCCAGCGTTGCCTTGGTAGCGGTTAATTCGGCCTTGGTTTTTTCCAGTTCCGGGTTGTTACAGCCTGTTGCCAGGATGAAAAGAGCCGCGACTACGCCCAAGCTTAAAATAAACTGTCTCATATTCCATTCCTTTCTTTTCGTATTAATAATAGTTCAATCCGCATTTATATAATTAATTGAAACGACGTCAAGCAAAATATTTGATTTTATAAGACAGCCGGGGGTTTAGTTCAGTCTTTTCCTGAACCTTAAGGCGCTGAGGATGAAGATACCGCTGCCGATTATCAACAACGCCAGCATCTGGGGCCAGAGCACCTCCATACCGGCGCCTTTGAGGAATATGCCCCTGAGTATTACCAGAAAGTAGCGCAATGGGTTGAGATAGGTGATGTATTGGATAATTTCGGGCATATTGTGTATGGGGAATGCAAAACCGGACAGTAGAATCGAGGGAAAAGCAAACAGAAAAGTGGTCATCATTGCTTCCTGCTGGGTGCCGGCAATGGTGGAAATAAACAGACCGATGCCCAGGGTGGTTAAAAGATAAAGCACCGCCGAACCGAAAAGCAACAGCAGACTGCCGCGGATGGGTATGCCGAACCAGAGCACGCCGACCGAGGTTATGAGCAGGACGTTGAACAGGCCGATAACGGCAAATGGCAGCAGTTTGCCCATGATAAGCTCCCACGGCCTGAGAGGGCTGACTATGAGCTGTTCGATGGTGCCGATTTCTTTTTCCTTGACTATAGCCATGGAGGTAAGGAGCAGAGTGATAATGGTAATAATCAGGGCGATGACTCCGGGGATGAAGAAATTTCGCGAGAGCAGGTTTTCGTTGAACCAGACGCGGGACCGCAAATCAACCTCGGGGAACCTGTTCGGGGCATTGACTGACGCGCCGGCCCGGTCCTTTAATACCCGGGCTGAATATCTTTCGATAATCCGGCTGGCATAGGTCATGGCCACGGCGGCGGTAGTGGAATCAACGCCGTCAACTACCATCTGCATCCGGGCCGGTCGGCCGGCAGTCAGGTCGCGGCCGAACCCGGGATTGAAGCGGATGACCGCGCCGGCCCGGGAACTGTCCAGCAGCTGCCGGGCGCGGCGGTCGGTTGATATGAGCTCGACGGTTTTAAAATATCCGGAATAGGTGAATTCTCTGATGACATCGCGGCTGGCCGGGGAGTTGTCCAGGTCCATGATAGCGGTAGGAATATTCTTCACGTCGGTTGACACGACGTAGCCGAAAACCAGCATCTGCAGGATGGGCGGAACGAAAAGCACTACCCGCATGCGCGGGTCGCGGAATATCTGGATGAATTCCTTGATGACTATCTGACGGATGCGTTCGAACATATTTAAGCCACCCTTTTCTTGAATAACATAGTTGCCAGGCTAAACACCGCTAAGGCAAACAGGCACAGGAACAGGGCCTCGACGCCCAATATCTCCAATCCGATGCCTTTCAAATAAATGCCTTTGAGTATGGTGATAAAATAACGGGCCGGGATGATATAGGTCACGGCCTGTATGATTTTAGGCATATTGGCGATGCTGAAAACAAAGCCGGACAAGAGAAATGCCGGCAGGAAAGTGGCCAGCAGGGCAATCTGGCTGGCCAGGAGCTGTTTCTTGGCCACAATGGAAACCAGCATGCCCATGCTCAGGGCGCCGGCCAGGAATATGCCGCTTAATATAAAAAGCAATAAGACACTGCCGTGCAGGGGGACGTTGAATATAAACTGGCCCATCAACACGGATATCAGGACATCGAAGAAGCCGATGGCGAAATAGGGTATCAGTTTCCCGATGACCAGCTCGCGGGGTTTGATGGGGGTGGAGATAAGCTGTTCCATGGTGCCGCGTTCCCATTCCCGGGCCACGGTCAGCGAGGTGAGCAATGCGGCGATGACCATCATTATCACGGCAATCAGGCCGGGGATGATGTTGTTGCGGCTTTTCATGTCCTGGTTGAACCATATCCGCGGGCGCAGGTCGATGGGCGCAGCGGCCCTTAGTCCTAGGCGCGACAGGCTGTCGACCATTAGTTTCCTGTTATAGCCGGCCGTGACGGCGTTGACGTAGCCCAGGGCGATGGTGGCAGTGTTGGAATCGCTACCGTCGACTAATAGTTGCACCGGCGCCGGGCGGTTGGATTTTATATTGCCGGAGAAATCGGCCGGGATAACCAGCGCCATAAAAGCTTGGTTCTGGTCTATATAAGACTGCAGTTCCTGATAACTGCCGAAATAGCCGAGTATTTTGAAATAAGGCGAGTTGCTGAAATTGAGGATAAAATCCTGCGAAACGGGCGAGTTGTCCTGGTCCCATACGGCCAGGGGTACGTTATCGACATCCAGCGAAAGTGCGTAGCCGAACATGAAGAGCAGAACCATAGGCAAAGCGATGACCAGTCCCAGGCTGCGCGGGTCGCGGAATATCTGGATAAACTCTTTGCGTGCTATAGCCCTAATTCTTGTCGGATTCATGGAGCACCTTTTGGCTTGTATGTAATTTTACCAGTGAAACAAAAACATCCTCCAGCGAAGGCGGTATCTTTTCAACCCGGTAATCCAGGCCGGGCCGGCCGGCCAGCATTTCTTTTATAGCCGCCGCGGCCGATGATTCATTATCGACAATGGCGTGGAGAGTGGCGCCGAACAGGGCGGTTTCCCTTATGCCGTCCAGCCGGTTGAGCGGCTCTATCCATTCCTCCGGGTTGGGCAGGCTGACGGCCAGGACCTGTTCTTTCATGAAGCCTGTTTTCAATTGGCTTGGGGTGCCGGTGGCGATGATGTGGCCGTCATAAATCAGGGCCAGCCGGCCGCAGTTTTCGGCTTCGTCCATGTAATGGGTGGTAACGAAGACGGTCACGCCGTTTGCGGAGACCTGCTTGATGAGGTCCCAAAACATCTGCCGGGCAATCGGGTCGACGCCGGCGGTCGGCTCGTCCAGAAACAGTATTCCCGGTTCGTGGATGACGGCGCAACCCAGTGCCAGCCGCTGTTTCCAGCCGCCGGACAGGATGCCGGTCCGGCTGGACCGCAATTTGTCCAGCCCGGCCATCCGGATGACCCATTCTTTACGCTCCTGTTTTTTATGGGCCGGCACCCGGTATATGCCGCTGTAGAAATTGATATTTTCTTCAACGGTCAAATCATCGTAAAGCGAGAACCGCTGGGACATATAACCGATATGCTGTTTGATTAAATCCGGCTGGCTGATGATGTCGTAACCGGCCACGTGTCCGGCGCCGGAAGTCGGCGTCAGGATGCCGCAGAGCATCCGGATAGTTGTTGATTTGCCGGCGCCGTTTGGTCCGAGGAAGCCGAATATCTCGCCTTTGTCGACCTGGAAGCTTATCCGGTTGACGGCGGTAAAAGAGCCGAATCTCTTTTCCAGATCAGTCACCTGGACTGCATGCCCGATATCATTTTTCATATTGATTAATTATAGAAATAAACGCCTGTTCCAGCGAGGCCGCATTAGTTTGCGCTTTGATATCAGCGGGCGCATCGTATTTAAGGAGCCTGCCTTTGTGCATCAGCCCGATTCTTTTACAGCGTTCGGCCTCGTCCAGATAAGCGGTGGAGAAAAAAATAGTCACTTTTTCCTTTAGTAACTGGTAAAGAATCTGCCAGAAATCACGCCGCGAGACCGGGTCGACGCCGTTGGTGGGCTCGTCCAGGAAGAGGACGCGGGGTTTATGAATCAGGGCGCAGGCTAGCCCCAATTTCTGCTTCATGCCGCCGGAAAGATTGCGGGCTAAACGCTGTTTGAATGCGCCCAGATTGGTAAATTGGAGAAGGCGGTCGACCCGGGCCGGGCGGTCCTGGGCGGGCAGGCCGTAGATGTCGGCGTAGAAATCGATATTTTCCATGACGGTCAGGTCTTCGTACAGCCCGAAACGCTGGGGCATATAAGCGATGTTTTCTTTGAGGGCTTCGGAATCTTTGATGATATGGCGGCCGTCTATCCAGGCGTCGCCGCCGGTGGGTTCGAGTATGCCGGTGAGCAGGCGCATGGTGGTGGTCTTGCCGGCGCCGTCCGGGCCGACCAGCCCGAATATAGAGCCTTCTTCTATTTCGATGTTAAGGTTATCAACGGCCGTGGTATTGCCGAACTTCTTGGTCAGGTCTCTGGTCTTTATTGTAATCATGGCTGATTGGGAAGAAGATACGCGTCCACCGGCATGCCGGTTTTGAAGACCTGGCCGGTATTGTCCAGCGAGATTTTTATCCGGTAAACCCGGTTAACCCGTTCTTCGGCGGTCTGGATTTGCTTGGGGGTAAATTCGGACTCGGAGGCAATAAAGGAAACATAACCGGGATAATCCTTACCGGGATAACTGTCTGTCTTAACCTGCGCTTTCTGATTGAGTTTTACCCGGCCCAGGTCCGGTTCCTTGATGTATCCTGTAACCCAGATGTTAGTCAGGTTCGCAACCGTCAAGATGGCGGCTCCGGCCTGGACGATTTCGCCGGCTTCGGCGCTTTTTACGGTGACCATGCCGCCAATCGGCGAAACCAGGTCGGTATAGCCCAATTTCAGCACGGCTAAATCTAGGCCGGACTGGAGGGACTGTTCTTTCAGTTTAGCTACCTCTAAATTAGTTTTGAGCGTATCTTTTTGCTGGGCCGACACAGCGCCGGACTGGAAGAGGCCCTCGACCCGGTTATAATCCTGGCTAAGCCGTTCGCGGTTGAACTTTGCTTCCTGCAATAACAGCTCCGCCTGGTTCTTTATTTTCAGGAATTCTTCTTTGTCCAGCCGGGCTAAAATCTCGCCGGGCTTGGCGGTTGTGCCTTCTTCTTTGTATATTTCCTTGATTTTCCCGCCGGCCTGGAATGACAGATGGACCTCGGTGGCTTCAATAGTGCCGGAAACAAGGATTACATCCTCGGAATGATTTTTGGCCAGCAGGCTTACCAGCCAGGCAACCAGGCCGACCGCGATGATAATTGGTATCAATAACTTTTTATTCATATTATTCGTTTTCCTCCATTTTTCTGGATATATTGTTAAGCAGTTTCAGGAAGGTGTCTATATCTTTTTCTTCCAGGTTTATAAGAATTTGCCGCCACCTGGCTTGGACCATTTTCTTGAACTCGGCGACAAATCTCTGGCCTTTTGGCGCCAGCGAAATAAGAACGACTCGTCTGTCGGTGTTCAGGGCCTGTCTTTTTACAAGGGATGACTTAATAAGCCTATCTACAACCCCGGTCGCCCTGGGATAGGACATTTTCATGCTCTGGGCCAACTGGGACATTTTACATTCTTTGAAATATGAAATGGCTACCAGAGTCAATAATTGCAGGCTGGTGACTTTCTGTTCGGCCAAGAAGTCAATTTGCACGCCTTTGATAACGCCTGGGATTAATTCGGCTAAAACGCCGGCCGCCTGTGTAACTTTGTCTATTTTCATATATTATATACTATCTATTAAATGTTAACATATATTAAATAAATAGGCAAGTTTTATGTTATTTGCTGAAAGTGAGTGTTTGCCGATTAAAGTGGTGCCACGTTTGATGTTAGGCCGCCGCTGGAAGGGGCACGATTATTAACTATCGGTTAACGTGTTGCCGGAAGTTCCGAGGTGCAGTTGGGGCAGCGGGTGGCCTTGATATCTATCTTGCTGAAGCAATAACCGCATTCCTTGGTCGGCGGCGCGGCCGGGGCCGGCGCCGGCCGGTGCAGGCGGTTTATCTGCTTGATGAACAGGAATACCACGAAGGCGACTATCAGGAAGTCGACGATGTTGTTGATGAACAATCCGTAGTTGATGGTCGGCGCGCCGGCCGCCTGGGCGTCCTTGAGCGTGGCGTAATTGGCGCCGGAAAGATTGACATAGAATTTGGAGAAATCCACCTGCCCCAGAAGCAATCCGATGGGCGGCATGACAATGTCGTTGACCAGCGAGGTGATAATCTTGCCGAAGGCGCCGCCGATAATTACGCCTATGGCCAGGTCGACCACATTCCCGCGCATAGCGAATTCTTTGAATTCTTTAAACATAATAAAACTCCTTATCATCCCGTGGAAATACACGGGGCGCTAATAATTTAATCCTGCTTTTCGCATGTCGGATTCAAGTGGAGATTTTTTATAGCAATGATTCTATTCAGGGTCAAGTGAAATCGGCTTATGTTAGGTGAATGCCACATCCAGTATCATCATGACCAGGAATCCTACCATGGTGCCGAGCGTGGCGATATCGGGATGGTCGTCCTGTTGTGATTCGGGGATAAGCTCTTCGACGACTACGAACATCATGGCGCCGGCCGCGAACCCGAATGCATAGGGCAGGATGGAGTGAACCATAACCACGGCTATCACGCCGACGACGCCGCCCAGCGGCTCGGTCAAAGCCGAGAGCTGGCCATACCAAAAGCTTCGGAACCGCGACATGCCTTCGCGGTTCAACGGGAATGATATGGCCATGCCTTCGGGTATGTTTTGGATGCCCAGCCCGAGTGTCAATACCAGTGCTACGGGCAATGCGGCGGCCGGCGCACCAGAGGCGATGCCGCCAAAGACCACGCCGATAGCCAGACCTTCGGGGAAGTTATGCAGGGTTATGGCCAGCATCAGCAAAACGCTCTGTCGCCATTGAGTCTTGATGCCTTCGGCTTTGACGGCGGGCAGACCAAGATGCAGATGCGGCAGAATCCGGTCAATCGACGCTATAGCCAAAACTCCGGCCGTAAAACCGACGGCGGCCGGCAGCCAGGCCGGCAAAGGCCCGCCCCGCGATATTTGGATAGCCGGGTCGAGCAGCGACCAGATGCTGGCCGCAATCATTACACCGGCCGCGAACCCGAGCATTCCGTTCATGAATTGACGGTTGACGCCTTTGGTGACAAAGACCAGCGATGCGCCCAAGGCAGTCATGCCCCAAGTAAATGCCGTGGCAATAAGGACCTGTGTCATCGGGCTGAACGAAGCGAATGTTTCCAGCATAATTTATAAATATCAGGTGGCTAGGAATAACGAAGAATGCCCGCCCCGGACGCGCGATTCATAATCCTGGATGGTAAAAATATGATAGCCGGCAGAGCAGAAGGTTTTGGCCAGGATATACTCGACACTCTGAAGCCCCTGCCCTGCCTCGCCCCCTATTTTGATAGTTCGGCTGCCTGTGAAGTTGCAGCCGACTATACCTGGTAGCAATTCGTTACACTCAAACTGCCAGGGTATGGAATAATCTGCCATGGAGTTATTTCTTCTTGCCTTTTTTGGCTTTGGCTTTAGCTTTGGCCTTAGGTTTGTTGCATCCACATCCGCACATAGTAATCACCTCCAATCCTTAAATTTCAAATTCCAAATTACAAATTCCAACATCAGCACATTTTAGTTAGTGCGACTTATTAGAACCACTTCGAACATAGTGAGTTAGTGGTTCTTATCCCGTCTATTCTGACGGGAGATCCCGACTATTGAGCCGCAGCGAAATCCCGCACTTATGCGGGATTCCGTCGGGACAAAACACAATTAAATTCCAAATCTTAGTTTGGCAGTTTGAGTGTAACGAATTACTGCCAACTATACTGGGCTGTAAGTCGCTTCGCTTCAACAGCCCAAGTACAAATTCCAACATCAGCACATTTTAGTTAGTGCCACTTTCCGCCAGAGGCGGATCCGCCTTCGGCGGAAGATCCCTACAGCTTTGCTTGTCGGGACAAAACACAATTAATTCCAAATTCCAGTGTTCTCAGAGTTCTCAGTAGTTTAATCTAGATATTAAATCTCCTCAAGCAGGCTGATAAAGGTATCGTGGTGGTCTTCCTCGTCGCTCAGGATATTCCTGAACAACTGCTTGGTAACCTCGTCGTTTTCCTTGGCAGCCTGTTTGATAATCTGGTTATAAAGGGTGATAGCGCCCTCCTCATCCTTAACGTCGCGGGCAATCATCTCTTTTAAGGTCTTGCCGACGAATATCGGTTCCGGCTTGGTGGTCGGCATGCCGCCCAGATAGAACAACCGCTCGGCGATTTGCTCGGTATGCTTCATTTCCTCAACGGCGATATCCTTGAAGGTATCCTTAACGGCGAAGTGTTTCACACCGCTCCAAAGTATGTGCTGCCACATATACTGGATTGATACCTGCATTTCCCGGGCCACGGCCTTGTTCAGCAAATCGACCATTTGCTGAGATGCTTTTCTTATCATATTTTGTCCTCTCTTAGTGCCAGTTAGAGCCCCGCCTGAAGCGGGATAAGGGACACTTCGAGCTCATCGAGTTAGTGTCCCTTATCCCGCTTCTACTCAACGGGAGATCCCGCAAGCTCAGCTTGACGGGATAAATTCATTTATTCACAATCCGTATTAGTTCTAACCCCATTTACCCTTGCTGATATGGCCCTGGATTTCGGCTTTAATCTTTTGTTTGGCAAAGGTCGCGTCGGTCTTGAGCTGGTTGAATATCAGGACACATCCGGGGTCAAGGTTATCATTAATGCCTTTGTCGGTCAGCTTGATGATCTTGTTCAGCCTGGTTTCTATTTTTATATGCAGGTCGTTAGTCAGGCGCGACCGGTCAATCAGTTTTGCCTTATCATCCGGTATCAAGCTGAACTTATCCTTGGTGGCGCCGCACTTAGGGCATTTATCCGGCGGGTTCTCGCCATCCCAGACATAACCGCAGGTCCCACAAACCCATTTCTTCATACCGGTTACCCCTTTCTATAAAGTATAAAACTTGCCACTAAGACACTAAGTCGCTAAGAATTATACTTCGGCAGTTGATGAATAAGTTATTATTTCCTTTGTGCCTTCGTGGCTATAACTTTTCGAATTGGTCCTTAGCCGAGCCGCACACCGGGCAGACCCAGTCATTGGGCAAGCTTTCGAATGGCGTACCCGGCCCGATATTATGGTCCGTGTCGCCTTGGGCCGGGTCATAAACATATCCGCAGGTTTTGCATTGCCATTTTGCCATAAGATATTTAGTTTGTAGCATAATTTTATGCCGGTGTCAAGAAAAGTTAGTGGCAGTAGGAGCATAGCGACGTACTGCCACGTTATCCAGTGCAAAAAACAGGCTTAGTGATATTTGCACTGGGCTAGTGGCAGTTAGTTATAGACTGATGCAATCAGGATATGTTATTTCTTCCGGGATGGGGTGGTATGGTCAAAGATATTCTGGGCAATGTTGCGAATCATCTTAACCTGCTCCGGAGATTTGGTTTTAAGGTAAAGGTTGAATGACGAAAGCGCGCCGCTGGTAAATTTTGGGGCGATATCCTTGCCTAAATCAAGCAGTTTGGCCAGCGGGATATTGAGGCTGACGGCTATTTTATGAAGGGTATCTATACGCGGCGCGACCTCGCCTCGCTCTATTAGGCCGATAGCCTCCATAGACATCCCGACCAGGCGGGCGAATTCAGCCCGCTTGAGCTTCATTTCCTTGCGGATTGCCCTGATGCGCCTGCCTAATAACTCGGTAAATTTTACAACTTCTGTCATACTTATTTACCCCCTTTCTAATACCCTTTTGCGCTAAAATCCCTTATTTCAGGTGAATTTAATGTGTAATTTAATTCATTAAAATATTATGTATTTTATTATATATATAGCTTGACAGAATTTAGCCGGAATAGATTAATTGGGGGTAGGGGGAGAGAGGAACATACCCCCAAGGAGAATAATATGAAAAAGAGAATATTGTGGTTTATTGTGGTTCTGGCATTTGTAGTTTATGTAACGAGTTTCAATTACGGCGGTTGCGGCGGCGGGGGCGGCGGCGACTCAAGCGGCAGCAGCGGGGTACTTCCTAATAATGCGGCTACGGGATTAGCCGCTACCGCAATATCGGCTACCGGTATCAATCTGTCCTGGAATGATAATTCTAATAACGAAGAGTCATTCAAAATAGAACGTAAAACCGATGCAAGCGGGACTTATGCTGAGATTACCAGTGTCGCTGCCAATACCCAAAGTTATTCTGATAATGTAATGGATGGATCAACATACTATTATCGGGTCCGGGCTTATAATGCCAACGGCTATAGTACGTATTCCAACGAGGCATCAGCTGACATACCGTTTAGCGCACCATCGGCATTAAATACAACATCTGTATTAGCAATCCAGATTAATATTTCCTGGATTGATAACTCTCTGTCAGAGGACGGCTATAAAATAGAGCGCGATTCCGGCAGTGGTTACAGCCTTATCGCAACCGTCGGCGCGAATATCAATACCTATTCCGATACCGGATTAATTGAAGGAACCGTTTATTCTTATCGGGTTAAGGCGTATAAATCAGCAGAGGAAACCGCCTATACAAACGTAATATCCGCCACAACAACACTAACTCCACCGTCATCGCTGAATGTTGCGGTTATTTCCTCGTCCCAGATTAACCTTACTTGGACAGATAACACCGATAATGAAACCGGTTATAAAATAGAGCGCAAGACTGGTTTAGGCGGAACCTATAGCCAGATTGCTACTGTCAACGCTAATATTAGTGCATATTCTAATACTGGTTTGGTAGACGGTGCGACCTATTATTATAGAGTGCGGGCGTATAATGCAAATACCAATTCCGCATATTCCAACGAGGCGTCAGATGTTATACCCCTTAACGAACCTACTAATCTTACAGCAACAGTGGTATCGTCATCCCAAATAGATTTGGCTTGGACGGATAACTCTGGCAATGAGAGTGGATTCAAGATAGAGTGTAAGACTGGTTCAATTGGTACATACTCACAGATTGCTACTGTCGGCGCTAATGTCAGCGCATATTCCAATACCGGTTTGGCAGAAAACACCACTTATTACTATCGCGTAAGGGCGTATAACGGAAATGATGATAGCGCCTATTCTAATGAATCATCATCAATTACTCTACTTAATACTCCTTTATCTCTAAATGCGTTGGTTCTTTCGTCTACCGCGATAGCTCTAACCTGGGTAGATAATTCTAATGCTGAAGACGGTTTTAAGATAGAACAGAAAACTGGCTCAGGCGGAACCTACGCCCAGATTATTACCGTTACTGCAAATACAACCGCTTATACCAATACAGGACTTACTATAAATACCATTTATTATTACCGCATCAGGGCTTATAACTCTACTGGTAATAGTTCATATCCTAATGAAACTTCTGGTGATACTACCCGTTGGGCGCAGGTGGCTGTTGGTCCGTTTCACACCTTAGCCATCAAGACCGACAGTTCACTCTGGGCTTGGGGAAGTAATGGATATGGTCAATTAGGTGATGGGACAACTGCAGATAAGAATGTCCCGACCCGTATTGGTACTGAGACCAACTGGTCAGCCATTGCCGCCGGGGGCTGGAATGGCAACCATGATGGCTATACTATTGCCCTGAAGACCGATGGTTCTATCTGGGCTTGGGGAGATAACATCGCGGGTCAATTAGGCGATGGAACCAATACGGATAAACATACCCCGACTCTTATCAGTGCTACAGGCTGGGCTGGAGCGACCATTGCCTGTGGAGATAACCAGACCATTGCCATAAAGGCTGATGGTTCGCTCTGGGCCTGGGGTAATAATGACAATGGTCAATTAGGCGATGGGACAAGTGGCTATGGCAATCTTAAAAATACTCCGACGCTTATCAGCGCTACAGGTTGGGCCGGGGCTAAAATTGCCTGTGCTGCCTCTCACACCATCGCCATAAAGACCGATGGTTCTCTCTGGGCCTGGGGAGTTAATGACCAGTATGGTGAATTCGGCGACGGGACAACAAATAATCAGAGCCACATCCCAAAACTTATCAGCGCAACAGGCTGGCTGGGGGCGACCATTGCTTGTGGAGAGAGCCACACCGTTGCCATAAAGACCAACGGCTCTCTCTATGCTTGGGGAAAGAACTATTCTGGTCAATTAGGTGATGGGTCACTAACTGATAGATATACCCCGACCCTTATCAGTGCTACAGGCTGGGCTGGGGCTAAAATTGCTTGTGGTGCCTCTCACACCATCGCCATAAAGACCGATGGTTCTCTCTGGGCCTGGGGCGACGGGAACGGTGGTGCATTGGGTGATGGAACATTAAATGGTAGCTGGACCCCGACCCACATTGGTACTGCGGCCAACTGGTCAGCCATTGCCGCTGGTTTTAGATACACCATCGGACTCAAGACCGACGGCTCACTCTATGCCTGGGGATGTAATAGCACGGGTCAATTAGGCGATGGGACAACTACTAATAGATTGACCCCAACCAAAATTGGACAGTGATTTTGACATAATTTAAAAACAGAAAGGATATAATAATGCAAACAAAAGAAGTTAAAGAAAAGATAATAAAGCTTGGAGAAAAGCTGAAGTTTGATGTGCATACGGAATTCGGCGCGGTAGATTCCGGGTGGCCTGATTTAGTCTGGTTTGACAACAGAATAAAATTAGAGCATTTTGAAATCGAAAAACCTCAATCAAGAGGCTATACTATTCCCTTAATTCCTTTCGTTGGTTTTGAATTAGAGGGTAAATCAAGCGCCAAAGGCGCTAAACACATTAAAGGAAGTATTGCTAATATTGATTCTCTCTCGCCGTTGGTCGGCATAATTGTAGTTCCTACGGAAGCAGTAGACAGAGTCAGAAGGTATGTTAATGATACGAAATCTAAAACGCGCATCGTTGTCCTTTCCGAAGACCAAATAGAAGTATGGGCAAATAAAGTATGCGGAACAACTTAATAGGATTTTCCGGAACATAATCTGCGCCGACGAATCCAAAATAACCCTCTTTTTGTCCCCAAAACGATTTTAACTTGTATTGAGGCACAAAGCTATTCTTTTTTACCTACCCCCTATATTCCACCCCTTCCCCCTGATAAACCTAAAAACGTAACTATTTAGCTGCTTTTTGAATAATTTTCATAAATTTAGCAAAAAAATACGGAATTCCTGAACAAAATCTGTTTTTCGCTTATATACATTATATGAAAAAGAGGGGCTCAAAAATAAATATAAAATATTTTCCAGGATTTTCCAGAATTCATAAAAAAATTTAGTTTTATTGTTATATACTATATGAAAGAATTTTAGCGGTTAAAAAAAATGCTGGGGTTCGTGGGGGGCGGATGCGCGAACCATCCAAACCCGCCCGGTGTTTCTTGCCGTTTTGCCAAGCTGGTTTAAAGCCGTTTACCAGTCGGTAATTGTAACAAATTAACATAAACGGCCAATGAAAACCTCGTTAGAACTCAATGGCGCCTATTGCGTCATAGTTCTAACAGGTTAAGGAGGGTTTTTAACATGGGTATAGTTGCTAAGGCAAGATTAATGGTGCCCTCGGCTTTAAGCGAGGCGCCGCCCTTGATGGTGGAGCAAAGGGCACGGGTGATGAAGGCAGTGTCCGACATCATTAAGGAAAAATCGGAACTAGTTATCGGGAATGAGATGGACTATAAGACCAAAATAGCCGGTCCATCCTCTGCGGGCTATGCGCCGGTTATGGATGGCACCTTCGTCTCTAAGTCGGATTTGACCAGAGATGAAATCGTGCGGAAACAGGCGTTCAAGGCAATGAACTCCTACCAGAAGTATCTGGCATCGGTAAGCCATATGTTCGAGGATGTCAACGGAGAGGTCAATAAGAGGTTCCGAGAGGCCGTTGACGCCAAGAACGAAGTTTACTCCATGCAAATGGGGCAAGTACTGGCATTTACCGGAGCCGTTGCCGAGTTGGGCAAGGGACTGGTCGGGCTGGTGGTTTCGTTCATCACCGGAGATAAGACGGTTCTGCGTCATCTCCGAGGCGATGATGAGATTCTGGCCGGAGGCCCGCTTAATGTAGCGGTGTCCAAGGCAGCGCTCAAAGCCGCTTTAGCCCAGCGGCTTATCCAGAGCGGAATAATCCTGGTCCAGGCGGACTGGGATTCAACTGTAATAACCGCGGAAAATGATAAGAACAATGCGATTATTGCCGGTCTGCAGTCTGCAACCTACAGCCCCTTCGCTACGGCCGGGGTATCCCACTGCGATTGGGTCACCATAGACGGCCGCAAGTATATGGAGGTGCAGATATCTACTCCATAGGGTAGTATCGGTTTCTATGCGGGAGCCACTCCTGCCGGTGCGGAGTGGCTGGCCGTAAGCCCGGGACAACTACTTATTATGTTTAGAACAAACACCTGTCCGTATATAGGGTATCTGGGATTAAGGGCAAAGTAAGTTCTGGTATGGCCGGGGGGGAGGGGGGGTAGGGGCTACCCCTCCGAAACCCCCATTACAATGGGGGTATAACGGGGTTATAAATGAGTTTTTCGGGCTTAGGATTTGGTTCAAAAAAGGCCCTGAAAAATGCAAAAAGGGGGTGAAAATATGCAGAATCGTAACAGGTTTTACGCGTTCAAAGACAGCATTAAGAAGATTGCCGTTAAATTAGAAGCTATTTCAAATGAGATGGCAAGGGCTATTAAGGAACGCCAGCGGTTGGAATGCCTTAAACGCAGGCGGCAGGCCGATGTAGAACAGCTCAGGGCGACGGTTTTTATAAAGGTCTTTGACGAGTTACTTGAAGGCAAACCCCATTACCCCGACCCGCAGAGGCGTGACAGCGAGGTTATCTGCAGGCTGGTCTACGACCCGGCATACCGCCGGGCAGTTAACAGCATCCAGCGGGCAGAAATCAAACTTAGCCGCTTAAGGGCGCAGGAACAGGTGTTTCAGGCCCAGACCGGACGGCTCCAGATTGAAGAGAAACTGTTAATTATGGAAATAGAACAAAATGCAACCACAGATAAACACAGATATACATAAGTTTAATTCTTTGTTGACTTCGTGTCTTTGTGGTGAATTATGAAATGTGAGTTATCCCGTCAAGCTACGCTTGCGGGACTAAGTGCCAGATAACGCTCTTACCCGATTGACACCGGGTAATTGCTAACTGGCACTAAGGAAAGTTTTATATGTTAAAACCGAATGAAGTAAAGACTGCCAACATCGCGACCTATGCGATAACCGAATCCCGGATTGCACCGTCCGCAGTTACCACTGATAAGATTGCCGATGGCAATGTAACAGAAAAGGAGCTCAAAGACGGTTCTGTGACCACAACCAAGTTGAAGGACAAATGCGTAACCAACGACAAGATTGCGGATAAGACCATCACGCAGGATAAATTGGTTCTGCCGATAATACCGCCTTCGCCCATCACCCGGCCGATTAGCCCGGCTGTCACCAGCGCCGAACTGGCTGATGCCTGTGTGACCAGGGCAAAGATTGCCATTGCGGCTGTGGAGAACGATAATATCAAGAACCTGAATGTGACCGGCGAGAAACTGGCTTCCAGCTCTGTTACCACAACCAAGATAGCGGACGGAGCAGTGACAGGAGACAAGTTGGCGGAGACAAGTATTAAACCCAGCAAATTAGCGGCGGTCAATACGCCCACGGACGGACAGGCCCTTACTTACGAGCAGTCTTCGGGTAAGTTTAAGTATGTAACACCAAGCGGCGGGGGGATAACAAGACCTATTACACCGGGAATCACCGGTAACGAGATTACCGACCAGGCGGTTTCGGAGACGAAGATTGCGGACCTTGCAGTGACCAGCGGCAAGATTGCGGATTCGTGCGTCAAGCCGTCCAAGCTGGCTTCGGCTAACGCGCCCAGCAACGGGGCGGTGCTGACCTATAACGAGTCCGGTTCTAATTTTCAGTGGATAGGCGCCAGCGGGGGAGATATGCTGACCCTTCTGCAGTCCCAGACGCAGATTTTTACGGATCAGTCGGCCAATAACGTGGACCAGATAGTTGACCTGCCGGGGTTCATACCGCCGGTGGTCAAGGCGGTGATTCTGGAAATCCAGTTTAACGCTATGAGTGTGCCGTCGGGGTTGGAGCAACAGTTGTGGGTCTATGGCCGCCGTGCCGGAACTGACTGGGGCTCGTCTACCATCCACTTCATCTGGCAAAATATCGCTAACCTAAATAACAATGTCTATAAGGAGGCGATTGTGGCGACTGATGCTGACAGAAAGGTGAGGGTTATTATCAATAAGAATGGACAGTTCTGTTCTAACAATATTTGGATTAGGGGGTACATTGAGTAAGTCTAAATAGTTTGTGGAGTCTAAAGAGTCTATGGAGTCGGGATTTGAGTTCTTCTTGCCCCGTTAGAGGCGTGCCTCTAACGGGGTGAACGGTGAATCAGTCTTTCACGCCTTAGGAATATTACGGCCCTAAATGCACGTTTTTATCCATCTGGTAGAGCGATTTCATGTTCTTTATTTTGACGCCCTGCTCTATCATTTCCAGTTCCTGCTTGAGCAGTTGGTAGTGGCTGTTTTCCGACTTGGCCAGGTATCTGAGAAGCAACGTGCCCTGGACGTCGCCGACGATGGCCACGGAGTCAAGAAAGAATTTTTCAGATTCGGCTTCGGTTTTGATGGCGCTTTTAATCAGAATGGAAATGGTTATCCGGCCCTTGGGCACGGACGGCTTGAGGACCAGCGATGAGTCCGGACGGGACAGGGTTATGCCGCCGAACCGATGCCGGTAATATTCGTTCAGGGCGCGGTGGTGTTTGTACTCTTCGTTTATCAGGAAGTTGAGCTTGTCGTTAACGGTGGAATTGTGCACCGCTTTTCTCATCCGGCGGTAAAACTTGATGGCTTCCGACTCCGACTGTATGGCCAGGCCGACTATTTCCAGCGAGGTAATTGCCGTGGGTAGTTTCATAAGACAGGCTTTCTAAGCTATTTTTCAGGAGGCGTGGCGGACGCGTCCGGTATAGCGTATTTTTCGGGGTTTTTGTTGAACTCTTCCGGGCAGCCGGGACAGCAAAAGTAATATACTTTGCCTTTGTACTCGGCGGACAGGGTGTCCTTATCAACGACGATATCGGAACCCATGACCGGACATTTTACTTTCAGGCCGATTTCGGCATCTGTTATGGTATGGGACGTTACGACCGATTTGACTTCCAGCTTGACCTCGGCGGTAGCCGTTGCCGAAACGGTGTTGGAGGTTGCGGCCGCGGGTTGGGCGGGTTTATTGGGTTCGGTTGCCGTATTTGGTTTTTCCGATTTGCCCCTATCAGCGGGGCCGTCTGCGGACTTGCCGCATCCCCAGGCGGCTATCAATCCGGCAATAACCAGACCGGTAATAAACACTTTTTTCATAAGTCACTTCTTTCCGGCGCTTTGGCGCCGCTTCTATTTATTGTTTTGTTCCGGTTCCTTGGCCGGCTGGGGTTCCTTGGCCGGTTCAGGTTCTTTGGTCGGCTCGAGGTCTTTGGGCGGCTCGGGCGGCTGGACCGTGTAGGCCGCGTCTATTTTGGGCACCATTTTCTGGATGAGGTTGTCCAGCGCGAAGCGGAGCTGTTTGCCGGCGGCGGATTCGTCTATCCTGATTTCTCCTGTTTCAGAATAGCCGGCGCCGCCCTGAAGCCCGAAATGCCAGCCCCCGGCTGTTTCCTGGCGCTTGATTTCGCCCGAATCGGCGAATATCACTCTGGCGGTTTCGGTTTCGATAATCCGGCCGTCAACGGCCATGGATATGTCCAGGACCTGGGTTTCATTGCCCAGGCTGAAAGCGGGCAGTTTGCCGATGCTGGGAATCCCGTAACGATGGCCGCTCTTGGAGCGCTTGATTTCGAAATCGGTCACCGCCCCGGTAAATATCAGGTCCGCGCCCAGCGCTTTGCCGGCCTTGGCGGCCGTTTCCGGGTCAACTATGCCGACCAGTTTCTGCTCGGACAGCAGGGCGTCCATTTTCTCGCGCTCGACCAGGGTGAAACGCTCGGTGGCCAGGAGCAATGTGGTGCCGATGTCCACGGCCTGGGAGCCGAGGTTAGTCTTGGTGAATTTCTGGTTGGTCTTGTCGCTGAATGGTATTATGGCCAGGCGCTTCTTGGCAAAGGCGGCCGGCGGCGGGGGATAGATGCCGCACTTGCTGTCGTCATTGACATAACCGGTGCTGGTTGAGGTCGAAGCGCAGCCCAACAGCAGCATCGCCAAAAGGCACGATAAACCAAAATAACGAATTAATTTAGCCATATTGTATCGGAACAGATTATTGGTTAATGACTGTCCCGGAGCTACTAATTATAAATGTTACGGCATTTCCGATATCTGTTAGCGACCCGCGAGTAATCCCGCCCTGAACGCTCGGATGAGTCTTGTTTCTTAAGGTGTAGAACCTTTTGCCCAGGTCGAGCGACCAGGTGGTGACTTCGAGCTGAGTGGGCAGGTAAGCCAGATTTACCAAGACCTTGGGGATAATATAGTTAGAGATGGCTACGGAAGCCCTGATGACATCGCCGGCCGTAACCTTGGGAAGCGCCGGCTGGCCAAAGCCTGTTATTATGGCATTGACGGCTGTCAGGGCGGAATCGATATTAGTCAGAATTTGGGTGGACAGTCCGTTGTTGATGGAGGTGACCATATTCTGAAGCAACGCTATGGCGGTCGGGCTGGCCACAAAAGCATCGTAAGTGATGGTAATGCCCGTGCTGGTGATGACCTTGTCCATAACCGAAAGGAAAGAGTATATGGCGATGGAGGCGCGAATCTTGACCAGATGCGCCTCGGTCAGGGTCGCGGCGTCGAGGTTTTCTATCCCGGCCATGGGGTCCATTTTGATGTCGGCCGTGGTAATGCCGGTCAGTCCGGCCTGGGTCAGGATGTTGACAACCTCTAACTCCGTCCAGCCGTTTGCCAGCAAGGTGGTCAGGGGCGAGGTGACCAACGTATCGGTGATGGTATCAACGGTTCTTTTAATCTTGCCGGTAAAAGCCACGCCGTTATGGGTGCCGGTTACGGCGGGGTTAAGGACGAGGGTTGAGCCCAGGGTTAGCTGGCTGGCAAATGTGAACACGCCGTTGGCGTCTGCAAGGGTTGACAATTGCTCAAGCACGTCTTTGACACCGTCGTTATCGAGGTCTTCAAAGAACTGGACGCCTTCGACATAAGGGTCGACGGCAATGCCGGTGGCGGCCACAACCGGTGCAGGAGTTCCGCTGTCGCCGCTATTTGATTTGCTGTTGCCGCAGGCCCCGACGTAGCCGAGCATTAATGCCGCGCCTATAACAGCAACCACGAGTAACGCCGTTTTATACCTTGTTAACATAGGACCTCTTTCTTATTTCACCATAACAGCCAAAGTAATTCGCGGAATTTATCCCTCGGAAATACTCGGGACAAGTTCCCGCCAAAGGCGGGGTTCTAACAGCCGATTATTGTCCTTGAGAATCTGTGCCGCCGGCATTAACGATAAACGTAATGAACGTCCCAACCGAAGGCAGATAGTGCAAGGTTGTTCCCATCTGGATTGTCGGGTTGTTCTTATTCCTGAGAAGATAGAAGCTCAATCCCAGTTTTTGGGACAAGTTGGCGCATTGGGTTAAATTAGGCAGATAGTTAATATCCGCGATAACCTTGGGAATAATGAAATTCGACACCGCGACTGATGCCTTGATAATATCGCTTGCCGTAACCGGCGGCGGCGGGGGTTGTCCAACTAAGGCTAAGTATCCTGCGGCGATATCCATAGCCTGTTTTATCTGGACCAGAATCTGCACCGAAAGGCCGGTATTGATCATACTAACCATCTGTTGCAACAACGGTATTGCATTAGGATTCTGGGTGAATGCCGTGTAAGATATGGCGAATCCGTTATTGATTATACCGTCCATTACGGAAAGGAAAGAGTATATCGCAATGGATGCCCTTATTTTTATAAGATGGGTGTCTGTCAAGGTGGTGTAATCCAGGAGTTCTATTCCTTCCATCGGGTCTTTTGTCAGGTCGGCCGCGGTAATGCCGGTCAGTCCGGCCTGGGTCAGGACGTTAATGACCTCCAATTCGGTCCAGCCGTTTGCCAATAATGTTGTCAACGGAGAGGTAACCAGCGTGCCGGTGAGGGCATCAACGGTCCTTTTAATCTTGCCGGTAAACACCACGCCGTTGTGGGTGCCGGTTACGGAGGGATTAACGGCGATAGTCGAGCCCAGAGTCAGCTGGTTGACAAATGAGAACAGGCCGTTGGCATCCGTAAGGGTTGACAGCTGCTCAAGCGCGTCTTTGACATCGTCGTTATCGAGGTCTTCAAAGAATTGCAGTCCCTGGATATAAGGGTCGACGGCAATGCCGTTGGCGGCAACGGTGCTGAAAGACCATATAGCGCCGGTTGTTGTCCCGGTAGCATTCTTGGAATCAACCCGCCAGTAATAAACGGTGTTTAGGAGCAGTGTTTCGGGGTTGCAATTTGCGCCGACCGTGGTTGTCAACAGCGGCGGCGGATTGGTTATGCCGAAATAAATGTCGTAAGAGGTCGCATAACCGGCCGGGGTCCAGGTTAACTGCTGGTTGGTGTGGACGCCGATTGCTCCGTCCGCCGGGTTAGATGCCGTAACCTGAGACGGAAGCGGGGCGGCCTCCGTTGAGAAACTCCAGAGGTTGCCGGTGGTTGCCCCGGCGGAATTCTTGGAATTAATCCGCCAGTAATATGCGGCGCTGTAAGAAAGCGCGCCGGGATTATAGGTCGTTCCGGCGGCGTTTGTTACCAAAGGCGGCGGATTGTTTGTTCCGAAATAGACATCGTAAGAGGTTGCATCGCCGACCGCGGCCCAGGAAAGCTGCGCGTTAACCAAAACGTTGTTTGCCCCGCTATTCGGGACCGGCGCGGTTACCAGGGCCGGTAAAGGCACGTTGCTGCTTCCGCTGGAGTCGTCATTATTTGTAGACAGATCCAAACCGCAAGCTCCGCCGTAACCCAGCATTAATACCGCGCTTATGGTAAGAGCGGCCATTATCACAAGTTTCAGTCTGTCTGTCATAAAACCTCCTCTTTAGTGCAATTGTAAATTACTTGGAGAATTTAGCGTCCACTTTAGGGATAATTTTCGAAAGCATGTCATCCAGAGCCAGCCTGAGCTGTTTGCCGGCTACGGATTGGTCCAGCCTGATATAGCCGCCGGGAGAGCCGCCCAGGATTGATGTAGACGAAATTTTTTCCTGGCGTTTGATTTCTCCGGAATCGGCAAACATTATCTCGCTGGTGGTGGTGTTGATAATCCGGCCGTCTATAGCCAGGTCGATATCAATCGCTCTTTCGCTGCTACTGACTATAAAAACATAAGTGCCTTGTTTAGCTTCCCTGACTTCCCAGTTGGTAACCGCGCCGGTGAAAATCAGCTCGGCGCCCAGAATTTTTCCCACCTGGGCGGCGGTGGCGTTGTCAAGAATACCCTTATTGGCCAAACCTTGTTCCTGCAGAACCTTATCCAGCAGCTCCCGCTCAATAACGGAAAACCGGCCGGTATTTACCAGGAGCGTGGTCAACTGGTCAATGGCCATACTGCCCACATCGCCTTTGATGGGGCTGTTGGTGGTTTTATCCTTGAAAGGCAGGATGGCAATGCGTTTGAGCTGGATATTAGCCGGAGGCGGCGTGTATTTTGCAACCGGGGTGGTGTCCTTAATGTATGAGGAAGATACGCTGGAAGACCCGCAACCCATAGCAAGGCTAAAAGCCAGACCCGCAACCAGACCGCTGATAATATTCTTTGTCATTTGGTTAACTCCTTTCATTTCATTAATACTGTTAATTTAAAATCTTATAGCAGAGCCAAGCCAAAAAGTCAAGGAAATAATTATTATATGTAAGATAATCCAGCCGATAGAGCCTATTTCCTCGGCGTTAAAAAAGTAACTCATCGAAACCATTTCTTTTGGCGAATTGTATTATTAAACCAAAAACCTATGGAAAGTCAAGAAAGATTATTATGAATATCTTTTGCTAACCGCAAAAATATTGATAAACCATAGCCATGGATATATTGGCATTATACGGGAGTCCTCGCAAGAACGGGAACACGGATATATTAATGGAAGAATTCCTTAGGGGGGCATTATCCGCCGCGCCCGGCGCGCATATCGAAAAGCTATGCATGCGTGATTTAAACATAAAGCCGTGCACCGAGTGCAACGCCTGTTTAAAAACCGGCGATTGTATTTTTAATGATGATATGGAAGGGATTTACAGCAGACTTTTGAGCGCTGATATTGTCGTGTTGGCGGCGCCGGTATTTTTCTGTAATCTGCCGTCCCAGGCGAAGACGTTGGTTGACCGAACCCAGGCGCTCTGGGCCAGAAAACACATTCTTATGTGGGATATGGGGCGGAAAAGGGCGGGGTTCTTTATCTCGGTCGGCGGAACAAAGGGCAAATTACTTTTCGATGGCATTAAGCAAACCGTAAAATATTTCTTTGATACGATTAATGTTGAATACAAAGGCGAGCGTTTTTACCGGAGCATAGATAACAAGGGTGATATCAAAAAGCATCCCACCGCCCTGCAGGAAGTTTTTGAGTCCGGCAAATCAATGGCCGGCTCAGTTTAGCCGCAATTTATTGCGGGTTCAGGGCTTCTTTTTTCTTGGGCGGCTTTAGCGTCGCTGAGAGTCCGGCGGCGGCCAAGCAGAGAACACCGCAAATAGTAAAGGCCAGCGGGAAATTATTGAGGTCGCCGAGTTTTCCGCCGAGGATCGGCCCAAAAATCCCGCCGATGCCATAGGCTAAAAATACCCAGCCGTAATTCTGGCCGATATATTTGGCGCCGAAGGTATCCGCGCAGATAGTGGGGAATAATGAGAAGTTACCGCCGAAATTAAAACCAATCATCGTGGCGCCCAGATATAATAGCCCGGTGGTTCCGGCAAACCATTGGAAAAGAATCATAAATACGCCCTGCGTGGCAGTCATAATAATTATCGAGAGTTTGCGCCCGATCTTATCGGAAATGATACCCCAGACGATACGGCCCAATCCGTTGGCTAATGAATAAAAAACTGCCATAGCTGTGCCGGCTACGGCTTTAGCGGCGGCTTCACTCATGCCCGACTGCGCCATAAGCGCTTTTGTCGGGAATAACTTCATCAGTCCGATGGTCATAAGGCCGGCCCCGGCGCTAAAGACAAAAATGATGAAGATCATAAAGAATTGGCCGGTTTTGAGCATTTCACCGGATGTAAAATCAACTGCGCCGCAGGCCTTGCCCGCCTGTGGAGCCGGTGGCTGCCATCCGGCCGGTTTCCAGCCCGCAGGCGGAAAGACCATCCAAATACCGCCGATGATTACCATGACGAAGAAAATAATGCCATAAATAGCAAAGGTATTGCTCAATCCATAGGTGGCAATCAGACCACCCCATTCACTGGCCAGCTTAACCCATAACATGGCGCCGAAACCGAATCCGGCGACGGCGATACCGGTAATAAGCCCTTTCTTGTCCGGGAACCAACGCATACATACGGCAATGGGAACGACATAGGCTAATCCGATGCCGCTGCCCCCGATAACGCCGATAAAAAGAATGATGAGCGGCTTGCTCATTTCGCCGACCAAGCCGCCTAAGAGGTAACCTAATCCCAGAACAATACCGCCGGAAATAGCCAGTTTACGCGGACCAATCTTGGGCATAAGACGGCCGGCTATCACCATAACAACGGCGAAGAAAGCCAGCCCGGCCGAAAACACATACTGCGTGTCGGAATTAGACCAACCGGCTTCTTTGAGCGGTGAGGTAAAAACCGACCAGGCGTATATGGCGCCCAAGGCCAGTTGAATAAGTACCGCGCCGACAACTACTAAATAACGATTCATTACTTTTTCTTCGGACATAAATTACTCCTCTCAAATATTAATAATTGAAAGGGTAGTATAGAAAATCTAGGATAAAAGCAAGAAAAATAGATGATTTGATATCTACCAGACAGCTGTAATCTGGATATCGTTCACATTCGTGCCGGTCGGGCCAGTTTTTACGAGCGAGTTGATAGCCTTGTGAAAACGATAAGAATTATTATTCTTTAAAAGACTGTTCGGATTCAGGCCTTTGGCGACAGCTTTATCAATTGATGTGCCGTCAACAATAGCGCCGGCAACTCCCTTTACATTATCTATACCATCAGTGCTGCAGCTCAAGCAGACAAAGTTACGGAAATTGAGCTCTTTCATCCTGATGGCAAAAGCCAGTGCGTATTCCTGGTTCCGGCCGCCGATGCCGCTACCTTTGACACTAACAGTTGTTTCGCCACCGGAAATAATAAGCAAGGGTTTGATCCTTCTTTTGGCCAGTTGCACAGCTTTCCCGGCATTGATGTAAGCCGCGACACACGCCTCACCGGTAACAGCCAGAGGCAAAACTATGGCATGATAACCGAGTGATTCCGCCTTACTCCGAGCGGATTCTAAAGCAAGCCTGTTTGTGCCTATGAGAACCGCTTGATTTCTCAAGAAACAAATATCCCCCGGTTTGGGAGTATCGGAGACTCCTCCTATCAATCCGGATTTTATTCTTTCTCTTATTGAACGGGGTATTTTACGCCCGAGACCATATTTCATCAGGATATTGTGCGCGTCTTTAAACGTGGACGTATCCGGCAGAGTCGGACCCGAAGAAACCATTTCAATTTTGTCGCCAACGACATCGGATAAAACCAGGGTAAGCAGAGATGCCGGATAAGCATGACGAGCTAACCAGCCGCCTTTGACCATATCAATATGTTTGCGAACGGTATTCATCTCATTTAGACTGGCTCCGGACTTCAGTAACAGGCCGGTTAACTGCTGTAAATCTTTCAATGTGATGCCGGGTGCCGGAAGTACGAGCAAAGATGAACCGCCGCCAGAGGCAAGATAGATAACAAAATCGTTTGTTGACGCGGTTTTTAGCATTTCTCTCACACCAAGAGCCGCCTGCTGGCTTGATTTGTTTGGTATGGGATGAGCCGCAACGCGTATCTTTATTTTATTCAGGGCCGTTTTTATCGGATAATTATCCGGGATGCATACGATACCGCCGGCCAGGTAGCGACCGAGGACTTTCTTCGCAGCTTGAGCCATCAACAAGGCGGCTTTACCAGCGCCGAACACATAGATATGATGGAAACAAGAAAGGTTGTAGCCGTATTTACCGGCTCGCAGAATACGTCCTTTCCTCTTCAGACATTTCAGGATAGATTTATAAGGATTGGCGGATTCCAGAACTGCGGCAAAAACAGCCCTGATATCAGGTTTTAATTTTGATAGAGGAACTATCAATTGATTATTAATTATCCTAGCTTAAAACCTTTTTCCTTAAACAGCCTAACACAAGCATCAACCGCTTCGGAATCATAAAGCAGGCCTTTATTATTAGTTATTTCATCAAGTGCCGCATTCAGCCCTTTGACAGCTCGGTATGGGCGCTCGAGGGCCATAGACTCAACTACGTCAGCAACGCCCAATATTTTCGATTCAATAAGAATATCTTTACCTGAAATACCAAGCGGGTACCCCGAGCCATTCAGGCGTTCATGATGTTGGTGGATAACCTGGGCAATCGGCCAGGGGAACTCGATATTCTGCAATATTTCAAACCCGCTTTGAGGATGTATTTTAATGATATCTAATTCGGTTTCAGTTAATTTCCCCGGTTTACTGAGAATTTCCGCCGGGACGGATATTTTTCCGATATCATGAAGGATTGCCGCAATCCTGATACACTCTATCTTTTCCTCGGGCAGGTTCATTTCCTTGGCTATGGCTTCGGCCAGACGCGCCGTATTGAATTGATGGCCCGCGGTATAAGGGTCTCTTTTTTCGGCAATAAAAGAAAGAGTGTTAACAATCCCCTTTAAAGTTTTTTGTGTTTGGTTTAAACTTTGTTTTAACGCCGCTTCTGCCAATTTGTGTGCAGTAATATCTTTAAGGGTGCCCATAGTGGCGACCCGGTTTTTGTAAGTAATAATCCCTACGGTTAAGTTGACCGGCACCTTAGTTTTGCCGTCTTTGTGTATAATTCGGAAGTCGTATTCTTTCGGTATTTTTTCACCGGATTGCCTTTTGAAATAACGTTCTTCAACGGTAGCCACATCTTCCGGCGCAATAAACTTTCTGAAATCAGAACCAATAATTTCCTCTACTGGATATCCGAACATTTTAACAAAAGCATCATTGACAAATTGTGTCTTGGTATCCTGGATAACAAAAATTCCATCCTGTATATTTTCCACCAAATTGCGGTATTTTGACTCGCTTTCATACAATGCATCTTCTACTTGTTTTTGTTTGGTAACATCCCTTGAAATGCCCATAACCGATGTTACATTTTTGGATGCATTCTTGATCGGAGCCAACCAACTGCCCAACCACACTTCTCCGGTTGGATATTTCGTTTGGTCCCGGATATACAATGGTTGGCCGCTGTCAAATACTTTTTGAATATTTGTTTTAAACCTGCTGCCTGTTTCAACCGGGAATAAATCCCCGATATTTTTGCCGATAAGCTCTGCCTGATTTTTTCGGAGCACATTGGCTGCGCAGGTGTTGACATACTGAACAACGCCGTTGTAATCAACAATAAATATGATATCCTGGGCGGTTTCAGCCAGAATCCGATAACGTTTTTCGCTCTGATGCAAGGCGTCTTCCATCATTTTTCGGGCTGTAATATCGCGTCCAAAGCACACCATCCCAGCGACAACTCCTTTTTTATAAATTGGAGCGGCATTAATAGCCGCAGTTATTAGCACCCCATTCCGGTTATAAAGCCTGATCGTGAGTTGTTGCGATTCGCCGGCCAATACTTTTTCTGCTGTTTCATTAACTATAGTTACATCGTTCGGATGCACCAATGGAGTAAAAGATTTTCCTATCCAGCTTTCTAAGTTATGCCCGGTGGTTATTTCGGCCTGCCGGTTGGCAAATGTAAAATTCCCGTTGATATCCAGCGTCCAAATAATATCATTGGCGTTTTCAATAATGGTTCGATATTTCTCTTCGCTTTCTTTCAGGTCTTCTTCGACCTGCTTCTCTTTTGAGATATCCCGGACGTATTCAATAACCCCCAGCTGCTTACTGGTCACATTATTCATTAGAGGAAATGTATACAACCCCTGCCAACCGACAATCTTGCCTTTCAGTCCGGTTTTGGGGACAACCTCGAAAGCGGGCTGGTTAGTTTCCAATGTTTTACGAGTCGGGCATATCTCGCACGGTTTTTCTCTTAAGTGATAGGCTTGGTAGCACTTTTTACCGACCAGCGGCATAGCGTGTTCGTACCACTTTTCCATAGAGCGGTTTACTTTAAGTATATTATAATCGTTATCAAGGACACTGACACCATCCTGAATGCTGGAAAATACACTATTTAAAAAAGTTTCATTATTTCTAAGGGTATTTTCCGCTTCTTTCTGGCTGGTCAAATCTATGCCGGTGCCGATGATATATTCCACTTCATTAGAGTCATTTAATATGATGTTGGCGGACCAGCGGATCCAACGATCCTGGCCAGTCTTGGATTTCCAAACCCGTTCCATAGGTTCGATAGACTTAGCATTTTTCAGCCCGACGAACATAGCCTTTACTTTTTCTATTTCGTCCGGCGGCGTAAATTCGCTCCAGATTGGCTTGCCTTTCAGGTTATCCAGCGAATACCCGGTTAGTTGTTGGGCCGCCTTATTAAAAAGCACTATTTCCCCTTTCCTGTTTAGCACCACCACGCAAACAGACAGATTGTTAAGAACATCAAAAAGGGCTTTATGTTTTAGGGGGATTTCGAGCTGGAGTTTATCGCTTGAATTAACGGTTTTGTCTTTCATCTATCCTGATATTATTGCTATAATAGACTTGAAAAGTCAACAAAAATACCCGTCCATGAAATGTCAAATTGAAATACGCGGCTTTCCGGAAAGCTAATCGAAGAACTGCTGATAAATAGCCCGGACCGCGCGCTTCAGGAATTTATCTTTGATGATGAAATAATATGCCACCGAAGATGCCCCGGCTGAAATTACTTCCACGTTCACACCTTCATCAGCCACCGCCTTGAAAACCTGCGCTGCCAACCCTTTGGCTTTAACCAGCCCTTCACCAACTATCCCAATCAGCGCAATGCCTCTTACTTTCTCAAGATGCTCAATAATGTTAACGTGGGCCTTTGATAGGGATTTATAGGCTTGTTCCAAATCATCTTTGGCCAGCAATATGTTTATACAGGTCTGGGATGTTATGACTGACTTGATATTAAGCCCGCAGTTGGCAATACTTGAAGTAATGTCCTGCAGGACACCCGGCTTGTAGCCTACGCCGGCCCCGTGGATTTTCAGGATAGCAATATTCCTGTCGTAAGCAATGCCTTTGACGATTCCTTTTCTTTCGTATCCTTCGGCCACGATAGCCGTGCCTTTATGCTTGGGATTGAATGTATTTCGGATAATTATCGGAATTTTCTTCAGCATCGCCGGCTCGACCATCCGCGGATGAAGTATCTCGGCGCCGAAATACGCCAGCTCGGCCGCTTCGTCATAAGAAAGAACATCTATAAGGTACCCGCTCCGGACTATCTTCGGGCTGACGCTCATAAAACCATTAACGTCTTTCCATATTTCCAGCTGGTCGGCATCAAGGGCGTAAGCCACAACAGAGGCGCTATAATCGCTCCCACCCCGTCCAAAGGTGGTGGTGCGTTGGTGCCGGTCACAGCCGAAGAATCCGGTTATCAGCGGGGTTACGCCTTTTTTTATAAGAGGCGTGAGATTCTGTCTTAAATTATTGGTAGTCAAAGGTAGGATTGCCGATGCCTTGCCGAAATCACCGTCTGTAATGAGGCCGATTTTATCGGTCTCCAGCGGCTCGGTCTTTGCACCCATGCTGTGAAGCACATCAGCCATTACCAGGACAATCAGCCGTTCGCCGAAACTGATGATAAAATCACGGCTCCGGTTGCTGACTTCTTCTATGTAACTGATTCCGTAGAAAAGCCGCTCCAATTTAGACAGGTTAAGGTTTAGCGCCCGGATAGTTTCAGCCCTTATGGCTCTTTTTCCCACCGCATTTTCCAGTATATTAAGATGCCGGTCTTTCAGCTTACGGACAAATCTTTTTATCAGCGCCTCGTTTTGGGGCTTCCTTGAAATAATCCTGATGAAGCCAATCAGGCTGTCCGTCACGCCGTTAAGCGCCGAAAGCACTACCGCTTTTTCATCGCGTGTATTGATGATTATCCTGGCTACGTCGCGGAAAGCGGCCGGGTTTTTCAGGCTGGCGCCGCCGAATTTAAGGACTTTCATCAAGCACCTTTCGATTAATAGTTCGGCAGTCTGTGAAGGATACTGCCAGAGTATAGAAACACTACGCCGCTTATTTGACATCGGTAATAAAAAAGTTATAGTTAAATTTATTATATGAATAACCGCGTTCGGGAGTTGTCAAGACTCGACAAAAAATATCTCTGGCACCCGTTCACCCAGATGAAGGATTGGATGTCTGATGATATTTTGGTAATCAGCCGGGCCAAGGGCAATTATCTTTATGATACCGATAACCGGGCATATCTGGATGGCGTATCTTCGCTCTGGTGCAACGTCCATGGGCACGGCCGGCCAGAAATAAACAACGCTATCCGCCGTCAGCTCGGCCGGGTCGCCCATTCCACCATGCTTGGGCTGGCTAATATCCCGGCCATCGAACTGGCCCGACAGCTTATCGGCATCGCGCCCCAAGGCCTGACCCGTGTATTTTATTCCGACAGCGGCTCCACGGCCGTGGAAATCGCCCTAAAAATGGCATTCCAGTTCTGGCAGCAGGCGCCCGGCAACCATAAAGTTAATGCCCGCAAAACCAAATTTCTTACCTTTGCCAATGCCTATCACGGCGACACCATCGGTTCGGTCAGCCTGGGCGGGATGGACCTGTTCCACGCGGCATATAAACCCATGCTTTTCCGGACTATCCGGGCGCTGGCGCCGTACTGTTACAGGTGCCCGCTGAAGCTGGAAAGAACTACCTGTAAAATATCCTGCCTGGCCGCAGCGGAACAACTAATCAAGAAACATTGCCGGGAATTAGCCGCGGTGGTTATCGAACCCCTGATTCAGGGCGCGGCCGGAATGATTACCCAACCGGTCGGATTTCTTAAACGGCTTCGCCGGCTGTGCACCGAACATAACATACTCCTTGTCACCGACGAAGTAGCCACCGGGTTCGGACGGACCGGACGGATGTTCGCCTGCGAACACGAATCTATCCGGCCCGATATCATGACCGTGGCCAAGGGCATCACCGGAGGCTACTTGCCTCTGGCCGCGACCATTACCACCGAAAAAATATTCAACGCCTTCCTGGGCCGGGCTGAAGACAAAAAGACTTTCTTCCACGGGCATACATATACCGGCAACCCGCTGGCTTGCGCCGCCGCACTGGCTAACCTGGAAATATTCCGCCAAGAGCAAACCATCCGGCGGCTTCAACTCAAAATACGCCGGCTCAAGGAACGCCTTGAAAAATTCCATAACCTGCCGAATGTCGGAGATATCAGGCAGTGCGGGTTTATGGCTGGCATCGAATTGGTCAGGAGCAAAAAAACCAAAGAACCTTATCCGTATGAAATTAGAATGGGGCACAGGGTTATCCTTGAAGCCCGCAAGTTCGGGATAATCCTGCGCCCCTTGGGTGATGTGATTGTCCTGATACCGCCGCTGAGTATCACAAACCGGCAGTTGGAATTCCTGTTGGATTCGGCCTATCGCGCCATAGAAAAAACTTCTTAGCCGTAAAAGTTAAATTCTTGCCATCTGCGGGTTTACTTCTGGACCTGCTTGTAAACCTTCGCCTCGGTGTCATTCAGGGCTGCGGATACCGACTTGCCTTCGCGCTGGACGTTGATTTTATTCTCCCTGGCCAGCCAGCCGATTGCCATCGTCGTAATGTCCGGTTTCAGTTTCATTTCCTGGGATATTGTTGACAGCGGCGTCTTGCCGTTTTTGCCCAGGAATTTCCACATCTCGCCCGCCGTCTTACCGATTTCTATCTTTAACATTATTTGTCACCTCCCTCCAAAATATTAAAATACAGTTCTTTCCGGGAGATGGCAGTATAACAACCGGCCTAATTTTGTCAATAGTAAATCTTATATTCCCGGCTAAAATAAGTATTATTTAATTTGACTGCATCCGTTTGATATAATAAATTTACGCCCAGAAAGGAGTAACTATATGAATAATCTGATCAAACTGACGGCCGTTTACGGGATTTTGATGGCGTCCCTTCTCGTATCCGGCTGCGGAGAGGAGACAATCCCTATGGAGAACAGCAATGCTAGCAAGAACCCGGCCGAAATCGCCACCCCGTCCGGACTGAAATACATCGACCTGACCGTTGGTACAGGCGCCGAGGCAAAACCGGGCATGAATGTATCGGTGCATTATACCGGCTGGTTGACCAACGGCACCAAGTTCGACAGCTCCAAAGACCGGGGCGAACCGTTTGGTTTCGGTTTGGGCGCCGGACAGGTTATCCGCGGATGGGATGAAGGCGTGGCCGGAATGAAAATCGGCGGCAAGCGCAAGCTGATTATCCCGTCTCAACTCGGTTACGGCTCGCGCGGCGCGGGCAGTACTATTCCGCCCAACTCCACGCTTGTATTCGAGGTGGAACTGCTCGGCGTGCAATAAGATAGGTTGTCTTCCCCATAATTATTCGGCGCTGTCCCGTGGCAGCGCCGATTGCTCCTATTTCTGCTGTTGCTGTTTTTTAAGCAATTCTTCGCATTGTTTAATAAGCTCTCTTGTCTGATTGTCATCCTTGAGTTGGAGTGCCTTATTAAATGTTCCTATTGCCCTTGCATATTCGCGATTATCCATAAGTGCTTTCCCAAATTCTAAAAAATCAGCTGACTCCTTCTGCGCCTGAGCCTGCTGTTTTTTCTGTTCCACCAACCCTTGGCATTGTTTAATCAGTTCTTTTATCTGGTTATCATCCTTTACCTTCAGAGCCTGATTAAATATTTTTATCGCCTCTTCATATCCGCCTTCACCCATAAGTTTCTTCCCATCCGCTAAAAGGGGTTCTAACTCTTTGGACTGTTGCAATTCGCATTGTTTAAGCAGTTCTTTTGCCTGGTTATCATCTTTTATCTTTAGCGCTTCATTTAACGCATATATGGCTTCTATGTAGCGACCTTTATAGTCCACGCCCATAACTTGTTTTGCATGTTCGAGATACCCATCAAACGCTCTCTCAACCTTTACCTGTTTCATCTCTTCCTGATGTTGCTTCAATTCCGCCTCTAACTCTAATCGTTTCTCGGTTACCCAACCGTCCCTGGCCGGGTCAGTCTCCATATTTTTATCATCAAGAGTCTGCCAGGTATTTGGGTATCTGAGATTGCCTAATGATTTGGAATAAACGATTCGCCTTGCATCCACGACAAATGTTTTACCGGATGGTTTTTCCGGATAAGCGGCTATCACAAAGGTATCGCCGCTCCTATACCAAGGGTCTCTGCCCGATAATCCCCAGGGAATTACCCGGAAGAAATACCCGTGACAAGGCCGGGCATTCGCGCCCATGCTAACCTCATCAGCCGCGGCAATTTTATCCGTATCCAGGCTGATAATCTCCGCTATAACCTTGTATTTGCAGACATCCTTAATAGATTCGGCATACCCTTCCTGTAGGTCGCCTCCGCAATAAATTTCCTGCGCCAGTGCCAATCTCTGCAATGCCTCAACCGCCGTTTTCTGATTTGCTTCCATCTCTCTATCTACCGCCATACGGCCATCTTTGAGAAATGATGGGACCATAATCGCCATCAATATAAAAACAATCGGTATCAGCGTAATAGTTGAAAGGGCAATACCGGCGATGGCTAATCCGGTGCCTTTTAACTGTTCCTTGGACCGGTTTATCCGGCGGATGCCAACGATGCCGAATATAATCCCCAGTATTTGGGTAATGCCTAACGGAATCAATGATAATACGAAGCTGAAAATAGATAATGGGTCGTATCCGGATTTTCCCCGGCCCTCGGAAGATACCGCCTCTGCCGGCGCGGGTTCCGAGACAATCTTGGACACGGCCGTGCCGACATCGCTGGCCCGCTGATAACGCTTGGAAGGTTCCTGCTCCAGTGCCTTTAAGACGACATCATCCAGCCGGACATCAATCTGGACCTTGCGGCTGGGTAGTTCAAACCGGCCGATAGGCAGTTCGCCGGTGAGCATCTCGTAAAAGACCACGCCCAGCGAATAAATATCCACCCGGTGGTCCGTATCCTTGGTTCTCGTCCGCTGTTCCGGCGCCATATAGTCAAACGTGCCCATGACCTCGTTGGTTTTTGTAAGGGGGTCAGACTGGACATCGCCTTTGACAATCCGGGCCAGGCCGAAGTCGGCTATTTTAATACGGCCTTTTTTGTCTATGAGCAGGTTTTCCGGCTTGATATCGCGGTGGATGACGCCTTCGGAATGGGCGTATTCCAGCGCGTCGCAGAGCTGCGGCACAAGCGCCAGCGCCTCGGCCGGCAATAGTTTTTTATCCGCTATCAAATCACGCAGGGCAACGCCTTCCACGAACTCCATCACAAAATAGAAACTGTTGCCGGCCTGGCCCATATCGTAAACCGGCACGATATTAGGATGCGATAATCTGGCCAGCGCCTTGGCCTCGCGGTTGAATCGCTTTAAGAATTCCGGGTCCGAGGACAGCTTGGCCGGCAGGACCTTGACGGCCACGAAACGGTCCAGCGATGATTGATACGCCTTATAAACCGTGCCCATGCCGCCACGGCCTATCAGGCCGGCTATTTTATAAGGGCCGATGAATGAGTCGTTGGGCAGAATCGGCTCATCGCTTGGTGATTCGGCTTTCTTGCCGGCGTCCGTGTCTGACATGGCAAAATCAGCCAGGCATCTGGGGCAGGCGCCGGATGCAGCCATAGTTTTTCCGCATTTGGGGCAGATGTTTTCTTCTTTCATATGATTGTTATCCTTTCTACCCCTATTAGACGGAAAAGCCTGAAATCGTTTCAATAATTATTGCTGAAAGCGCTGAAAAGTTCCTTAAGCTCTTCCTGGACCGCCTCCTTGGTAGTGACGTATTTGCCGATTTCTTCCTCTATCAGCTCCTTATAACGGCGGCGGATGCGGTGCAAATAATTGCGGATATCGGTTTCGGTTACGCCGAACTGGCTGGCCAGCGCCTTGTAGTTCTCGGCCCGGTCCGATGTCTTGGCGGCCAGATAAGCATCAAACATATCTATGAATATCTGGCGTGATTTCTTCTTGAACTCCCGGCGCAGGTTATCCGAGGCGAGTTTGAGTATGGACTGCGCCCAGGCACGGATCAGGGTTTTCTCCGGCGTTTCGGCGCTGGCCGGTTCCAGGCTTATTTCAGTTTCAGCCCGTTTGAAATCCAGCGATAATAACGACTGCCCGCCGCCCCGTTTCTGCGCCTCCAGGCGCTCACGCTCCTTGGACAGGAAATGGTTCAGCGCCGCCAGGATGAATGTCCGGAAACGGCCCCTTTCGCGCTCCACTGATTTCATAAACTCCTTTTCTATGAATACCGTGAAGAACGATTGGGTCAGGTTTTTGGCCGCGTCGATGTCATAACCCTTGCGCCGGATATAGAAATAGACCGGTTTCCAGTAAGCTGATATAAGATATGTCAGCGACGAGCGGTAGCCGGGCGCTGATTTGTCCTTGGCCCGCAGAATGCTGGTCCACAGGGTTTTCCTGAACCGGCAGTTATCGCCTCCGATGCTGGTTTCTTTTGCCATCCGTCTACTCAGTCACGTCCACGTTTTTGCACGAAGCCGGCTCCGAACTTGCCGTCAGGCAGGCGTCAAAATACAGATGGCCTTCCTTGACCCGGATAACCACCTGGTTGAAGTCTTTATATGCTTCTTTAAGAATCTGTTCGGAGAGCGGGTCTTCGATGAATTTCTCTATCGCCCGCTTGAGCGGCCGGGCGCCGAAATCGGGATTATACCCCTGGTCTATCAGGAAATCAATCGCTTCAGGCGTCATTACCAGCTCCAGTTTGCGGTCTTTTAACCGCGTCCTGACCCCGGACATCTCAATCTCCACCACGCTCTTCAGATCTACCTTGGTTAGCGACTTGAAGACAATCACGTCATCCAGCCGGTTCAGGAACTCCGGACGGAAATATTTCTGGACTTCTTTTAACAACATATCCTTCATCGTTTCATATGAATTATCCACCGTGGTTTTCTTGAATCCCATAACCGACTGGTTTTTAATCAGGTCCGCGCCGATGTTCGAGGTCATAATCAGTATGACGTTCTTGAAATCAATATGCCGGCCGAAACTGTCCGTCAAGCGGCCTTCTTCCATAATCTGGAGGAGCATGTTGAACACATCGGTGTGGGCTTTTTCTATTTCGTCCAGGAGCACCACCGCGTAAGAGCGCCGCCTGATTTTCTCGGTCAGCTGGCCGCCTTCTTCGTAGCCGACATAGCCGGGCGGCGCGCCGACCAGCCGCGAAATGTTGTGCTTTTCCATATATTCGGACATATCAATCTGGATAAGCGCGTCCTCTTCGCCGAACATCACCTTGGCCAGCGCCTTGGCCAACAGCGTCTTGCCGCATCCGGTCGGGCCGACAAAGATGAACGAACCTATCGGCCGGCGCGGGTCTTTCAACCCCGACCGCGACCGCCTGATGGCCTTGGCGATGGCGTATATCGCTTCGTCCTGGCTGACCACCATCTTGTGCAGTTCCTCTTCCATCTTAAGCAGTTTTTCGGCTTCCTTCTTCTCCAGCCGGGAAAGCGGCACGCCGGTCATCCGGGCCACCGTCTCGGCGATGATGTTTTCGTCCACCACGCCGACTGTCTCGGCCGTCTTCTTCTTCCATTCCTTGAGCGATGATTCCTTGTGCTGGCGCAGTTTCAGTGTCTTATCGCGTATCTGGGCCGCCTTTTCAAAGTCCTGGGCGGCGATGCTGGCTTCCTTGTCTTTTTCCATCTGGGTAATCTCGTTTTCCAGGTCTTTCAGGTCGGGCGGCTTATTCATCGAACGCAGCCTTATCCGTGCGCCGGCCTCGTCCATCACGTCGATGGCCTTGTCCGGCAGGTAGCGTCCGCTGATGTATCTATACGAAAGCTCGACGCAGTTTTCCAGCGCCGTGTCGGTAAACTTAACCCCGTGGTGCGCCTCGTATTTCTCGCGCAGTCCTTTAAGAATCAACAGCGCCTCGGCCTTGGTCGGTGGGTCAACCATTATGGTCTGGAACCGGCGCTCCAGCGCGCCGTCCTTTTCCACGTGCTTGCGGTATTCGTCCAGGGTGGTGGCGCCGATGCACTGTATCTGCCCGCGTGACAGCGCCGGCTTCAGCACGTTGGAGGCGTCGATGGCGCCCTCGGCCGCGCCCGCGCCGACCAATGTGTGCAATTCGTCTATGAACAGGATGATGTGCTTGGCCTTGATGACCTCGCTCATCACCGCCTTGATGCGTTCCTCGAACTGCCCGCGGTACTTAGTGCCCGCTACCATCAGCGGCAGGTCAAGTATCATAATGCGTTTTTCCTTGAGTATTTCCGGCACGTTGCCGGCCACGATGTCCAGGGCCAGGCCCTCGACAATAGCGGTTTTTCCTACGCCCGCTTCGCCCAGCAGGACGGGGTTATTCTTGGTGCGCCGGCAGAGTATCTGGGTCAGGCGTTCTATCTCGTTGCGCCGTCCGATGACCGGGTCTAGCTGGTCCTGCGTCGCCAGTGCGGTCAGGTCGCGTCCGAATGCGTCTAATGCCGGCGTTTTGGACCTTGGGCCCGGCGCGGTCCGCCCGCCGGACTTGGCCGCGGCCGCCGATTCGGGTTCCTGTTCATCGACTCCGCCGTGCAAAGGCATTCCTTCGCCAAGGATGGCGGCGATTTCCTCGCGCAGTGCGTCCAGCTTGACGCCCAGGTTTTTGAATATCCGCGCCGCAACGCCGTCTTCCTCGCGAAGCAGCCCCAGCAGAAGATGCTCGGTCCCAATATAATCGTGTTTCAGGTGGGTGGCTTCCTCGTGGGCGAATTCCAGGGCCTTCCTAGCGCCTGGCGTAAAAGGCAACTGACCGGCGGCGGCCGGGTGCGGCTCGGCCTTTATTATTCGCTCCACTTCGTCCATTACCTTCTTGATGTCGAGTCCCAGGTTAAGCATCGCCCGGGCCGCCACGCCGCTGCCTTCACGGAGCAGACCCAATAGCAGGTGTTCGGACCCGATGCTTTCGTGGCCCAGCCTCTGCGCCTCGATACGGGACAGGCTGATAACTTTTCGCGCCCGGTCGGTGTATTTGTCAAACATAGTTTTCTCCTCTTGGGCGTTAGCCAAGAATAGTCATATATGGTCAAGTGTTAGCACGTCAAGTATTGTCACAACACCTCAACTATTCCTGACGACTTCTTGACTATCTTTGACTTCTTCTCAATAACTCCTGGCTCGCCGCAGGCGCACTTGACGCCGCTTGATTTTTATTACCTATAGATTTTATATAATTATTTAGTTTAATTTTAAGTATAGTATATCTGGAAATAAATAACTCTTTCTCACCATCTGTAACATATTTCCTCTTATGCGAGAAAAGAATATGATGTTTACACTCTGTTAATGACCCCCTTGCCTGACGGCAAAATTGCTGATTTTCCTTATAGTGAAACCGGCCGTATCCTTCGGCGATATTCGCGCCGATTGAGGTTCCTGCCCGTTTTAACTGGGAAACCAGATTATACTTCTCATCCTCAGGAAAGTTGGCGGTTAAATCATAAATCCAATCAGCCAAATCAAAGGATAACTTATAAACATCTAAATCGTCAAAATCTTTTATCATGCTCTTCTTTTCCTATTCCTTGACAATTTCTTGACTATTTCTGACAAAGCTTGACTTCTTCTCAACAACACTTGACTATTCCCCCGTCAGCTTCTTATATGCCTCTAAGTATTTCTCTGACGTCTTGGCTATAATATCCTCCGGCAGTTTCGGCGGCGGAGGAGTCTTGTTCCAGTTGATGCTTTCCAGGTAGTCACGGACGAACTGCTTGTCGAACGACGGCTGGCTCTTACCCGGCGAGTAGCTGTCAGCCGGCCAGAAACGGGACGAATCCGGCGTCAGTGCCTCGTCCACCAGGATAATTTCGTTATTAACGGCGCCCCATTCGAACTTTGTATCGCAGATGATGATGCCTTTAGTTAAAGCGTATTTGTGGACCGTTTCGTACACATTAATGCTTCGGTCGCGCAGTTCCTCGGCCGGTTTTTGGCCCACCAGCTCCGCCATTTGCTCAAATGAGATATTCTCATCGTGTCCCGAAGTCGCCTTGGTAGACGGCGTAAAAATAGTCTGGGGCAAGCGGTCCGATTCTTTTAATCCGGCCGGCAGTTTAACACCCGAAACCGAGCCGGTTTTGGAATAATCCTTCCAGCCCGACCCGGCCAGATAGCCCCGGACGATGCACTCCACCGGAAAGACCTTGGCGCTCTTGACCAGCATAGACCGTCCAACCAGTTGGGATTCATACTTCTTAAGGATATCAGCCGTCTTCTTATCGGTCAGCCGGCAGATTTCGGCGTAATCGGAGCTGACGAAATGAGAGCCGGTAATATCCCTGATGAGTTTAAACCAGAATGTTGAAAGCTCCGTCAGCACCTGGCCTTTGAAAGGAATGCCGTCCGGCAAGATAACGTCAAAAGCCGAGATACGGTCCGTGGTAACGATGAGCAGGTAGTTGTCATCTATTTTATATATATCGCGCACCTTGCCCTGGCCGACCCGTTCCAACTCGTGGATATTGGTGGTTAATACTACGTTTGGTTTGGTCATAAATAAATCTTTCTGTTTTAACAGTGACTTAAAAAGACTTTTAGAAAAAACCTCTTACCAGTCTCGTCAAGTCCCTGTTGATTTTTATTAATATAGCAAAATTAATGTCAGGTGTCAAGAAAAGGAAAAAGCCTGCTTGGTATAAACCCTCAATAATTAAAAGCATCTCAAGATAACATGCGACGGATTGGAGGGCATTTTTGGCCGCTAACCCTTTATTTTACTGCTTTACACGTCATTTTTACGCAGGGGGGGGTGGGGGGTAGGGTATAGGGGGGTACCCTTCGGATACTTACTTCGGCACCTCAGTATAAACAGGACAAGCCCCCTTTCTCCGCGGGGCACGTCACCCCGGACCGGATAGAGTCCAGCCCACCGCCGTGAACAGTTCCCGTGGATAAAGCCTGGCCTCTTAGCCGTCTCAGTGATGAGTTACCGCTGGGTCTGTTAAGAATCTACGCCCAGTCGGCGCAGACTCATCGCCCAGCCCGTTATGAGTTCTCGTGGAGGCTCCGGGGATTGTCCGCCGGGAAGGGGTAGAATCCAAGCCGGGAAAGCTAAGAATCCGAGTGGGCTGAGGTAAGAGTGCAGGCCCAGGCCGGTACGAGTCCTGGTGGTAACTCTGGGGATTGTCCGAGGACGCCGTGAACAGTCCCCGCGGCTTCAGTGATGGCTGTCCGCTGGGAAAAAAAACAAATAAACCGGTTATTTGTTGATTTTAAGCAAGGATTGGAGCAACAGCTCTGGGTCTACGGCCGGAGGGGGCGGTTTTCTTGGTTTCCTGGGTTCCTTATGTTGTACGTTAAAGACTATTTCGGATATCGCGCCCGGGGTTGTGTCAATGGTTATATAATTGGGAATGGTGGCTATGGAATTTGACCGTTTATTTTGACATTGTCGGTTTAATAAGATAAAACCCATTTGTTAAAGTAATCTAACCGGATTGGTTTATTGATTAATGAAAACGATTGCTATCGTTAACCAGAAGGGCGGGGTGGGCAAGACTACCACGGCTATTAACCTGGCTTATAATATCGCTTTGGCCGGGCGCAAGGTGCTGTTGGTGGACCTGGACCCGCAGGCCAATGCCACCAGCGGACTGGGCATAAAGGCTCCGGCCGGGGCGGGTATCCTGCAGGTGATGCGTGAGGGCCGGGTCGGGCCGGATTCGATAATGCCGCACCCGCTTTCGGATAAGTTGTTCGTTATGCCGTCGTCTATCCGGGTGGCGGAACTGGAAGGTATGCTGGGAACACCGGCCGGGCAGGAGCGCCTGCGGAATATTCTCCAGTCGCTGGGCCAGTCCAATGATAACGGGGCGTATGATTATGCCCTGATAGACGGGCCGCCATCGCTGAGCTCGTTCCTGACCACGGCGCTGACAGCGGCTAATTCGGCGCTGATTCCGGTCCAGTGCGAATACTTCGCCATGGAGGGCATTACCCAGATTATCCATATCATCCGCGATATCAAGCAGAAGCGGAATCCGAACCTTTTTGTCGAGGGCGTGGTGCTGACGATGTATGATTACCAGAACCAGCTGAATAAAGAGGTGGTCAGCGAGGTGCGCAAACATTTTGCTAACATCTGCTATGATACGATAATCCCGCGCGATACGGCGCTGGCCGAGGCGGCCAGTTTCGGCCAGCCGGTATTGGAATACGATGTAACTGCTGTAGGAACTTATAGTTATGTGGAACTGACCAGGGAAATACTCTATGGGCGCAAAGCGCCAAATACTAATACCTAAACGCTAAATACTAATGTGTTTTAACCTTTAGCCATAGAGGACGCAGAGAATTAAATTTCTTCTTTGAGCTTTTTGTGTCCAGCCTTCGTAGCGTAGTTACTACGGCGGAGTAGGCTCTTTGTGGTGAATAATGAATTATGGAAAAAAAGTTAGGCCGCGGGCTGGAAGGCAATATCGATGACCTGAGCGGGTTGGCCGGTCCCGGCGCGCCGGTCGTGATACCGGTCGTTCCGGCTGAGCCGGTCCAGGTTGAGCAGACCCCAAAACGGCTGGGGCGGGGGTTCTCGGAGTTACTGGAAGAAATAAACGCGCAGGTGGCGCCGGTCCAGCCGGAACAGAAACCGGAATCCAAACTGCGTCCGGCAGAGCCATCGGCCAGCCAATTCGAGCCGCCGCTTTTTACGGCCGAAGCCCAGCGTTCGATGGTTATGATTGACACCGGCAAGGTGATACCGAACCGTTTCCAGCCGCGGAAGAGTTTTGATAACAAGTCGCTGGAGGAACTGGCCCAGTCCATCCGGGCCAGCGGCGTTATCCAGCCGGTGGTGGTGCGACCCCAGGCGGACGGCCGGTATGAAATAGTAACCGGAGAGCGGCGCTGGCGGGCCAGCGTGATGCTGGGCAAACAGACCATTCCGGCTATCCTGCAAAATATCGACGACCGGCAGATGCTGGAATGGGCGCTGGTCGAGAATATCCAGCGCAAGGACCTTAATCCCATCGAGCGGGCCCGGGCCTACCGGGATTTGGTGACCGGGTTCAACCTGACTCAGGAGGAGATTGCCAAGCGGGTTGGGCTGGAAAGGTCGACCGTGACTAATTTCCTGCGCCTGCTGGAACTGCCCGGACAGGTGCAGGACGAGATAGCCGCCGGGGCGCTTTCGCCGACCCACGCATTGCCGCTTTTGTCCATCGATTCGCCGGAATTGCAGGTGAAACTGGCCTTGCGGGCCAAGAAGCAGGGGATGACCGTCCGGCGGCTGAACTATATCATCAACTGGATAAAGAACCGGCGCGGACAGCAGAAGGCGCCGGCGTCGCCTGAGGCCAACCGGGTCCAGCTGGCGATGAAGGAAATAGAGGATCGTTTACGCGCCAAGCTGGGTTGCAAGGTATCAATTACCTCGCCGGACCAGAAACGCGGCAAGGTGACGCTGGAGTTCTTCAGCCCCGAAGGGTTCCAGAGGATTATTGACAGCATAGACAAATAAAATCAGAAATCCGAAGCGCTAAATTCACCACAAAGAGCCTACTCCGCCGTAGTAACTACGCTACGAAGGCTGGACACAAAGTACACAAAGAAAGAGACGTGACAAATGATAAGAGTAATTAGTTTGGGCATGGCATTGGGGATACTATTGTGTTTAGGATGCGCCAAGGAGTCTGAGCCGAAGCCGGCTGATCAAATAACGATACCGGGCAAAAGTTCCGTGTTTATAGTGGATGAAAATGATAAACCAATTAATTGGTCAACTGTAGGACCCACACGCTACGTAAGATTGGATGAAACAGGCAAGGTTATTATTGAGGATGTATCAAGCGTTACCCCAACAAAGGCTGTTGCTATGATTATTGCATCCCAGAAATTCAGGGACGAGGAATATGAGGTGACGCGCAAGGTATTGGAACAGGCCGGCGTGAAGATTACGGTGTTCTCGTCGGTTACTACCGAGTCCAAAGGCATGCTGGGCAAGGTAGTCAAGCCGGATAAGTTGCTGGCGGAACTGAAGGCGGCGGAATTTGACGCGATAATCTTCGTGGGCGGGACAGGTTCAGAGGAGTATTTCAACAGCGCCATCGCACACCAAATTGCGCTGGATGCGGTAAAGGAAAATAAGGTTCTGGCCGCAATATGCCTGGCTCCGGCCATACTGGCAAATGCCGGCGTATTAAAGGATAAATCAGCTACGGTATTCCCGTCCGAGGCGGACCGGCTCAAGTCTAAAGGAGCCTCCTACAAGAATGAAAATGTCTGCGTGGACGGGCGGATTATTACCGGCAACGGGCCGGAGGCTTCAACCGAATTCGCCCGGGCGATACTGACGGCATTGAAATAGATAATTTACATTCCTGAATTACTTGCCATCATAAGCCAAAACTGTCAAATATGCCTTTTATGTTAGAAGACCTTTTAATGCCTTTAGGATTAGTCGCCGTAGCCGAACTGGGCGATAAAACCCAGCTTTCGATACTGCTGTTATCAAGCAGGACGAACCGGCATCTGGCGCTGCTTTTCGGGGTTACCCTGGCTTTCTTAATCGTGGACGGAGCGGCGATACTGGTTGGGTCGTGCGTGACCGGTTTCCTGCCGATGGTTCCGCTAAAGATAGGGTCAGGAATAGTGTTTATTTTATGCGGTTTGTTTACCCTGAGAAGCAAGCCGGATGAAGGGAATGATAAGGTGTATTCCGGAAACCCATTTCTGGCCGGGTTCGGGCTGATATTCCTGACCGAATGGGGGGATAAAACCCAGCTGGCGGCGGGGCTGTTTGCTACCCAGTATAACCCCCTATGGGTGCTTTTAGGGACTATGATTGCTCTTATATCTCTTTCTATTATGGCTATCTATCTGGGTAGATTCTTAGGGGCCAGGCTTAATAAAAGACTGGTTAGCAAGGTTGCGGGAGCGGTATTTATAATCATTGGTGTGGTTGTTATTATTGAGGCCTTGGCTTAAGGTAAGTGTTATTTTGGCATACCAAAACAGGCGAATATGGGTCTAAAGTAGACACAAATTTGTATTCAATAGATAGTTTATCAATAAACATATCTGTCACATATATAATAAACATATGTTTATCATAAGATAAACGGCAATATATGGCATACAAACAAGTATTATATCAAAAGAAGTGGCAGATAGCAGGTCATTTTTGCCTAAGGTGGATAGATACTACTACATTGATAGATTTGATGTCTTTTAGTGATATCATGACGGGTTGGTACCTTGCGTTATAGTATCTAAGGGTCAACATATCGTTACTAATCCTGTTCAATTCCAATAACCAGCACCTTTGGTCGCTTATGGTAACCAGAATCAGGTCTCCCAGATTAGGTTCTTTAGATGGGGATACAATAAAAACACTCCCCGGCCGGCAGGGGGGGAACAGGGAATCATCACCAATGCGTAAAGCATAGGCATCCGGACCATAGGTATCCGGTCCGGTCCGGAACCATTCCTGCGGTTGTTTATCAGCCAAGGGCTTGCTTGGTTGTCCCTGGTTCAGGATATACAGCGGGATATTCCCGGACTGGCACACGGTTTGGGACAAGCCGGTAGTATTATCCGGATGAAACAGGTCCATCAACTCGTTTATTGGTATATTGAATATCTCGGCCAAAACACGGAGTTTCTGATTATCTATCTTGGCTGAATAACGCCCGTTCAGGAGGTCAACCAGGTAATTATAATTGACCTGGAGCTTATCGGCCAGTGTTTTCTTGGGGATATTGTGTTTTTCCCTTAATTGCTCTATTGCCAGCCACGGGGATTGAATGTCATTATCTGCCATACTATGTAAGAAAATAATTAAAATATTCTGCAGGATTGTCCAGAAAAAGCCGATATGATTAATATATAAATTATCCGATAGGATATATATGAGCTACTACAGAATTCTAGGTTTGAACAAGGAGCCGTTTTCTACCAGCCCTGACCCGGAGTTTTTCTACGAATCCCGGAGTCATAAAGCGGTGCTGATGAACCTGATAATCGAAATGCGGCTGCGCCGCGGATTGAGCGTGATACTGGGCGATGTCGGCGCCGGCAAGACAACTCTCAGCCGGAAACTAATCCAGGCGCTTTCGGCCCGCGAGGGATTTAATTTCCACATTATCTTCGACCCGACGTTTCCCGATGAGAATATATTTTTGTATTCGCTGGCCCGGATATTCGGAATTGAAAGCGTCAAAGGCACGCCGACTAATTTCGAGCTCAAGGAAGCATTGGAACATTTTCTTTACCGGAAGGGCGTCGAGGAGAATAAAACCGTAGTTCTGATAATCGACGAGGCCCAGAAACTGAACCAAACGACACTGGAGTCTTTGCGGATACTTTTGAATTTCGAAACCAATGAGTTCAAACTATTGCAGGTGGTTTTGCTCGGCCAGCTGGAACTGCACTCGTGCATTACCGGCATCCCGAATCTGCTTGACCGGGTGAGTTACAAATATACAATCAATCCGCTTGACGTGGAAGATGTGCGCCAGCTGGTGGATTTCCGGCTGAAGCAGGCCGGTTATGAATTAAGCACGCCGCTTTTTACCGATGAGGCGGTTAAAGAGGTGCACCGTTACACCAAGGGATACCCGCGCCAGATAGGGTTATTGTGCCACAAAGCGCTTAAAGAAATAATTATGCGCAATCGGGTTGTCGTGGACGACCAGATAATCAAGGAGATAGTCCGGGAAGAAATAGAGAACGGCTGGGGCAACCCTAAAGCAAACGTTAATATTCCGATAATACAGAAATAATTCAATATGGCAGAAAAATCCGGAAACAATCTGACCCCCGAAGAGCAACTGCTTAAGTTAATAGAAGGCCATCCGTCCGATCCAACAGCGTCGGTTCCGATATCAACAAGTGTGGCGTCTGGCGAGATGTTATTGCCCGCACTCAAGCTGGCAAAGTCCGGCGGACTTAAAAGTGCCGGTCGCAGGTTGGTCGGTATGATGGGCGTAACCCCGGGCGGCGGCGGGGTGATAAAATTGATTAACAGGTTGTTGGTAACAATAATGATAACTCTGACTGGTTACTTAGTCTGGGGATTTGCCAATGCGACGGTGCCTGATGTCGGCAAGCCGCCCGCGCCGGACGGCGGCAATATTGCCCAGCCGCCCGAAAATATAGATGTGGCCGAATATCTTAAATACATAGAAGCGCGCGATATATTTAATCCGCCCCAGATAGTTACGCCGCCTCAGAAAACTGACGTAAAAGCCGTGACCCAGACACCTGAGGTGGTTCCCCAGCCGGCTAAAACGGTTCTAAACGAAGCAACCAAACACTTTAAAATTGTCGGTATAAACTGGGACCCGGCTCCACCCATGGTGATGATTGAGGATAACATAGACGGCACTACACAGATAACCCATTGTCTCCGGGAAGGTGAAACTTTTGATACCAAGGTGCAGGTGAGCGAAGTTCCGGAAAAGATCACCATAACCATAAAACAGATAACCAAAGAAAAGATAATCCTGCAGTATGAGCAGGAACAATCTGAAATTATAGCGAACTGGTGAGAAACTGTATGAGTATGAGAATTATAGTTCGGTTGCCTGTTGCGTTGTATTCGCGGAGCGGCATCCCGCCGCAGCGGGAGAAGTTGCAGCCGACTATACTTGGCAGTCCCACGGGAGGCAGTAGCTCTAATTCGCTACGCTCAAACTGCCAGTGTATACTTCTGTGTTGCGTGGTTATGATAGGCCTGGCGGTTTTAGGCGGTCCTATAACCGCCGGCAATGACAAGGCCAAAGGTCAGCCGACCGGTTTCCGCGACCAGCCTGACCAGATAACGACCTTCCAGCCGCCGCTTGACCCCAAAATACAGGAAGGCTTATCCAAGATGTTTTCGCTCAAGGTCAAAGAAATAAACATAAAGGATTTTTTAACTGCGGTTCAAAAGCTGAGCAATCTTAATATTGTAGCCACCAAAGAAGTCGCCGGTTCACTGACGTTTTTGCTTGACAAAGTGACTATCGGAGACGCCCTGGAGATAGCGCTGATTACCAACAAGCTGGCCAAGGAGATAAAAGGCAATATTATTAATATCATGACCGAAGCCGAGTACCAGCTTATATACGGTGATGCGTATAACAGCCGGCGCATCATAAAGACATACCGCCTGCAAAATATCTCGGCTAAAAAAATGAGGTCTTTCCTGGATAGCATAAAAACCGCCCAGATAGGCAAAATAATCGAGGATGAAGGGACCGGAACCTTAATCGTTATGGATGTGCCTGACAAATTCGTCCAGATCGACGACGTCATAAAGCGGTTAGACGTGCCTTTTGAAACAAGGATATTTGAGCTGAAATACGCCCGGGTAAAAGACATTATGGATGCCGTAACCAAAGCTCTGACCAAGGAAGGCTACGGCGAGATAAAGGTGGACGAGCGGATGAACCGCTTAATTGTAAACGACGCACCGCGGAATATGGATAATATAGCCACGCTGATAAAAGCGCTGGACGGAAAACCCAGGCAGGTGCTGATCGAAACTAAAATGATACAGATTGTTCTGAGCAATGAGTTTTCTATGGGCATTGACTGGCAGCAGGTTTTCTCGAAATATTCAAAATGGGAAGATGCTAAGTTTGTCGGCACGTTCCCGATGGCCGGCACTATAGGCAAAGTGACTAATCTCTCTGCCCAGATTGGCACTATTCCGGCAACGCATTACCAGCTGGTGTTAAAGGCTTTGCAGGCGTTCGGAGCCAACAAGATGATTTCCGCGCCCAGGCTGATTGCCATGCAGGACAAGCCGGCTAAGTTTATGGTTGGTTCCAAAGAGGCTTATGTAACCGTAACCACAACCCAAACCCAAGCATCAACCACCAGTTCGGAAAGCGTCCAGTTTGAAGATGTGGGCATTCTGCTGGAAGTGACGCCGATCATTAATGAGGACGGGTTTGTGGAGATGAAAATAAAACCCGAGATATCATCGGTCACCAAACAGGTGCAGACTTCCAGCGGAAATATCATACCGATTGTGGAAAAAGCCACTACCGATACGGTTGTTATGGTCAAAGACGGCGTGACCATAGTTATTGCCGGCCTGATTAAGGACGAAAAACAAAGCCAGAAGAACGGCGTGCCCATCCTGTCGCAGATACCGATAATCGGCATGCTTTTCGGTTCGACTGTCGAAACTACGGCTAAAACAGAAACGGTTATATTCCTTACGCCGTATATTATATCAGGCGACGTTGATGCGTCGATTCTTTCCAAGAAAAAAGAACTGGAAGAGCTGATGGATAAAAAATTAAAGGAACTAAAGCCTATTAAATAAATCACAAATTTGAAGGAGGATTCTTATGGTGCGTAATATTATTGTCGGGGTATTCTTAATCTACCTGGTTGTCGTTAACGTGCTCTGTTTTATCTTTATGGATTCGTTATCCAAGACCAAGGCCCAGCTGGCCGCGCAGGAAAAGACGTCCGGCGAAAAGACCAGCGCCCAAGAGAACGATTTAAACAGGCTTAAATTGGAAAATACCCAGCTGGCCGAAAGGATGACCAGCCTTTTTGCCAAGAATCAGACCATGGAAAAGGAGTCTTCGGCTTATAGCACCCGGGTTGAACAGGCGATTTCCGAGAAAGAGGCCGTTAAAAAGGAACTGGAAACCGCCCGGGTTGATTTGAAAAAAGCCCGTGAAGAGGTTGATAACTACAAAACTAAGCTTGAAGTCAAGACCGATGACATAAGAGAGAGTATCAGGCAAGACCTGGTTTCTTCAATAGAATTGGAAAAAGCCAAGATTACCAAAGAGCTCGCTATGCTCAAGGAAATGATCCAGCAGGTGCAAAAAGAACGCGATACTTTCAGGAGCGAATACCAGCGGGCCAAAACCGAATTAACGCAGGTGTCCGATGAGAAAACGCTGTTGGAAAGGAAATCAGCCGGCTTCGAAAAACAGCTGAAAAACGAACAGGATGAAAAAGCCAGATTTATGAATGACCTCAAGGATGAAAAGGCAAAAACAGCGGTTCTGGCTAAGGAAAAATCCGACCTGGCGGCAATTGACGCTGCAATAAGCGCCAAGCTCAAAGAAGCCGAGAGCAAACAGGCACAGTTTACCAAGCAACAGCAGGAGTCGTCCGAGAAGATAGCCCAATACACCAAAGACATAGCCGGGCTGGAAACACAGCTCAAGGCGGAGAAAGCCGAAAAGGCCAAATATTACGAGAAATCGGCCAAGCTGGAAGAGCAGGCAGCCAATTTAGCCCGGGATAAAGACAGCGCTGATAAGAATGTAACGCGCCTGTCCAAGGATTTACAGGTACAGGTTGAATACAACAAGAAAACAGAGGCAGATTCGGAAGTCCGGATAAAGAAACTGATGCAGGAAAAAGACATCGCCCGGGACGAACTGCTGGCCGAGAAAGACAAATCAACGGTTGAACAGCTGAAACTGAAGGATGAAATAATCAGCGCCAACCGGGGGAAAGAAACACTTAAAGGCGAGTTAAAAGCGTCCCAGGACGAGCTGAAATTCTCTACTAATCAGATAACGGCCCTGAACAGCCAGGTGGCGGTGGTCCAGAAGCTGTTAACCGATAACCAGCAAAAGAGCATGGTGCTTGAGGCGGATCTTAAGGCCAGCAAACAGGCATTAGCGGATGCCGGGGACCAGGTCAGCGCCCTGAATAAATCTTTAGAGATAGCCGAAGCCAAGAATAAGGAATTAGCATCGGAGAAAAAGGAATCGGAACAAAAGACGGCCGATTTAAAGCAAGAGCTGAATATAACCAAAGAAAAGCTTCAGGAAGCCAATGCCAGATCTGAAAAAGCAGAAGGACAGCTTACCGTAACCGAGGCGGAGCTTAAGAATACTTCCGAAGAAAATGCAAAAGCTAATGCTGGTTATACCCAGGAGATCAAAGCAACCAAAAAGTATCTGCAGGAGATCCAGGGGAACTTAAATATAAAATCCAAGCAATTTGAGTTGACCGCTTCGGAATTAGAAAAGGTTAAAGGGTTACTGGCTAAGAGCGAATCAGATTTAAAGGGAATATCAGAAGAAAAGGAAAAGATCAGCTCCGCTTATGCCAAGGATACCAAGGATAATAATATTAAACTACAGGGTGTCCAGGTGAATTTAGATGCGAAAAGCAAGCAGCTGGATGAAACCGCAGCGGAGCTTGAAAAGACCAGCGGATTATTGGCCCAAAAGGAATCTGAAATAAAGAAGTTTTTCGATGATAAGGCGAAAACAGACGCTGTGTATGCCCAGGATATCAAGGACGCCAAGAACAAACTGCAGGAAATTCAGGGTAATTTAGATGTAAGGACCAAGCAGTTTGAGCTGACGGCTTCGGAATTAGAAAAGGTCAAGGGATTATTGGCCAAGAGCGAAGCCGAAGCCAAGAAAATAAGCGATGAAAAATTCAAGGCCGAGTCGGCTTACAGCCAGGAATTGAAAGAAAATAAGGATAAATTGAAAGAGACCGACGACAAGTTGTTGGCCGCAACCGTCAAAATACAGGAGACAACCGACGAATTGGCCCGGGTTAAAGAGCAATCAGGCAAAACTCAGTCAGAGTTAAAAAAGGTGTCTGACGAGAAATCCAAATTAGAATCAGAAACATCCAGGGAAATAAAACAAAAAACAGAAGACCTTGCCGTGGTCAAAGAGCAGATTGCGGCGCTTAAAGATTCCGAAAAGACTTCGGAGGCGGCTAACAAAGAACTTAGAACAAAGAATGACGAGCAGTCCGGAAAAATAAGGGCGATGATTCAGGAGCTGGCTTTGAACAGCACTCAGATTGCTTCATTGAACACCAGGATAACGGAGTATGAAGCAAAGGATATTTCGCAGTCCAAGCAAATTACCGCCCAGGATGAGGAACTCCGGAAGCGGACCAATGACTTAAACGAGAAACTTAGAAAAGCGATTTCCGAACGAGATGATAACGCTTCCCAATTGCGTTTCTCACAGGATAAGGCGGTTTCCCTGGAAAAGGATGTAAAACGCTGGGAAGAAACCAACAAGAGTCTGGACAAGAACTATACGGCGCTGGAAAGAAAGAGCAAGGATACCGAGATAGAAAAGACAAAGCTTGCCGACGAGCTTAAGTCAATCCAGGACAAACTTGAAATACAGGTGAAACAGCTTGACGAAGCAACGAAGGATTTAACTAAAACAAAGGAAGAAAGAGGTAATCTGGCCAAGGATAATGATCGGCTGGCCAAGGAAAACGCCGGTTTCAATTCCCAGGTAACCGGCCTGACCGCCCAGGCGGCAGAAATCAGCAAATCCTTGTCCGATGCCAGGAAGGATAAGAAAGCCGCCGAAGAACAGCTGACCAAGACAAACGAGCAGTTAGCGGCTGTAACCAAGGAATCTAACCTTTCAAAGGAAAGGAATGACCAATTGCAAAAGGAGCTTTCCGCGCTGGAAAGCAGTTCCAAAGCCAGGGAGTACGAACTGGGCGAACAGATTAGAAAAGAAAGGGACGGCAAATTTACAGCGACAAACGACTTGAATACGGCCAAAGGAACCATCCAGACATTAACCTGGCAGACCTCGGAACTGACGGTAAAGAATGATAATCTTAATAAGGCGGTTACCACCCTCCAGAGCCAGCTTAAAACCCTGGAAACAGATATGCAGGCGGCCATAGACAAGGAACGCAAGGAAAAGACCGCCCTGGCCGCCAAACTTGATGAGACTGAACAGCGGCTCAAGGCCACCCAAACATCAGAAACCGACCTGAGGCAGCGTAATGCCGACCTGGCTAAAGAATTGGCCGCGGTAAAACTGGATATAGAGAACAAGATTCAACAGCGTATGCAGAACATAGAAAGCGATTATGTAAAACGGCTTAAAGAAGCCAATGACAAAATCAGGTTTATAGAAGAGACTATGACCAAAGAGAGGTCGGCTTTCCACTATAACCTGGGCGAAGCATATGTAAAGAGCCGGATGTTTGACGAAGCCATCAGGGAATATGAACAGGCGTTGACCCTTAACCCGAAAGACCCGGCTATTTATCACAATATGGGCTTGGTTTATGATGAGTTCCTGGATAATCCCTCAAGGGCCATCAGCGCATATAGCAAATACCTGGAACTGGCCCCGGCCGACTCCCAGGACCGCGCTAAGGTGGAAAAATGGCTTGAAGGGTGCCAGAAACGGATTAAGGATCCCAAGAGCGGGTTGAGATAAACCCGTAGCAATAAAATAGGACGTTCACCCCATTAGAGGAAATGCCTCTAACGGGGCAGGAATTTTCGCGGATCAGTACCGATATTATCCATCGGCTGTTAGCGACAAGCCCGCCGGCAGTCCCGCTCATAGGGGCAAAGGAGATTTATCCCTAACGGGAGGCAGTAGCTCTAATTCATTCTTCAAACTGCCAGAGTATAATTTGTTGCACTCAAACAGCCGAACCATGAATTTCAGCATTATTCAGACATACCGTAGTCTTTTATCAACCGATACGGTTTAGCTTGATAACCAAGGCCACCCCTTATCATTAGTATAAAACAGTAAGATTATAATGGACAACGCCTGTTTGTATTCCAAATACGGCCTGTTTCCCAAACAGATGCCGTTTGTTTATATTACAGACGCCACCCCTTATGACCATAGACCGTAAGGGTAGTGATAAGGATGGGTGGGGGACTCCCCCTCCAGTTTACCGACAGAAAATAGAAAAATTTTGGGGGAGTTCCGCTTTCAGTCAAAACTGATAGGGATTCGTTGCATACCCGACCAGGAACCGATGTATTCCTGATAGGAAGCCGTTGTCAATCCGGCCAGAATCCGGTGTCAATCCAACCAGAAGCCGTGATTAATCCGACCAGAATCCGATGCTTTCCTGATAAGAAGCCGTTGCTAATCCGACCAGAAGCCGGTGCATTCCTGATAAGAAGCCGTTGTCAATCCGACCAAGAGCCATTACATTACCGATAAGGAGTTGTTGCGTATCCGACCGGGAGCCGGTGCATACGGCTTCCGATTGATACCCCTACCCCTTACCCCTAGATAGGATACCTACCCCCTCTTTTTTTGTATTTTTTAGGCTGAATCATCATTTAAATGCAGATTTGAGTCTGTTTTAGCCATAGTTCCAGAAAAATACGGAGTTTTGTTACCATTACGAAATAGTAAAAAATGTTACTTCTCAGTAACAAATGAACCATTCTATTTGCCACGGAGACACGGAGTTAATAGAGAATTAGGAAGGTTTTTTAGGTTAATTGATAAATTATGAACCATTTTAGACGGTTTTGAAGATAATAATACTTTAAAACATATTTTCTATTTTTTTCTCAGTGTCCTCTGTGCCTTTGTGGCTGGTAATTTAACCTCTGGCACGGCGATTGCTTACAATATAAGCAGAGAGGGGAAAAGGAATAAAAAATATGACAAGTAACAATAATTCGTGGCGGACGCTACTCCGGCAGTTTGTGAAATTACTGCTGGGTATAGTTGGCTGCAACTTCACAGGCAGCCGAACTATGAAATATGTGCTGTTAAGCGTTTGCCTGGTATTCGTTGCCTTTTTGGTGGCATATACCGCCTCTCAGAACTGGTATTTCGGTCCGCCGGAGGCAGAACCACTGCCTTATGATTTAGACACGACCACAAACCCTATATCCGGACTTCAGAACATAGAAATCATAACCCCAACCGGCGTGGCACGGCTGATTCAGCATCCGGCTTACTCCTATATCCACGATACCACGGCAGAGTACACCGGCACCGTGTCCAATATAGCCCCCTATTCTGACAGTGACTATATGCGCTTGGACCGCCAACCCAATGGCGGTTTTTATTCTACCGGCAATTTTACCTCCCGCGTCTTTGATAATACCATATCCCAGACCTGGAATTCACTCCAGTGGACTGATAATCGGGTTCAATTAACCACTGCTGAAAGCGGAATGGTCGGTTTCTGGAAATTAGACGGCGATGTAACCGAATCAAAATCAGGGCGTACCACTACCAATAGCGGAGGACTGGTAACCTTTGCATCTAACCCGTCAGATGGTGTCTTTCAACAATGCGGGACATTTAAGCAGTCTGAATCGGATTATATAAATGTCACGGACCACGGGGACTTTGATATGGTCATGGGTAATTTCACCATTGAATGCTGGATTAATACCACCAATACCGCCAGTGGCCAGACGATTATCCATAAGGCAGTCCGGGCGGCGCCAGACACGCAGACCGGCTGGGAATTAGGGATTAACGCATCAGACCAGAAGGTTTTTTTCTCGCTTTATTCCGATTTTACTAACCCGGACTCACTAATAGACGAAGCGGTTGATACCACGGTCAATTCCTTGCAGTCCATTACCGATGGCAAGTGGCACCATATTGTGGGTTTCAGGAGCGGGTCAGAGATCTCGCTTTATGTGGATAGTGTCTTACAGGGTAGGGCGACCCAGGGTGACTCTGATACGACCTGGAATATGGATAATGGCGGGGTTATAGATATGCAGATAGGTAAACCGGTCTCTACTACTGTAACCAGTTATTTTGACGGCCGGATAGATGAGGTGGCGGTGTATCAGGCTCAGGTGCTTACCGAGAATCAGATATATACCCATTATATCAATGGGTTATCGTTAAAGTTCCGGGTGAGGGCCGCCGGCA
>JAZDFB010000122.1:0-2035 GCA_043808305.1 Planctomycetota bacterium | reverse complement strand
ATCCGCGCCTGGTAGGTCTGGAAAATAAGTTGAATTTGTTCTTCCGGCAATGGGGTGAATGACGCCGTATGCTGGGGGGTTTCAATAATCACCTCGTGGGCTCCGATGCCGCGCATATAATCGTACAACCCCTTGCCCCGCTTATCAATATTACCCTCAATGGCCAATGCCGGAAATTTATTAGGCACCACCCGAACCAGCCAGTCCTTGTCGTTAGGTGCGGAAAACGGTTTCCTGATAGCGTATATCTCCGGTGGTGTTATTTTCTCGTTACCCTCGCAAAAAGGGCAGGAAGCCGTTGACTTAGGCGGCGCTACGGGATCCGGCTTAAAATCAACCGGCCGCTTGGCTCGTTCTGACGCAACTATTACCCACCGACTTAATATCGGGTCTTTTCTTAATTCGGACATAGTTTTTAGATTATCAGGGTATTAGAATTTAATACTCCGCCTTATGCCATCCAGTCAATATGCGCCAGATCTTCGGCCGGCACCGTCAGTTTTATAGGTTGGCTATCCGGATGCCTGACTATCAAGCGGTCCTGCGTCCCGATGTCATATCGGGATGGTTTATCGCCTCCGCCCAGGATAAAATACGCCTCTATAAAAAACTCTACCGAATCACCCGGATTGAATCCCAGAATATCCAGAGGGCAAAGGATTTCCGCTATCTCACTACTCGCGACCGTATCCAGAGCTTCTTTAATTACCTTATTGTTCTCGTCTAAAATATTGAATCGTGGTTTAGCGTTGACATCACGGATAATAACTTTTCTCTTAAGCGGCTTCAAGAAGTTTAGCACAAAATATATTCCATCCGGAAACGCACCCAAGTCGTTTGCTTTTTGCGTCCTGGCGCTATCCGCCGGAGGATCCACTCTCAGACAAATATTATTTTTATCAAACCCGAAAAATATACTGGAAATTATTTTACCCGTATCAAATGAACGGTCCATCGTCGCGCTACCTTCTGAAGCGGTGTCAAATTGTCCAGCGGCCAGCCATTCAAAATAATCGCTCCGCTTCCCGTCCAGTTTAATATCCAGCAATCCCCAAGGTAGTGTGTGTAACTCCTTCTGTCGCCGCGCCTTTATCTGATGGTGTAGATATTCCGGCACGTTTACCCCAAGAATCTGGTAAACACTCATCAGATGTTTCCTGAATAAAAGGTCAAACTGGTCATCCAGGGCGGAGGAATGCTCGTGCCCGAACCACCAGAACCAGTCACTGCCCTCGGCAATATAAATGCTCTCCATTGCCTTGTCGATAACAGCTTGTTCCGCGCCCTTGGTAATCTGATCCTTAATCGCCTCCCGAGTTTTGGCCAGATATTCCCAGGCCTGGCGATCCTCATTATGTCCGACCCAAATGGAAAAATTATGATTTATCCACGAACCGGCATAGATGGTGTCTAGTTCCTTAACCGGTGGATGCGCCTGCAGGTAATCGCTGATACGCACGGTTTCTATCTCCGGGTCATTGCTCAACCGTTCGTAAAGCATTCTCAGGAATTCTATGCCGTTGTCAGGATAATACTCCCAAGGGTTTTCGCCATCCAGAATAATACTCACCAAGGGCGCTTCCTGATGCACCCGGCTGGCCCCGGATTTTATCTCGTTTATCAAGTGATCCACCGCATCCTGCGGCTTCCAGCGCTGATACTGAAACCCGATAAGATCAGAAAGATTCTGATCCCGGAATATCACAGCCATATTCCTCATCCGATACGGCTGGTATAAATCGTTTAAGAAACCGGTTAAGTGATCGGATGACTTACCCAAGGTTTGAGCCAGAATTTCTTCATCCGCGGCAAAATAATTTACGCCCTGTTCTACCAGAAGCGGCACCATAGACGGCGCCACCGACCCTTCGGCCGGCCAGATACCCTTGGCCTCGGTTCCAAACTGCTCCTTATAGAATTTCATTGCCTCAGCCACCTGCCAGCGGGCATCATCAAGCAGCGCCTTTTGGTCCACAACCGGGAGAGTGGCATTCGGCATAGCCTGCAGGGTCGAATTCATATTACACAACAAAGG
>JAZDFB010000121.1:0-9062 GCA_043808305.1 Planctomycetota bacterium | reverse complement strand
GCCCGTTTGTGGTCCTGCATACAACCCGAAAATACCTCGGAGGCGCTGGCGCTGCCGCCGTTTAGGATTATCGCCAGCGGTAATTCTGGTAACAGAGAATCGTCTTTATTGGCGCGCATTACCGTGACCTCTTCCGCCTTGCGCCCGCGGACGGAAACAATGGTATCACCCTCTTTAATAAACCGGTTGCATATCCGGCAGGCAGTGTCCAGCAACCCGCCCGGATTAAAACGCAAATCTATTATCAATGCCTTCATGCCCTGGGCCTTGAGTTTTTCAATATTGATATCCAGGTCTTCCAGCGTATCTTCCTGAAACTGAGTAATCCGGACATAACCGATTTTATTACTCTTGTCCACCATTTTGGCGCCCTTAACGGACCTGAGCTTGATGATTTCGCGGGTAAGAATGATTTTCTCGGTATTAACCGCGCCTTTGTGAAGCACCAGCAGCAACACCTGAGTCCCGGGTTTGCCCCGAACCTTCTGGATGCTTTCAGTCACGCCCATTCCCTCGGTGGAAACGCCGTCTATTTCAATTATCCGGTCTCCGGCCAGAATACCGGCCCGGAACGCCGGCGTGTCTTCCAGCGGCGTAATCACGGTGAGAATGCCGTCTTCTATCGAAACCTCCATACCCACCCCGCCGAATTCGCCCTTGGTCGAAACCATAAAGTCGGCGTATTCTTCGGCCGTGAAATATTCGCTGTACGGATCCAGTCCGCCGACCAGTCCTTTTACGGCGCTTTCGAAAATCTTGTCAGTATTCGGCTCAACAACATAATTCTCTTTTACGAGCTTATAAATATTGCGAAGTTTCTCTAATTGCCTGTCAACCGAATCGTCCTTGGGAACATCGGCCGCATACAAAACCAACGCAACAATAAATAGCAATAGAACTGATAACAGCTTTTTTGTGTTCATAACTAATTGCCTTTTAGACAGAATGCCGTATACCGATAATCCCGCGCGATACTCGGGATAAGTGCGGCTAATTTGCTTGCGCTCAAAACCGCACTAAACAAAATTACTTCTTGCGTGAAAACGCCTTCCGGGCCGCCTTTATGATATCTTCGGCTGTCAGGCCGTAATACTTTAAAAGGTCCGACGGCTCGCCGGATTGGCCGAACTGGTCCTTAATGGCAACCATTTCCATCGGCACCGGACCTGATTGGACCAGAACCTCGGCTATGGCCGAGCCCATTCCACCGGCCACCAGATGTTCCTCGGCCGTGACTATGGCTCCCGTTTTGGCGGCGTATTTTGCTATCATCTCGGCATCTATAGGTTTGATTGTATGCAGGTTTATCACCGCGGCGCTGATGTTTTCCTTGGCCAATGCCTCCGAAGCCATCATAGCCGGATAAACCATCGGCCCGCAGGCGAATATGGCCACTGAACTGCCCTCTTTGATTACGTTGGCCTTTCCTATCACAAACTTGTCCAGCTGGGTGGTAATAATCGGTATCTTAGCCCGGCACAGCCTGAGATAGACCGGACCTTTATATTCAGAAGCGGCCACAACCGCCTTGTATGTCTCCACCGCATCGCACGGCACCAGCACCGTCATATTGGGCAGGATGCGCATCAGCGCGATATCGTCAATGGCCTGGTGCGACCCGCCGTCCGGACCGACCGATAACCCGCTGTGCGTCGCGACTATCTTGACATTAATCCGGCTGTAGCAAATAGTATTGCGAATCTGTTCCCAGGCGCGTCCGGCAGCGAATACGGCAAAGGTGCAGGCAAACGGTATCTTCCCCGAAACCGCCAGTCCGGCCGCGGTATTCATCATATTCGCCTCGGCTATGCCCATATTAAAGAACCGGGCCGGGAAACGCTTGCCGAATTCATCCGACTTAGTCGAGCCGGACAGGTCAGCCGTCAGCACGACTATATTAGGATTAGCCGCCCCTAACGCAGCCAGCGCATTTCCGCACGATTCACGAGTGCATGCAAGTTCCATAACTATTCACCACCAAACACAAAGTATTCTATTTAATCCGCATTAATCCGCTAAATCCGCGGTTACTACTGTAGCTCCTTCATTGCCTGCTCAAACTGTTGTTTCGAAGGCGTCTTGCCGTGCCATTCGTGCGTATTCTCCATGAATGATACGCCCTTTCCCTTAACGGTTTTTGCTATAATAATAGCCGGCTTATCTTTTATAGTTTCGGCCCAATCGTAGGCGCTGAGAACTTCCTTAAGGTTGTGCCCGTCTATTTCCCTAACCGCCCAGCCGAAAGCCAACCACTTCTCCGCAAACGGCAACGGGGACATTATATTCTTTATGGAACCGTCTATCTGGTAGCCGTTGAAATCAAGTATCGCGCAGAGATTATCCAGCTTATAATGCGCCGCAGCCATCGCCGCTTCCCAGACCTGTCCCTCCTGTGTTTCGCCGTCTCCCAGAAGCACAAAAATCCGGTGCGATTTTGCATCTATCTTGGCCGCCAACGCCATCCCATTGGCAATCGAAAGCCCTTGCCCCAGCGAGCCGCTGGACATCTCCACCCCCGGCACCCGTTTCATATCCGGATGGCCTTGGAGGATACTCCCGAACTTGCGCAAGGTCCAGAGCGTTTCCACCGGGAAATAACCCGACTCCGCCAGCACTGCGTACCAAACCGGCGCGGCGTGCCCCTTGGAAAGCAGGAACCTGTCGCGGTCAGGCCACTTGGGGTCTTTGGGATTATGGCGTAACTTGTGGAAATATAAAGCAACCATCAGCTCCACAGCCGAAAGCGACCCGCCCGGATGACCGGAGCCGGCAATGGTAAGCATCTTAATAATATATTGGCGGATGGTTTTTGATTTGGATTCCAGCGTGTCTATTAAAGCCTGTAATGAAGCAATCATAAAGAATTAAAACCAGCGCATAAAAGAACTGATTTTTATCCACAAAAATATGGGCAGGGCCGGGATTGAACCGGCGACCGATGGATTTTCAGTCCATTGCTCTACCGCTGAGCTACCTACCCAAACTAATTTAATATCAGATTACACAGGTATATACTAATGTCAAGAAAAGTAAATAACTTAATTCTAACCAAACGCTTCAAAAAAATAAATGGAATGAAAAGACCCGTCTGGTAAAATGACAAGCACATTTTGCCAATACAATCTGCCGGTTGAAGGCAATTGGCTATTAGTCTTACTTATTCTTGTATTTGCTATTGTACCATTCGCGCCAGGTCGCTTCATCCAGTTCAAAAGGCAGATTGGTTAAATGTTTAAGGCAGTTTAAGATTGTTTGCTTAAGGTTATTATTCTTGCACGTATCCAGATAATTAAACAACAGTTTGATGGCCTTGTCAGCGTCATTTTCCGGAACGAGCTGCGCACAAAGGAATATATCCAGTGGCAACTCACCCTTGAGCGCCTGTTCCAGAAACACTAACGGTTTCTCCATAGCCGGGCCAACATTAGGAGGAAAATAACGCAAAACTATTTCCGGCGTAACTATCTGACGAAGAGTCTCCTTTTTATCCAGCCGGTCTGTTAAAGCATCGCTCTTTATCATTTTAGGCTTAACAACCAAGTAAACGTTATATGTCCGGTAGTAAACGCTCTCAGGCAAATCTTCTTTGGTCACAAGTGTCACCGGGAACTCTTTTCTCTCGCCTGATTTCAATTCGATATTGGTAACACCCAAATCTACATCCTGCATTTTAGTTATAGAGTTATAATCGCCGGTGGGTGAATGAGCAGTCATAGCAATATACAGTATGGCACGATTTGAACCAAGGTCAATCTGCACCGGATAGCGAGAAACATTCTGCATCCGGAAAATCAGTTCGGCATTCTCGGCAATTTCATAGATATCCCTCTGCTTTGATGAAACTAAATTTGCCGTTAATACATTTTTCTGGATAATCCGTTCTTCGATGTTAATCAAAAGCATCTGAAGCTGGTCATGGACCTTAATGTTGTTTTCCATAAGCAATACCGCTCTGACCAAACTGCGCGCCTCATCGTATTGTTCCCGCTGGCATAGCCTGAGCGCATCCAAATACCTGCCGTAGAAATATTTCTCGATTACCTGCCGATCCAGGTTGTTCATTGACACCGGCGGAATCGACTTCATGGTTTTGAGCTCTCGTTCGATGAAATCAGTGCTGAATCCGGCCTGTTCCATTATCCGGCGGGTTAGTTCCACGTAAACTGATTTTTCTTTGAGGTAATTTATTATAAAAGGTATTACCGGCAATCCGATTTCCAGTAACTGGCTGAATGCATGCTCGCGGATAATGGCTTCGCCTGATTCCAGCGCCGGTATAAGATTTTCTATGCGGACCGCCTGTTTATGAATATCGCCTGATTCATCCTTCTGAGCCCCTGCCTGCGGAGTATCCTTGCCCGCGGGAGCCGGCGTTTCGGCATAGGCCGGCAACCACAGAACTGCAGAAAACATTGCCAGCAGAAAAATATGTTTGATTATTGCGAGCATAATATTTGCGTCTATTCTACCGTAACACTTTTGGCCAAATTCCTGGGCTGGTCGATATTACAACCCTTTTTTACGGCCGTGTGATAGGCAAGCAGTTGCAGCGGAATGACCGTTAAAATAGGAGAAAGTATTTCCGGCGCGTCAGGAACATAGATAACTTCATCGGCAATCTTCCTGATAATCCGGTCGCCGGCAGTAGCGATAGCGATAACTACCCCTTTGCGCGCCTTAACCTCCTGAATATTAGACAGCATCTTTTCATATACCGCGCTTTTGGTAGCAATCGCCACGGTCGGGAAAGTATCATCCACCAAAGCCAAGGGCCCGTGTTTCATCTCCCCGGCCCCGTACCCTTCGGCATGGGTGTAGGATATCTCTTTCATCTTAAGAGCGCCTTCGTAGGCGTTGGGCAAATTATAGCGCCGGGCTATATACATAAAATTATGCGTATTATACCATTCCTTAGCATAACGCCTGATGATATTATCGTGACTGAGAACCTCGCTCATCTTCTGCGGCAGAACCAGGAGTTCTTTTATCAATGATTTCTCCTGTGCCGTTTTTATCGCTCCTCTCAACCTGGCCAAATATATTGAAAACAATATAACCACGGCCAACTGTGTGGTATAAGCCTTGGTTGAAGCGACGCTGATTTCCGGGCCGGCATAGGTGTAAAGCACGCTTTGGACTTCGCGGGTCAAAGAACTGCCCACCGTGTTGCATACGGCCATAGTCATAGCCCCGTGCTGTTTGGCAGCCCTGATAGCGGCCAGAGTATCGGCCGTTTCGCCGGACTGGCTTACGGCTACAACCAATGTTTTACCGTCAAGAACCGGAAGCGAATACCTGAATTCCGAACCAAGCGCAACCTCAACCGGTATCCGGGCCAGTTCTTCAATAGCGTACTTTGCAACCAGCGCCGCATGCCAGGCAGTGCCGCAGGCGACAAAAACCACCCGGTTCACCCGGCGAAGCCGCCGGTCTATTGGATTCTCCAAATTGAGCCTGATTGCGGACTTGACCGCATCAATATAATAGCGAATGGTATTACCGACTACGCCGGGCTGTTCAAATATCTCCTTGAGCATAAAATGCGGATAACCTTCTTTTTCCGCCGCGGTGATATCCCAGTTAATGCTCTTGACCTGGTAATTCTGGCGCCTGCCTTCAAAATTAATAATATCTATTTTATTATCTGAGCCGATCCGCCGGGCATGAACTATCCGGCGTTCGTCCAAGTAAATTATCTTTTTTGTATAAGGCAATATCGCCGGCGCATCCGATGCAAAAAATGTCTCACTCTGGCCGACTCCGACTATCAAGGGGCTGTTGAGCCGAACCCCAAACAAACTATCCGGATGGTCGGCGAAAATTATTCCCAGAGCAAAACTGCCCTCCAGCTCGTTGACGGCTTTGCGGACGGATTCCAACGGGTTGCGGTTTTTTTTATAATATGACTCGATTAAATGAACCACAACTTCGGTATCGGTTTGCGAGCGGAATTTGTGCCCGAGTTTGGTAAGTTTTGATTTTATCGCCTGATAGTTTTCAATAATGCCGTTATGAACCAATCCGATGCGGTTATCGCACGAAAAATGCGGATGAGCGTTTGCGCAGGACGGCGCTCCGTGAGTGGCCCAGCGGGTATGCCCCAATCCGATTACACCTTGTATAGGGGCACCTTCAAGCTGTTTTTTAAGGATTGCTAATTTGCCCTGCGCCTTATGCTGCTTAAGCGAATCGTTGTCCAGAATGACCACGCCGGATGAATCATATCCGCGGTATTCCAGCCTCGAAAGCCCTTCCAGGATAAGAGGCAAAACATTACGGTAACTCAAGCTGGAAATTATTCCGCACATATATAATTATCAGGCCGCTATTTGGACAGCGGCCTGAATATTCTTATCGACTGGCCCCGATGGCCATCGGGGTTCATACTAGTTAATATGTGTTATCCTTGAGCTATAACTTCGGGCATTTTCAGGACTACCCGGCATTCGGCCGCATCCAATTTAACGATTTGGACATTAATAGTATCCCCCGCCTTTACGACTTCATCAGTCTTAGGTATATCGACGGTGCCTTCCAGATTTACTTCCAGTTGCACCACCGCCCCGTGAGTCGTCAGTTTAATAACTTTTGCCGGCACAACCGCGTTTTCCGGATATTTTTCAAGGAAAATAGTTTCCCACGGATTGGGCGTCAGCTGTTTGAGACCGAGAGAAACGCGTTTTTTATCCGGATCAACCGAAAGGATAACCGCCTCGATCTTATCGCCTTTCTTTACTACATCTGACGGCTTGACAAACTTCTTTGTCCAGAGCATATCGCCCGCGTGGAGCAACCCGTCGACTCCCTCTTCTATTTCTATAAATGCCCCGTAGGATGTAATATTCTTGACTCGGCCCTGGATTTTAGTCTCGGCCGGATATTTCTTTTCAATCTCCGACCAGGGATTTTCCTCAAGCTGCTTCATACCCAGTGAAATCTCCTGATTACCGGGGTCGCTTTTCAGGACTATCGCTTCGATGATATCGCCGATGGCAACCATCTCGGACGGATGGGTCAACCGCTTGGTCCAGGACATTTCCGAAATATGCAGAAGCCCTTCCACGCCGTGCTCAACCTCGACGAACACGCCATAGGGAACTATATTGACGACCTTGCCTTTAATTTTAGTGCTAGCCGGGTATTTACTGGCAACTTTTTCCCACGGATTTTCGGTCAGCTGTTTCATTCCCAACGAGAAACGGCCTTTTTCAATTTCGACTTTAAGCACCTTGACGCCTATCTCCTGGTTCAGGGCGACTACTTCGGATGGGTGGCTGATTCTGCCCCAAGACATATCGCTGATATGAAGCAACCCTTCCACTCCTTTGATATCAACGAATACGCCGAAATCGACGATATTCTTCACGACACCCTTAAGCACATCGCCTTCTTTGATTTCGGCCAGAAGCTTCTGTTTCATTATCTCGCGCTGTTCTTCCAGGTGCTGGCGCCGGGATACAATTATACTCCGCTGGGCGTGATCAATTTTAATCACCTTACAATCAATTTCTTTCCTGAGAAGGTCCCTGAAATCATCGGTCTTATGAATATCAACCTGTGAGCTGGGCATAAACGCCTGTGTCCCCTCGACATCAATTATCAAACCGCCTCTGGTCTGGGTCATAACACGCCCGTGGATGACGCTGCCTTCCTTATAATTATTCACAATCCGTTCCCAGGAGCGCTGGCGGTCGGCCCGGTTCTTGGAAATGACCAGTATACCCGCATCATCATCGACTTCGTCGATAAAGACTTCAATCTCGTCCCCGGGCGTAAACTTCTCATCCGCCCCGAATTCCGATTTTGCCAGAAGGCCTTCGGACTTATACCCCAGATTTAGGACAACGTCCTTATCGGTAACATTGACCACCTTGCCTTTGACGATAGTATCCGGCTTGAACTCCTTGATGGATTCGGTGTAGATTTTGGAAATGTCTTCTTCCGAGTAATTCGCTAAATGTGTTTTAATTTCCTTTTCGATGAGCTCGATTTCCGGCTTGGATTTTTCCATCTCCTTGGCTTTCATTGCTTAGATTAAACCTTTCTTTATACCCGAAGAGTGTTCCCCGCGAGAATTCGTCAGTCCTGCCCGACTGCGCCGTTCAGGCGGGTATAACCCTCCCGATATGCTTTATAAAAAGCCCTGTAAAATTATCAAAACTACGGATTGATGTCAATATTTTATGCAGTTTGAGAAATGACTTAATTGGCATTCTCCAGGTCAGTTATCTGAGCCCTTACTTTCTTTAAAATCCCATCAGAATCATTCGCAATCTGCCTGTCCTGTTGGGCGGGACGCAGACAGGTATCCGGCCATACCGGCTTTGTATAAATCAGGGTTACCGGACTCAACCGCACAGGCAGGCTCGATTGCCGGGGCCATACTCTATAAGAGCCGTTGATATATGTCGGGATAATCGGGGTGTTGCTTTTGGCTGACAGTAACACGACCCCGCCTTTGAACTCCCCCACCTTGCCGTCATAGGTGCGGGTGCCTTCGGGAAAGACAATAACCAGTTTGCCTTCTTTTAAGAGGCTGATTGCCTTGCGCATAATGTCAGCGCTGGTTGCGTCACGGTTCAACGGCACGGCATTATGAAGCCTTAGCACAAGGCCAAAGAGCCGGTTGGCGGTAAATAATTCCTGCTTTGCCAAAAAATATACCGGACGGCTTATGCTGCTGCCGATGAGCGGCGGGTCAAGAAAACTCTGGTGGTTAGCGGCAATGATGCCGCCGCCTGTCCTGGGAATATTATTCTGCCCGCTGACCCGGTACCCCAGAAACGCCATTGCCAGCCAGCGTACGATGAAAATGCTGAATTTACAGCAAATTGTATTAAGCAAAATAAAGCTCCAATCAACTGTATCGAATGGCACATAGATAAGGAGAAAACCGCATATTTATCCAATAATTCACTGTAGTTGCCTCATTTATAGTTCGGCCGTTCGAACGTAGTGAGTTACAGCCGACTATACCTGGCAGTAATTCGCTAACGCTCAAACTGCCAGAGTACTGTCTACGCCTTATTTTGTGCTATATTCAGACGATTTTGTCCATCCAT
>JAZDFB010000120.1:0-13003 GCA_043808305.1 Planctomycetota bacterium | reverse complement strand
GTTACCCCAATTATCGTGGGCAGTAGCGGTCCAAAAGCTAAGTGTTTTATTGCCACCGCGACGTATGGTTCGCCAATGTCATCCGCAGTATTGATTCTCCAGCAATTCCGTGACGAATATCTCCTGACCAACTGCCCCGGTCAATGGTTGATAAAGCAATATTATTATTATAGCCCGTCTCTGGCAAATTATATTAGCAAGCACACCTGGGCAAAAAGCATCAGTCAGATTACCCTCCTGCCGGCCGTCCTTTACGCCTGGTTTATGGTCTCTGCATCTTTCTTAGTAAAAGCTATTGCTTGCTTCTTGCTGTTTATTATAGTGCTGTATCTAAAGCGCATAAAACTTGGCTACCGTCATTATATTGATTCGTTGTAGGTGTGACGGGCATCTGAACAAGCTGATTTTAGGGGGATGTCAATAAATTGAATATTTGATTTTCTAATTAGGACAGGAACTAACACTCCGGCCGGCACTAGTATGCCTCATATCCTGAATCCGCACTCTCTGAAACAACGGTGCATATCAGTTTACGCCGTGAACGGTAGCTAATTATACTTCGGCAGTTGGAGTAAAGCGACTTACTGCCGAGTATCCTCAGCTGGTAACTCACTACGTTTGAACAGCTGATGGACTGCCAGATATCATCGGCTGGAGTTTTAGACGATTTCCCGTTAGGGATATGACGCTTTCATAGCGTTCAGTCGTTACAGCCAATGAACTGGCACATATAACTCGCAGTTAGCGACGATTGGGGCAGGGCGCTTTTTTACATAACTACCTATTATGAGACAAATCGGCCTCTATTATATGACAAGTCGGCGTCTAGTATAAGACAAGTCGGCCTTTAGTATGAGACAAGTCGGCATCTATTATATGACAAGGGGTGGGTATTTATCCCAAAATGGGGTAGGGGGTACTCCATCCCCCTCTGTCTATGCCTGTACCAAGGTGTACAGAGTTGTACACTCCACCCTGTTTTTATTGCTTTTTTCGGCTATTTTACTACCTTATTCTTATGGATAAGTGGCTATCGGTAAAAGAGGTATCCGAGGTGTTTGGCGTCTGCACCAGGACCATCCACCGATTAATTCTGAAACACGGTCTGCCCGCCTCTAAAATCGGCGGCCAGTGGCGCATCAGCCAGGACAACCTCAACTCCTATACCCGGACCAGCCAGTCGTTTATGTGGGATATGAGCGTGGCAATGATTTGGTTTTCACCCCGGGTGCTGGAGCAATACCGCAAAGACCCGAAATACTACGTGCAGGAAACGACCTTTTACGGACGGCTGGGCCTGAAGGAACTGAAATATAAGGTCCAGGCCTATAAATCAAACAAATGGACATTGCCGGAAGAGAAACGAAAAATCCCGACACACCGCCTGTTTGTGGATTTCAAGTTCTGGAAGATAAAACTGAAAGGCGACTCGGCCGAACCGATACGCAAGGAGTCATTTGTCCTGGCGGTGGATGCCGTGGCATACGGCAATATCCCTGAGGCCGAGCAGAAGAAATGGCAGGTCTTTCGCGTCCTTAATCCGCAGGTTTGATAGGGGATTCGCCATCTGGCTGATAACAGCCCAAATACCAAAAAAATATGTATTTTTATCTTGACAAATTATTGCTTATAGTATAATGTATATAACAAATCATACAGAAATTATATAATCAGTTTTACGAGATTAATCCGCAAACACGTATTTGAGGAGTGGTTTCGTTAAAACAAAATTCCGACTATTTCGTCGGAGAAGGAGACAGGTTTTATGGTAAGACACTGGCAAAGATGGGCAGGGATATTCCTGCTTTTGGGAGCGGTTGTAATCCTGGGACAGGGCGGTTGCCTTGATATGGGCGGCAGCGATAACAACAACAATACCGGCAACAGCGGCGGTCCGGGTACAGGCGGGGGGAGCTACGTCATTTCCGGCCGCGTGATGTCCAACGGTTCAGGGCTGGCAAATGTTTCAATGACCATAAGCGGCGGTACATCCGACAGTGTAAATACCACCAGCAATGGTAATTTTACATTCTCGGTCAATAACGGTAATTACATCCTTACGCCCAGCCTGTCCGGTTATTCATTCAGCCCGGGCAGTATGGCCTTGTCCATAAATAATTCCAACTGGAATGGTGTGAATTTCAACGCTACCTCAACCGGCGTCGGTGGCGGCGGTACGACCTATACCCTTTCTGGCACTGTTACCGGTATCGGTTCAGGAGCGACGGTTATATTAAGCGGTCCGTCCAGCGCCAGCACTATGACCGATGGCAACGGCAACTATTCCTTCACCGGAGTGGCCAACGGTAACTACACGGTTTCGGCCAGCAAGGCGGGATTTACGGTTACACCCAATAACCGGAACATTACAATCAGCGGTTCTAACCAGACTAGTGTTAATTTTACCGGTTCGACTTACAGCGGAACGACCTATACGGTTAGCGGCCGGGTGGCTACGAGCGCATCAGTCGGAGTGGCCGATGTAATGATTACTGCGAACGGGCCGATATATATGACTGTATTTACTAACCCGGATGGCTACTATACATTTAATAACATACAGAGTGGTAATTACAATATTATGGTCAGCAAGGAAGGTTACTATTTTGACACTAATAATGTGACTGTATATGTATCCGGCAATATGACAGACCAGGACATTGTGGCAACGCTGGCTCAGGAAAATACTTACACTATTTATGGACAACTGCACGGCGACGGAAATTTAGCCAGCAATCAGATGGTTAACCTGTCCGGGCCAACTTCACGAAGCACATCCACTGACCCTTCAGGTTTTTATAGCTTTGAAGGTTTGAATGCCGGGACCTACACGGTTGCTCCGTATATTTATATGAATGGCCAGCAGGTTAACACAGTGCCACAGAACCGGGATGTAACTATAACCAGCTCCGATTCCTACGGCAACGATTTTGACGTGGCGTCTACGTTCAGCATTTCGGGCAACATCACTTACAATGGTTCCAAACAGGGCGTGATGTTTATTTTTGTGCTTTGGGATGGCGGCAGTCAGAGTCAATGGGGCACGGCCATCCCCTGGATGGGGCCGGGCGGCACAACCCGTCCTTATACTATCAGGGGCGTCAAGCCGGGTAGCTACAAGATATCCGCCATGCTGGACGATTCCATCGGAAACTTTAACGCGGCTAGGAATGCCAACGACCCAACCGGTATATCAAGCACCGTTAATGTAAACGGTAATGTTACGAGCGCAAATGTGACCGTGACTAACCCGTCCCCAGTTTTCGCTATGACTCCGACTAATGTTATCGTGAGCCCGGGCGATGGCGGGTTCCTGATGTTCTGGGATGCGCCAGAGGATAGTAATGAGTTTGAATTGGCTTCGGCCTATAATGTTTACTGGGGTACGAGCCCGAACATAAATAACACTAATTTCAGCGGGACAGGCGTAGCCCCGGCCAAGAATGACGCACATTTCTTTGCGTCCGGGTTAACCAATGGTGATTTATACTATTTCGCGGTGGAAGCAGTTACTAACGCCGGCATAAGCTCGCCTTCGACTGTGGTATCCGCCACCATCGGCGCGCCGGCCGGAGGCAGCACTGTTTCCGGAACCGTTACCCTGGTTGCAGGAGATTTGTCGGTTGCTAATAGGATGCTCTATGTAGGGATGTATTCCGAAGACAAGAATAATACGACTATATATCTTAGCAGCGGTTATCAGATTGCGTCTACGCCTCCGACCAGCATAGCTTACAGCATACCCGGTGTAGCTGACGGGACGTATATGTTGTTCTATATTGTTGATATCAACAGCAACGGCGTTATCGATAGCGGCGATTACACCAATACCAATGATAATGGCAGTGCTGGTGCGATAGCGGTCAGCGGCGCTAACCTGGCTAACCAGAATTTGACTGTTTCCAACGCCAAGGCTGTGGCTTATATCTCCACCAATCATCAGCGTGATACGGAGAACGGCGATAATTATGGCGTAGAACTTGGCGTATCAGCAGGCAGGTGCACGCCTATTACGGTAACGTTGCTTTCCGGTCCGAACGTTTCCGGTCCCGAAGACCTGGGCAAGGAATGGAGTTTTCGTTCGTGGATAGGTTTTGGGTCAGCCCAGCCGAACAGCGGTGACACCTATACCTTTGATGTCGGTTTTGCAGATGGCACTTCCTTAGAGCTGACTGCGACGGTTGCCGGCGTGCTGGATGCTTTCGCGCAGAATTTGAATGTAACAACCGGGCTGACGCCGACACTTAGTTGGACCGCTCCGGCTAATCCTCCGGCTCATTACGGTTATGCTGTTCGTGTTTCTGAAGTGGTTGCTAATCCGAATGGCGGGACATATGAGCAAGGTGTCTGGGAAACAGACAATAGTTTGCCGAGCTCTCAGCTATTAGTGGTTTATAATTCTGATGGCAACGGGCAAGCATTGCAGGCCGGCCACAATTATAAATGGCAGGTTTATGTGTATGACCTTGATACCAGGAATAGTGCGGGAATAAGCGCAACATTCTCAAGGTAACAGGGTTTTTACTATCAGGACAAAAGGGGGCCTTCGGGCCCCCTTTTTTTTTAGGGACACTTCGAATAAAGCGAGTTAGTGTCCCTTATCCCGCTTATTCCAGCGGGATTAGAGTCACTTCGAGCCCCGCCAAAGGCGGGGTAAACTTCGCGAGTTATACTTCGGCAGTTGGAGGAACGACTTACTGCCGAGTATCCTCGGCTGCCCGTACGGGTTCTTGTCCCAAGACCCCTTAGGGTCTAGGGATAACTCACTACGTTCTAACAGCCGATGGACTGTCTCTTATCCCGGCTATTTCGCCGGGGTTGGCTCTTATCCCGCTTATTCCCCGCATAAGTGTCCTTCTAAGCGGGAGGCTCTGCGGAGTTCCGGGACTGCCTGCGGGCTTGCCGGCGGGATTAGAGCAAACAAAAGTCTATAGACATTTGGGTTGGCACAATTTTACTGGCCGGCAGAACCGGTGAAACGGACCAGATTGTCCTACCGATAGTTGTCTATAAAATTTAGTATGATTTATTTGACAAACTTTTCTTTATTAGTTTAATAAGTCGTTCTCTTTGCCGCATAAGAGAGTGAGTTATATGACAGCAATGAAAATGAGGATTAAAATAGAGGGATACGACCACCGGACGGTGGACCAGGCGGTGGCCAATATCGTGGAGACCGCCAAGCGGTCCGGCGCCAAGCTTAAAGGCCCGATTCCGCTGCCCACCAAGATAGAGCGCTATACCGTACTGCGGTCGCCCCACGTGGATAAGAAATCACGCGAGCAGTTTGAAATAAGGACGCATAAGCGCCTGATTGATATTGTCGAGCCGACGCCCAAGACCATAGATTCCTTGAAGAATCTCAATCTGCCGGCCGGGGTGGAAATACGAATCAAATTATAGGTGGCAGTCTGTGAAGATTACTGCCACCTATAGTCGGCTACAACTTCAGAGCCCCAGAGGGCCTACCCTTGAAGGGGACAGGCAGTCGAACTATAAGCCATGATAAACGGAATTCTTGCCAGGAAAGTCGGAATGACCCAGATATTCGGGGAGAACGGCAACATCGTGCCGGTAACCGTTCTGGAAGCCGGTCCCTGCCCCATTCTACAGGTAAAAACCGCCAAGAGCGACGGCTATAATGCATTGCAAATCGGATTTGATACAAAGCGCAAAAAGAACTCCACCAAGGCTTTGATGGGCCATTTCAAAAAAGCCGGGGTTAATGTCCCGGTCCGTTATATACGGGAATTCAGGCTCCCGAACGGCGAATCCGGCCAAAAAGAAATTGAAACATATAAAATAGGAGACCAGGTCAAGGTCGATATTTTTGAGGGCGATTATAAAGTTACAGTGACCGGAATAAGCAAAGGCCGCGGTTTTATGGGCATGGTCGTTAAATGGAACAAGCACCGCGGTCCGGAATCGCACGGTTCGATGCAGATGCGGGCGCCCGGTTCTATCGGTTCCGATACGCGTCTGACTCACATCAGGCCGGGCAAGCATATGCCGGGACATTACGGCGTGGATACGATAACCGTGGAGAACCTGGAACTGGTTAGAATAGATAAAAATCGAAACCTGATGTATGTTAAGGGCGCGGTTCCCGGAGCCAACAACGGGTTAATCGAAGTTTATAAGACGGCTCTTGTTAAGAAAGTGCCGGTCGTAACCAAGTCAAAGAAAGTCATTGAGCAAAGAAAGAAAAGATAATAATCTTTTATGATAGAAGTTCCTCTTTATAACCAAGAAGGCAAGGAAATCGAGCGCCTGAAGATAGACGAAACGGTGTTCGGCGAACGTGTTAACCGGCCGCTGTTAAATCAGGTAATCCGCATGTACGAGGTTGCCCTGCGCCGGGGCACGGCCAGCACCAAGACGCGTGGCGAGGTAGAAGGCAGCACCCGCAAGCCGTGGAAACAGAAACATACGGGCCGGGCGCGTTCCGGGACGGCCCGTTCGCCGATCTGGCGGCATGGCGGTATTACTTTCGGCCCGAAACCGCGCAGTTACGCTTTCCCGGTGCCGCAGAAAATGCGCCAGATAGCCCTTAATCAGGCAATTCTTTCCAAGCTTAAAGATAATGAAACCCTGGTTATAGAAAAACTTCAGGCGGAAAAACCCAAAACCAAGCAAATGGCTGCAACATTGAAAAATATGGGTATCAGCAAGAGTTGCTTGATAGGCATAAAAGATATTGATAAGAATCTGCACCTTTCGGCGCGCAATATCGCCAAGGTTACCCTGATGCCGATAAAGGATTTTAACGCCTACGAAGTAATAAAACACCAGAGGCTGCTTCTGACCAGGGATAGCCTGTCAGGCCTGATAGAAAAGGCCAAGGTTAAATAGATATGAAAACAGCTTATAATATTATCAGGAAACCGATTCAGACCGAGAAGAGCATGTCCATGGCTACCCCCGAAAAGGTCGGTTCCAATAAATCGTTAGTTTATACGTTTAAAGTTGACCGTAATGCCAACAAGTATTCGATAAAGGCAGCCGTTGAAGAGATATTTAAGGTTAAGGTTGATTCCGTCAGAACTATTAGCGTCAAGGGTAAGCCCAAGATTTACCAACGCACCAGGGGCCAAAGATGTGACTGGAAAAAAGCCCTGGTAGTTTTGAAGGAAGGCCAGCGCCTTGATGTTATATAACAGGATAAAATTATGGCATTAAAAGAATATAAACCAACCAGTCCAGGCCGAAGGAACTCCACGGTAATAGATTATTCCGTACTAACCAAGAAGTTTCCGGAAAAAAGCCTGCTGGAGCCCATTAAAAAGACCGGCGGGCGCAATAACCAGGGAGAGATAACCTGCCGGCATATCGGCGGCGGTAATAAGCATATGTACCGCTTGATAGACTTCAAGCGTAATAAGGATAATATCCCGGCTAAAGTTGAATCGATAGAGTATGACCCGAACCGTTCGGCTTTTATCGCGTTGCTTTGCTACGCAGACGGTGAACGCCGCTATATTATTGCTCCGGAAGGCGTCCAGGCCGGTGAGATATTAATGTCCGGTGAGAAGGTTGAGCCCAGATCCGGCAACTGTATGCCGCTAAAAAATATACCGCTGGGTATTTTAATACATAATGTTGAACTCCAACCCGGCCGGGGCGGCCAAATTATAAGAAGTGCCGGTAGTTTCGGTCAATTGCTTGGCAAGGAAGGCGAGTACGTCCATATCCTGATGCCCAGCGGCGAGATGCGCAGAATAAGCTTTGAATGCCGGGCCACTATCGGGCGGCTGAGTAATATTAATTGGGGCAACGTATGGTTAGGAAAGGCATCACGCAATCGTTACAGAGGCATAAGACCCACGGTGCGCGGAACGGCCCAGAACCCTGTTTCACACCCGATGGGCGGCGGCGAAGGCCGATCCGGCGGCGGTCGCCATCCTTGTTCTCCCACCGGGGTACTGGCTAAGGGCGGTAAAACTCGCCGGCGCCGCAACCCGTCAAACGTATTTATAATCCGAAGGAGAAAATAAAACAAAAATATGAGCCGTTCACTTAAAAAAGGTCCTTACATAGACCAGAAACTTCTTAAAAAAGTGCAGAAGCAGAAAGAAAACAAAGGCCACGAACCTATAAAAACATGGGCCAGAGTTTGCACGGTTATCCCGGAATTTGTTACCCACACTTTTATGGTTCATAACGGCAATAAATTTATAAAAGTGTTCGTGACCGAAGATATGGTCGGGCATAAACTCGGTGAATTTGCGCCGACCCGGTTTTTCAGAGGTCACCCGGGCATCAAAGCTAAGTCCGCAGCAGCAACGGAGAAGACGTAATATATGTACCATGCGACAATAAGATACGTCAGGATTACACCACGGAAGCTCAGGCTGGTGGCTGACCTGATAAGGAATAAACCCGTTTCCGAGGCCAAGAAAGTCCTTAAATTTTCGGCCAAGCGGGGCGCTTCGATATTAATGAAACTCCTTAATTCTGCGGTGGCCAATGCTACGCAGAATCCGGAAACAGATGCAGACAGTCTTTATGTAAAAAGTATTATGGTTGGCGACGGCGTAATTATGAAAAGATTCAGGGCCGCGCCCCAGGGCCGAAGCGTCGAGATTAAAAAGAGGACCAGCCATACTACTATAGTGTTAGATGCGAAGAAAAAGGTTGCGGAAAAACCGAAACCGAAAAAGGAAGAAAAGAAATAAATTATGGGACAAAAAGTATCGCCCATCGGATTTAGAATAGGCATTACCCGGGATTGGGTTTCGCACTGGTATGCCACCAAGAAGGATTACGGTGGCCTGATTATTGAAGATGAAAAGATAAGAAAGTTCGTCAAGAAGCAGTACGGATTTTCCGGTATTGATAAAATAGAAATAGACCGGAACAAGGAAAAAGTGACCGTTACGATTTATTCGGCTAAGCCGGGTCTTATTATCGGCCGCCGCGGATCAAGAGTAGATAAACTGGGCGAAGAGCTTATGGGTTTATCAAAAAGCCCGATAGACCTTAAAGTTATTGAGATAGCCAAACCCGAACTGAGCGCCCAAATAGTATCTGAATCAATAGCCCAACAACTGGAAAAAAGAGCAGCTTACAGGCGGGTGATCAGGAAGTCAGCCGAAACGGTAATGGCTGCCGGGGCGCTGGGGGTCAAAATAAGGTTATCCGGCCGCATTGGCGGCGTGGAAATTGCCCGGGCGGAAAAAATCAACATCGGCAAAGTGCCGCTTCATACGCTTCGCGCTGATATTGATTTCGGTCGGGCTACCGCAGTTATAACAAAAGGCACTATAGGCATAAAAGTCTGGATTTATAAAGGCGAGATAATGAAGTTGAAAGCAAAGAAAGATATGACCAATGTTATTAATGCCCAAACGGATAAAGTACCGCAAATGGCACCGGGGCAAGCGCAAAGGTAATGCTACTCGCGGCAACTATGTCGCATTTGGCGATTACGGACTGATGGCGCTCCAGGATTGCTGGCTTTCCGCACAGCAAATAGAGGCCGGACGTGTTGCCGCCACCCACGCTGTCGGTACGGAAGGGCGTTTTTGGATAAGGGTATTTCCCCACAAACCGATAACCTCAAAGCCGGCCGAAGTAAGAATGGGCGGTGGAAAGGGCGAGCCTGATTTTTATGCCGCCGTCGTTAAGCCGGGGACGATACTTTTTGAACTGGGCGGTCTTAGCGAAAATGTGGCGCGCCAGATATTTAATAAGATAGCCCATAAAATGCCGGTTACGACCAAAATGGTTAAGAGGGTATGAGATATGCTGACATTAAAAGAAATACGAATGAAAACGGCCGTTGAGCTGAACAACGAAATAAAAAACTTGCAGGATGAACTAATGCGGTTAAGATTTAGGAAAGTAACCGATGATGTAGAGAACTCATCGATATTCAAAAAAATCAGGCATAATATAGCCCAGCTTAAAACCGTTATAAATGAAAAAAAATCCGCAGGAAAAAAAACTCCGGAGAAAACTGATGGCAAAGAATAAAAAATCAGCACCTGCCAAGGTCAAGAAGGCGCATTTAAAAAAACCGGAATTACCGGCTAAAAAAGAATATAATTCCAAGATATTAAAAACTAACATGTCGCCCCAAGTATTGAAGCAGTTTAGGAATATATTGCTGAGCTACAAGGAGATACTTCAAGGCGATTTGAAACAGATGGGAAAAGAAGCGCTGGATAAATCACGGACCGACGCATCAGGCGACCTTTCCAACCTTCCGCTTCATGCTGCTGACCAGGGCACCGATACTTTTGAACAGGATTTTACCATCGGAATTATGGAAAACGAAGGCAAAGAAATTAGGCAAATAGAAGAAGCCCTGGACCGGATTAACGAAAAAACATACGGTATGTGCGAAAGCTGCGGCAATCCAATACCAGAGGCCAGGCTGAGAGTCGTGCCATTTGCCAGTTTTTGCATAAAGTGCCAGAGCAAAAATGAAAACAGCCGATGAAGTACCGGGCAGAAAATATTACTGGATTGTTGTCATATTAATTGCCATTCTTGGAACTACCACCGACCTGCTTTCAAAATACCTGGTATTCAAATATCTGGGCGTTAAAACCGTTAATATTATTCCGGGCGTTTTGGGTGTGACCAAGACCCTGAATTCGGGAATCATCTGGGGGTTATTTTCCGGTAATAATATAATTTTTCTGGTATTAACATTTCTGACCATACCTTTGATTCTATTGCTTTTCCGTGAAATCGGTCGCCAGGAAGATAATCCATGGCTGGCCAGAAGCTGGCTTATGGCTGTGGCTTTCGGATTCATATTGAGCGGTGCGCTGGGAAATCTTTATGACCGGGTTATGCTCCGGTCAGTGCGCGATTTTATTGATTTTTATCTGATAAAATGGCCTATATTCAATATTGCCGATACTTTTATTACAGCCGGCGCGATATTGATTATTATACTCATGTTCAGGCGGTCGCAACCGGAATCAAAACTGGATAATAAATCAGAATGCTCGGAATCTACCTGTGAGTGCTGCAAACAAGACAACAATGCCTGATACAAAAACTAAACTCGGCCCTCTCACCTTTAAAAATCCTGTAATGGTCGCGGCCGGCACATTTGGCTATGGCGCGGAAAAAATACTGCTGAAAATGCCGGTTAACAAACTTGGTGCTTTCATTACTAAAACTATCACTTTAGAGCCGCGCTTGGGTAACCCGCCGCCTCGTTTAGCCGAAGTAGCCGGCGGGATAGTCAATTCGATTGGTCTGGAAAACCCTGGGATTGATGCTTTTTGCCGGGATTATCTCCCTAAAATCAAGCATATTAAAACCACTAAAATAGTAAGCATCGGGGGAAGTGATGAATACGACTTTGCTAAGATTGTCAGGGTATTGAATCGACAAAAGGGTATAAATGCGCTGGAGGTCAATGTTTCCTGCCCAAATGTTAAAAAGGGTGGGTTGTGCATAGCCCAGGACCCTGAAGTCACCCGGAAAATAACCAGAATCATTAAGCGGGCCAGCCGTTATCCGGTAATTGTCAAGCTCAGTCCCAATGTTACCAGCGTTGTTAACATAGCCTTGGCGGCTCAGGATGGCGGAGCTGATATCCTGTCTTTGATTAATACTGTTGCGGCTATGGCCGTGAATTGGAAAAAGCGTTGTTTAGAACTGGGCAACGGCACGGGCGGACTTTCCGGGCCGGCTATAAAGCCGATTGCCTTAAAAATGGTCTGGGAAGTCAGCCGGGCGGTCCGGATTCCGGTTATCGGCATTGGCGGTATCATTAATGCCGATGATGTTATGGAGTTTCTGGTAGCCGGCGCGTCGGCTGTTCAAGTCGGAACACTTAACCTCATTACTCCAACTGATGTTTTCAGCGTCATAGATGACCTGCCTGCGGTTTTTAAGAAATACAATATTAAGTCAGTCAGATCAGTTGTCGGCACGCTCCGAATGGGTAATTGACAGCCAAACGCAGGCTGATAACCCATTTCATTCTCCAGAATCATTTATATTTTAAGTAATAATTTAATTACTAAGTTGACAGAAGTGCTAATAAAAACTAAATTAACCAGTTTATGTTTCGCAATATTAAAATATTTTTAGAGTACATCCGGAAATATAAAAAGCAGTTCTGGATCGGGACTATTGCTTTATTAGTAGTTGACTTGCTTGACGTTACCCCGCCGCTGATTATCAAGTACGGCATCGATCATTTAGGAGATACGGATGGTAACAGGAAACTCCTCTATGCGGCGGGCGTTTATGTTATTGTGGTCCTAATTCAGGCATTTTTCCGCTACTGGATGCGGATAGGTTTTTACGGTATGTCGCTGTTAGTCGGGCTTGACCTTAGGAATAAATTATTTTCTCATATCCAGAAATTATCAGTTAAGTTTTTCAATACCACCAAGACCGGCGACATTATGTCACGGGCCACCAATGATATTGAAGCAATTAGGGGATTTTTCCAGTTTGGGATTTTTATTCTTATAGACAACATACTTTATTTCATTTATGTCCCGATTATTCTCTTATACCTTTCGCCGCGTTTGACTTTATACACGGTGATACCGCTTTTGTACCTGCCTTTCTTTGCCAATCGAATGGGCAATCTGATACACAAAAGATTTAAAGACATTCAGGAGTCATTATCGGAGATATCAGCCAAAGCCAATGAAAACTTCTCAGGCATACGAGTAGTCAAGTCTTTTGCGCTGGAAGAAAAGGAAATAAACGAATTCCGAGACGTTAATATTAAGTCTTATAACAAGAATTTATGGCTTGCTAAACTTGAATCGTTTTTCGGGCCTTTCCTGGGGTTCTCAGTCGGCGTGGATGTTTTTGTGGTAATATTATTCGGCGGGTTATTGGTTATAGACGGGGATATCAGCAGAGGCACTTTAATAGCATTCTATATGTATTTACGCAAGGTTGCTTGGCCGATGATGGGTATGGGCATGGTTATGTCGAATTTTCAGAGAGCCACGGCATCGATGGATCGCCTTCAGGAAATATTCCAGATCAAGCCAGAAATATTCGATGCGCC
>JAZDFB010000119.1:0-2329 GCA_043808305.1 Planctomycetota bacterium | reverse complement strand
TGCTTATCCATTCGACATAGGACGGCTTGGAGAATTTGCCGATACAGGCCTTAATATCAACTACAAGCGGTTCCGCCTGCTCCACATTCAGGAGCCAGAACAAGAATTCCACGGCCTCAAAGGCGTAGGCGTCATCCGATGCCAAAAACCGGCTGTTCAAATCGGATATGAGCCTGATGCCTTCTTTCTTTTTGTCATGCAGTGAACTTTTATACAACTCCAGGTAGTTGGCTTTTATAATGGCCCACTCTTCCTTGGTAAATGGGGCATTGGCATCGGAATAAACAACCTCCGGCCGAAGCGGACCGGTAAAAGCAACGCAGGGCCGGGGGAGTAAGACCGGCAACAGCAGTCCAGTGATGAAAACCAGGATGAGGCAAAATCGTTTGGGCATATGTTCAGTCATTGCGTTTCGCACAGGATAAGACGCCAGCCTCGACATTAGCAGGTTCTTATTTCCGGCGCATATATTAGCTTATTTACCCGCATTGTCAATTAAAAATTCCTGTTCTTCGTCCGGAAGGCCATATTATTAACTTGACATTTTTAACCCGAAGATGTATTGATAGTCCGATTTATTCGGAAAGGTTACATCATAAAATGCCCCAGAAAGTATTGATTATTGACGACGATCCTGATATCAGGAGAATGCTGTCAGCATTCCTGGTTAAGATGGATTGTGAGGTGCTCGAGGCGGAGAGCGGCATTGACGGCATTGAGATGCTGGTCAGGGAGCCTTTTGACCTGGTTATGTGCGATATGATAATGCCGGCGCTGGACGGTTTGAGCACGCTGGCGCTGATAAAGAAGAATCACCCCAAGATGCCGGTTTTGATGATGAGCGGATCTGCCACGCACGACCAGATTATTGAAGCCCTGGATAAAGGCGCGGTGGATATGCTGGCCAAACCGTTTAATATGATGCAGGTAAAGAAGGTGGTGATTAAGGTTCTTAACCCTAAAATGAGGATAAAGCCGGAATACGTATCGCCCACCTCGCTTTTTCTGCGGGAAAGTTATGCGGGGCTTCTGCATATTATCATCCAGCTCCTGGAGACCAAGAATAAATATCTGAAAAACCACTGCTCGCGGGTATCGGAATTTTCCGGGTTAATAGCCAGGGCGATGCCTTTGCGCGATGATGCGATTGAGGTGATAAATTGCGCCGGCACGCTGCACGACATCGGCAAAATAAACCTGAGCGAAGTTATACTGTCAAAGGGTAATAAACTGACGCCCCAGGAATGGGCCGATATTAAGATGCATCCGGTTCTCGGCAGTATGATGGTGGAACAGTTGAGGTTATTCCGGGCCGAGGAGCCTTTGATACGGCACCATCATGAACGATTTGACGGGACCGGTTATCCGAACAGCCTGAAGGGCGAGCAAATTCCCATCGGCGCCCGGATAATCGCCGTGGCCGATGCTTACGATGAGATGACATCGGTCCGGCCTTCCCAAGAAGCCATTTCTCCGCACGCGGCTATGGATATCATAAAGCAGAATTCGGGGACACAGTTCGATCCCAAGGTTGTTGATGCATTCATGACGATAGTATTAAAGTAGTTTTCCGAGCAACACATTTTTCCATCGCCTTATATCCATACCGGGTGAAAATTATGCCGAATCGGCGTATGTATTTATTTGACATTTAGATGATTTTAGGTTAAAATAACTCTTATGAACGTTAAGAGCGATAACCTTACCCGGCTTATCCAGGAGATAGCCCGTTTTCCAGGTCTGGGTGAGAAAAGCGCCGAGCGGCTGGCCATGCATATTTTCCGGATGCCGGAAGCGGAGCGTAATAATTTCATCCAGAGCATACTGGCCGTTAAAAACGTCAGGTATTGCCAGAGATGTTTTAACTTTATTACCAGCAATAACGACGCTGACCCCGTTAGAGATAGGCCGCCTTCAGGCGACCGTAAATCGGAAACGCTAATCTCTCCTTTATCCAAAGATAAGGCCAAAGAAGCCGTATTGAATAAAACGAGTTTTATCTCTAACGGGGCTAACAGCAACTTGTGCGATATCTGCTCGGATGCGCGCCGGGACCAGAACGTTATCTGCGTGGTGGAAACACACGACGATTTCCGGGGTATTGAGAAAACCGGCTCTTACAGCGGGGTTTACCATATCCTGTTAGGCCGGATCGCGCCGCTGGAGGATTGCGGCCCGGATAAGTTGACCATAGCGCAACTCTTGAACCGCATCCGGCAGGATGCTAATATCAGGGAACTTATTTTAGCCACTAACCCGACCATGGAAGGGGACAATACGGCTCTTTACCTGAAACAGGAAATAGCCAATATTTTACCACAGGGCAGGC
>JAZDFB010000118.1:0-11864 GCA_043808305.1 Planctomycetota bacterium | reverse complement strand
GCCATTATCGGGCTGGGCAAGGCCTGCGCCATCGCCAAAGCCGAGATGGCCGATAACCTGGCTAAAGTATTGGTTCTGCGCAACCGTCTGATGACAGAACTGCCCGGCAAGATTGAATACGCCTATCTCAACGGACATCCGGCCAAGCGGATGCCCAACAACGTCAATTTCTCCATCGAGTTCATCGAGGGCGAATCGATGCTGTTATTCCTGGACGGCCAGGGGGTATATGTTTCCAGCGGTTCGTCGTGCTCGTCCAAGGCGTTGAAGATATCGCACGTGCTGGCGGCGCTGAAGCTGGACCCGGCCGTGGCCCAGGGCTCGGTGCTGATGACACTGTCCAGATATAATTCCACGGAGGATATCGATTATATTTTAAGTGAATTCCCGCCGATAGTCCAAAAACTGCGGGATATGTCGCCGCTATACGCATATTTCAAGAAGACCGGCAACCGTAAGGCGGCCGGGCCGGGCACTGATTTTGACCATGACCATGATTCCTGCGAAACGTAGCCACAGATTACACAGATTAAATAAATCGGAGAATCCGCGGATAAGAAAGTGACCGGATGAAAGACAAGATGACTATCATTTTATTCTCGGGCGAGATGGACAAGGCCATCGCCGCGTTCACGCTGGCCACCACGGCCGCGGCCAGCGGGATGGAAGCCACGATATTTTTTACATTCTGGGGACTGAATGTCCTGAAGAAGGACAAATACGCCATCACCGCTTCCCAGAATATCCTGCAGAAGATGTTTAACTTTATGAGCACCTCGGCCTTGCCCATAACCAAGCTAAATATGTTCGGGCTGGGCCCGTGGATGATGAAGCGGCTGATGAAGAAATCGCGGATGGCCTCGCTGGCAGACCTGATGAAAACGGCCCGTGAATTAAAGGTTAAATATATCGCCTGCACTACCAGTTGCGGGGTGCTCGGGCTGGGCAAGGAGCATCTTACAGGCGACGTGGACGAATTCGCCGGAGCGTCGACTTATCTGGCTGAGGCAAGTAATTCCAAGATAAACCTGTTTATATGAAATCCGATAAAACACTGGACTGCACCGGGCTGTTCTGCCCGATGCCGATTGTCAAGACCAAGCAGGAAATAGACGTCATGAAACCGGGCCAGGTGCTGGAAATCTCGGCCGACGACCCGGGATTCGAAAAGGACCTGCCTAACTGGTGCAACCTGACCGGGCACCAATTCCTGGCCATGGAAAAAGTGGATCGGCTGTTTAAGGGTTACGTAATGAAGAAATGAATATCCCTATCCATGGAAACTTCGTAACCTTTGCCACGAAGGCTCAAAGACACTAAGAATTTTTTGTGTCTTGGTGTCTTTGTGGCTAAATTTCATACTTTCCTATACTGCAAGAAAATAGCTTAATTTACTTGAACAATCCAGCGAATATAATATCTTCACTGGTTCGTTAACTTCAAGAAATAGAAGGAGGATTGATATGAGTTGTGGAAAATGTGACAAGAAAAAGGAGACGGATGAACTGATTGACGCAACGACTATCTCGTCGGTAATGGACGAAAAGAGGAAGTTTGAACCGCCCAAGGAGGTTTCGGCCAAAGCCTTCATCAAGAGCATGGACGAGTACAAAAAACTCTACAAGCAGTCCATCGAGGATGTGGAAGGTTTCTGGGGAAAATACGCCTCGGAACTGCATTGGTCCAAGAAATGGTCCAAGGTGCGCGACAGCAATTTCGGCAAAGCAGATATAAAGTGGTTCACGGGCGGGAAACTAAATGTTTCCTATAACTGCCTGGACCGGCATATGAAGACCAACACCAAGGATAAAGTCGCCATCATCTGGGAAACCGACGGCGGCGAAAGCCATAAACTCACTTACGCATACCTTTATAATCAGGTCAATAAGTTCGCCAACGTCCTGAAAAAGCAAGGCGTTAAAAAAGGCGACCGGGTAACTATATACCTGCCCATGATACCGGAACTGCCCGTGGCCATGCTGGCCTGCGCCAGACTGGGCGCCATCCACAGCGTGGTGTTCGGCGGATTCAGCGCCGAGGCGCTGATTGACCGGATGAACGACTGCCAGTCGTCGCTGCTTATCACCTCCGACATCGGCTACCGGGGCGGCAAGACCATCCCGATGAAGGAAACAGCCGATAAAGCACTGGAAAAATCACCATCCGTTAAGAACGTGGTGGTGTTCAAGAGAGCCGATGGCAAGGTAACCATGAAACCGGGCCGAGATGCCTGGTGGCATGACCTGATGGCTGATAAAGACATCACCGATTACTGCAAGCCGGAAGAGATGGACGCGGAAGACCCGCTGTTCTTCCTTTATACCTCAGGCAGCACCGGCAAGCCCAAGGGCGTGGTTCATACCACCGGCGGTTATCTGGTTTATACTTATTTGACTTTCAAATGGATATTTGACTGCCATGACGACGATATCTTCTGGTGCACGGCCGACATCGGCTGGGTAACCGGGCACAGCTATATCGTCTACGGACCGCTGTCCGCCGGCGCCACCGAAGTTATGTTCGAAGGCATTCCGACTTATCCCAAACCGGACCGGTTCTGGGAAACGGTTGAGAAGCACAACGTGAGTGTTTTCTATACCGCGCCGACAGCCATCCGGGCGCTGGCCGGAGCCGGCGACGAATGGGCCAAGAAACACAGCATGCCTTCTTTAAGAATCCTGGGCAGCGTGGGCGAACCGATTAACCCCGAGGCCTGGATGTGGTATTACAATAACGTGGGCAAAGGGCGCTGTCCGATTCTGGATACCTGGTGGCAGACCGAGACCGGCGGCATCCTGATTACTCCGTTGCCGGGCGCCATCCCGGTTAAGCCGGGTTCGGCCTCTATGCCCTTCTTCGGCGTGGTTCCAGAAGTGGTCAATACCGAAGGCAAGAAGGTCAAGGCCAATGAAGGCGGATATCTGGTCATCAAACAGGACTGGCCGGGCATGATGAGAGGCGTCTATAAGGACCCCCAACGCTTCTTTGATACCTACTTCACTCGTTTCCCGGGCACTTATTTCACCGGCGACGGCGCACGCCTGGACGAGGAAGGCTTCTACTGGCTGATGGGCCGGGTGGATGACGTCATCAACGTCTCCGGACACCGCATCGGCACGGCCGAAGTGGAGAGCGCGCTGGTGGCGCATCCCAAGGTAGCCGAAGCGGCAGTAGTCGGATTCCCCCACGACATCAAGGGGCAGGGCATCTATGCCTATGTTACCCTTAAGGGCGGGATTGTAGGTTCGGCGGACATTAAGAAAGAATTGTCCGTGCATGTCAATAAGGTCATCGGTCCGATTGCCAAGCCGGATGTCATCCAGTTTGCGCCGGGCCTGCCCAAGACCCGAAGCGGTAAGATAATGAGGCGTATTCTCAGGAAAGTGGCCGAAGGCGTAACCACCGACCTGGGCGATATCTCCACGCTGGCTGACCCGTCGGTGGTGGCTAACATTATCACCGGCTACAAGCAGGAAATAGACACGATGAAACAGGCTCAGAAATAAGCCTGAACCCAACCCTTAAAGGGGCGGCTGAAAATGCCGCCCCTTTTTTATTGGACCGATAGATTTGATTGACAGAGCCCGACAAATAATTTATATCTGCACTATATGAAAAACATGGTCAAAGTGAAAATGGGCCAGGGTTGCACTATAGAAAAAGGCGCTTTGGTAGGTTATAAAACGCCCCGTAAAATCGCCGACCATACTTTAACTATCGGCAATGACGCATATATCCGTTCGGGCAGCGTTATTTACTCCGGTTCGAATATCGGCAATAATCTGGCTACCGGCCATAACGTCATTATTCGCGAGGAAAATACCATCGGCGACCACCTTTCCATCTGGAGTAATTCAATTATAGATTACGGCTGCCGGATAGGCAATAATGTAAAGATTCATTCTAATGTTTATATCGCCCAGTTTACGGTAATTGAAGACGATGTCTTTATCGCGCCGGGTGTCAGCATCGCCAACGATATCCATCCGGGCTGTGAGCATTCAAGCAAATGCATGCGCGGACCGGTCATCAAAAAAGGAGCCCAGATAGGCGTTAACAGCACTATTTTGCCGTTTGTCACCATCGGCCAGGGTGCGGTAATCGGTTCAGGCTCGGTGGTTAGCCGAGACATCCCGGCCTACAGCGTAGCTTACGGCAACCCGGCCCGGGTACGCAACAAAACTAAAAATATCAAGTGCATAACCGGCCTGTCAAAGAAACCTTATTCCCGGTAAGGGTGTAATAAATTTATGGGTGTGGCAAATCATACTGAATCAAGCCCTAAAACCAAATCCGCTTTTGTCACCGTGATGGCCTGGTTTTGCATTGTCATATTCGGGTTTATGGCTTTTGGGTTGCTGATACAAAATATCCTGCTGAGCATATTCGATGTTTTCAGTAAGCTTGACCAGGCAATCGCTTCGCCGGAATTAGCAGGCTTATCGTCTGCGGCGATCATGTTTGTGTTCAAGCATCTTCAACCCTTTCTTTTATCGGCATTAGTATTTTCAATAGCCATGTTCGGTATCTCAATCGGTTTGTTAAGACGCAATAATCCGGCGCGAATATTATTTATTATCGCACTGGGTCTGACGGCCGCATCAAACTGGCTGATGCCGTTTTATGCGGAAGCATTCAGATCGCCGCAGATGGACCGCCGGTTTAATTTGATATTCATAATCATAACTGCCGGAGTTATTACAGGTTTGCACGGCTGGATAATTTATAAATTAGTGTCGGCGAATATCCGGCGGGAATTCTTAAAAAGCATATGATTGCCCAGCGCGAACGTTCATACAAAATTTTGCTGTTTGTCGCGGATATTTTATCAATAGCCGCGGCATTCTATATCGCTGTTTTCATAAGATTCAACCTGGCTAAAAGCCTGTTTGAAAGGCAAGGAACGCTCAGCGGGCACCTGACCCTGATACCTTACGCCATAGTCATATGGCTTATCGCCTACCGCTTCAGCGGGCTTTATAACCCGGTGCTTAAAGGTTCGGAAGAATTCCTGGCTCTTATTAAAGGATCTATCGTCGGCATATTGCTGGCCATGGGCGTTTTGTTCTTTTACCGGGAAGTCACTTATTCCCGGGCGCTGCTGATGCTCTTCGCGTTATTTGCTGTTGCCGGAGGATTAGTTTTCCGAATTTTGTTTCGATGGCTGAGGCATCTGGTGCTCAAAGGCTCCCAGAGTTTATCCCGGCTTCTTATCGTCGGGCGAAATGACCTGGGCATAACCCTGGCGGATGAACTGGATAAACGGCCTATCGGATATGAAGTAACCGGTTTCCTGGACGACACCAATGCTCTGGACCACCCCCTGCCTTTGGTCGGCCGGCTTGACGAACTAGAAAAAGTCATCCGGGAAAAATCCATTAACGAAGTTTGGATTGCCCTTAAAGACGCGCCACGCGACAAAATCAAGCAACTGGTCGAAATATGCCTCAAGGCAAAAATATCATGGCGGATTGTGCCGGACCTTTACGAAGTTATGCTCGATTGGATGCGGATAGATAACCTGGCCGGGATTCCGCTGATCGGCATAAAACGATCCAATATTATCGGCCTTAATATCTGGATTAAACGGTCTGTAGATATCATATGCTCGGCTTTACTGATTGTCTTGGCGGCGGTGCCGATGGGCATCATTGCTCTGCTTATCAAGATTCTATCGCCCGGACCGATTCTTTTCCTGCAAAAACGGGTCGGCCAGAACGGGAAACGTTTCACATTCCTTAAATTCAGAACAATGCAGGAAGGCGCCTCACGGCTGGGGCATAAGGATTTCACCGAGAAATGGATAAAAGGCGCCGTTGAAGGGGAAAACGATAAAAAAGATGAGCCGGTGGTTTATAAAATAAAAGACGACCCCCGGATAATCCCATATATCGGCAAGTTTCTGAGAAGGTTCAGTCTTGATGAACTGCCCCAGTTTTTTAATGTATTCAAAGGTGACATGAGTATAGTCGGGCCGCGGCCAGCCTTGCCCTATGAAGTGGAAAATTATAAGGAATGGCACCGCCGCCGGCTTGAAGCCAAACCCGGTATTACCGGTCTTTGGCAGGTGAATGGGCGCAATCTTTTATCGTTTGAAGAAATGGTCAAACTGGATATTTATTATATCGAGAACTGGTCAATCTGGACGGATTTTAACATACTCTTGAAAACTTTCTGGGCAGTGGTCGGCTATAAGGCATATTAGCATGTCTAAATTAATTTCAAGCCTGTGGAATAATCTGCTGGATATAATTTATCCCCGCTATTGCCTGGAATGCGGCAAAAATCTGGCTTCGACCGAACATTTCTATCTCTGCCTTGAATGTATCTCTAAAATCACTTTCGTAAATCAGTTTAATGCCTGTCCTAAATGCGGACTTGATTTAGGCCCTTATACCGAGGGCAACGTTCTGTGCCGGGATTGCGCCATTCACAAGCCGAGATTTGACAAGGCGTTTGCGGTGGCCCGTTACGACGGCATAATGCGCAATGTCATCCTTAAACTAAAATACCAGAAAGATAAGCCGCTAGCGGTTCCGTTAAGCAGGTTGGCCGCCAAAACGATCGAGGAATCCAAAGAAAAAACTGATTTGATTATGCCGGTGCCTCTTTGCCGGACTAAATTAAAAGAGCGCGGTTTCAATCAGTCCAAACTGCTGGCTGAAGGAGTTGCAAATATCTTGAAAATAAAACTATCCTCTGATAATATATTAAAAATAAAAGAAACCCGGGATCAGGCCGGTCTGGATGGTTCGGCGCGCCGGGAAAACCTGAAAGATGCTTTTTCGGTATCGCGGCCTAGCGAAATAAAGGATAAAAAGGTCCTATTGGTTGACGACGTGCTGACCACCGGCACGACAATATCAGAAATAAGCCGCGTCCTGAAAAAAGCCGGCGCGAATAAAGTATTTGCCTGCGTTCTGGCGCACGGCCGCTAAGGAGGTCACGATGGGAAAAAAGTCAGTTATCGCCTGCATATTAATTATAGGAATCATCTCGTCCGTCGCGTCCGCAGAGGCCTCGTCAAAAAGCAAACAACCTCTGGATACCGAACTGACTTCATTTTTTATGTCACCCATTGAATCTTTAAACAATAACCTATTCCATTCATTAATAATGGTCCCTTCATTAGAAAGCGCGGATATCGTAAAGCCGTCGTATCTTTATCTAAAAGGCGGCGGCGAATATTCCACGGCTAATTTCCGGGCTAACCGTGACGGCTGGAACGTGGATTACCGCGGGGCTTACGAAGAATCGTTCATTGACTGCCGCTATGGTTTCGCCGAGCGGATTGAGCTCCGGGCCCGGCTTAATGCGGCGGCTCTGGCCGAGGAAAATACCGTAATGGTTTCTAACGGTTCAACCCAATACCTGGCCGGCAATGGCGGAATCGGGCTGAGCAATATGGTTTTAGGAGTCAAAATACCGTTTGCCAAACAAGCATCCGATGAAACTCAGTCGTTGTGCCTGTCTCTCAAAATGCCGCTTTCTCTTAAAGACAACCTGATTGACTCGGACAGCACCGATATCGCGATTTCGTATTACTTCACCAAGCCCGTAAAAACGGATCTTTCCCTTCATTCGTATCTGGGATACGTAATAACCGGAAAAGTTGATATCTTTAACGAGCTGTTTAATCCTAAGGATGTCTTATACTACGGCGCCGGGCTGAGCTGGCGGGCTATGGATTCACTGGTCTGGATAAACCAGATACAGGGAAATATCAATGCTTTCAGGGAAATAGATGCCCTGAGAGAAAACCCTTTGACCATCCAGAGCGGCATCCGCTACAGTGAAGACGGCCGGTTTTTCAACGAGTTTAATATCGGCACTGGTCTTAACAAGGAATCATCCGATTTTATAATATCCCTGTCAATGGGAATGATGTTCTAAAGAAGTTTAGTAACAAATAGAATGATATAGCGGGGGTGGGATTTGAACCCACGACCTCAAGGTTATGAGCCTTGCGAGCTACCGGGCTGCTCCACCCCGCGTCTAACTGGTAGGCTGTCTTATATATATTAATATTATGAGTCTGTCAACTAAAATCGTTAAGGAGTTCCAAAAAATCGGCCAAGCCGCCGCCCAGATGGGCATCAATACCTCGCACAGCGGGAATATATCCATGCGCCAGGGCAAGACTATTTACATAACCCGGCGCGGTTCGATGAAAGGATTCCTGACCAGCAAAGACATAATAACTGTTGGACTGAAACCATCGGCGAAAGATAGCCTTGCTTCGACTGAAGTAATTGTTCACAGGTCAATCTACCTGAACACAAACGCCAAGGTCGTGGTCCATACCCATCCGCCTATAGCCACGGCGTTTTCCTTCCGAGAAAAGGAAATAAAACCAATTGATTTGGAGGGTTCCCTGCTGTTGCCACGCGTTCCGGTTATAGAATGCCTCAAGCCGACTGCATCAAAAGAGCTGGCCTCTAAACTATCGCTAATGTTGAAAAAAAGTCCGGCGGTACTGATAAAAAGACACGGCCTTTTCTGCATAGGACAGACCCTGGAAGATGCGTTTCATTACACCTCTCTTACAGAACACGCCGCCAAAATCATCTATTTCAGGCATAAATAACCCATAATTAGATGAGTTTTGCTTGACCGATTGGAAATTAGTAGTAAAAATCACGGAATATTATTTCTATCAGGCGGATGATAGTTTAGGTGAAGCCAATATTTAACTCAACAAACATTATCAACTTGGTTGTGGGTTTATTAATTGGCTTTTATCCTTTTATTACCTGGAAACTGATTATCAGATACATTTTTAAGTCGGGCAAACCGGTAATAATCGCCGGATTTATTCTTCTGAAACTGGTAATTATCGGACTGATTTTATACTTGTTACATAAGGTAACATTTTTTAGGCTGATACCTTTTACTGTTGGCCTGATTGTCGCCCCGATGACAATAATCACCGGCGTTATGCTAACAGGTAAAAAGAACTAGAATTATTTAGAGGGGGTTATGGCCGCTCAACATCATCCTCCATCGATTCTGTCACCCTTATATAGTAAACTTTCAGACAGCGGGCTATTGCCCGAATTTCTCAAAGGAGAATCCGGCTTAATCTATTTCCAGGTTATTATCATCAGCTGGCTGATAATGCTCGGGTTGGTTTTATTTTCACTCATTGCCACCAGCCGAATGACTAGCAAGCCCGGACGCCTCCAGGCATTGTTGGAGGTAATTGTAGAAAATCTCGGCGATATGATAGATTCCCTGATGGGCCACGGCGGCCGGAAATATCTCGGCTTGCTGGGTACATCGTTTATCTTTATATTCTGCCTTAATATTATGGGGTTGATACCGGGCCTAATGTCACCAACCGCCAACTGGAATTGCACCATCTCCATGGCGCTGGTCGTCATTTTTATGGTCCAAACATACGGATTAAAAGCTAACGGATTTCTGGGATATCTTAAGCATCTGGCCGGCTCGCCAAAAGGTCTTATCATGTGGGTCCTAGTACCCATGATGTTTCCGCTCCATATTTTGGGAGAATTGGTAAAACCCCTGTCGCTTTCCATCAGGTTATACGGCAATATCTCCGGCGAGGATACGATTATTGTTTCCCTTGTTAATATGGGTTTCCCATCGCTCCCGCTCCAATTGATGATGATGTCCTTCGCGGTATTCACTTCGTTCCTCCAGGCATTCGTGTTTACAGCGCTTTCGTCAATCTATATAATGCTTTTAACATCACATGAATAATATAGAATATTGTGTGTAAAATAACTGCCAGCAAACCCCTCTCTTTGTTTTATAAAGAGCGTGGTAACTGGCACTAAGAAAAGGAGGTGTGTAACTGTGGATATATCAATGACGGCATTAACCATCGGCATCGGCATGGCAATCGCAGCGACATTCGGGGCGATCGGCCAGTCGAGGGCTATCAGCGGCGCGGTTGAAGCAATGGCCCGGCAGCCCGAAGCAGGACCCAGGATTTTCACCTCGCTCATCGTTGGGTTGGCGCTGATTGAAACCCTGGTTATCTATACCCTGCTGGTTACCGGTTTCTTCTTACAGGGCAGCTTGGATAAAATGATTCAAGCTAAGTACGGCAAAGACGTATTGGAAACTCAGAAAATGACCGAAGCTTATGACGCCGAAAAAGCAGCAAAAGGCGGCACTCACTAAAAAGATTAAAACTCGGGGCTTATAGTTCGGCTGTTATCAGCCAGAGGCTGACCCGCCTCTGGCGGGGAGCATCAGCCGGACTATACCTGGCAGTCCATCTTACGCTTGAGCGCCATAAAGGCGCCATGGCGCTTCGGCGCCACAAACTGCCAGAGTAGGGATACGGAACTGAATGCTCTAAGCCCCGAATCAACAAGTGCGGTGGGTTGAGAACGCAGTGCGCCATCCCCGCCGTAGCGGGAGAAGTATATTATTATGCAAGCTTTAAACAACTTCTTTAACGCCATGGGCGGACAGATACAGGTGATTATCCTGTTAATCATCAATTTTATAATCCTTTTCCTGGTTCTCAAGAAATTCCTTTTTAGCCGGGTTATGGAACATCTGGACAAGCGTAAAAAGGAAATCGAGGGTACCTTTGACAAGATTGATTTGGACAAAAAGGAAATCATTAGGCTAACTGACGAATACCATGCCAAACTCAGCCAGATAGAAAAGGAAAGCTATCAAAAAATCCAGTCCGCTATAAAGGAAGGACTCTCGGCTAAGACGGGCATAATTTCCGAGGCCCACCTCCAGTCCGATAACATCATCCGGAAAGCCAAGGACGAGATTGAACTGGAAAAAACCAAGGCCCTAAAAGAACTCCGCAACGAAATCGCCTCGCTGGCCATCCAGGCCGCCGAGAAGGTGATTGATAAAGAGCTGGACGAAAAAACCAATACCCGGCTGGTCGCTTCTTTCCTTGATGAAATCGAGCAGAAGCCCCTGGGTAAATAAGTAATGATAAACGCCAATATCGCCAAACGTTACGCCAGCGCACTTATCAGAATCGCGCAAAATAAGAATATCGTTGGTAAGACCGGCGAGGAACTGCACCTCGCCCTCAAGGTCTACCGGACCTCAAGCCTGCCCAGAATAGTTTTGAATCCCCTTATTTCCGAACAGGAAAAGAAATCACTCCTTGAGCAGATGTTTACAGACAAGCTGTCAACTGTTACTATGGAATTCCTGAAAACTCTCATTATCAAGAAAAGGTTTAGCCTGTTACCTGATATCAGCGAAATCTACAGCCTGCTTTCGGACGAGGCGCAGAATATCATTCGGGTCAAAGTCACCTCGGCCTTTCCGTTAAGCGCCTCGGATGAAGGCGCCCTCCTATTAAAGCTCAACCACATTACCCAGAAAAAAATCGTCCTCAAGTCCGAGCTAAACAAATCACTCCTGGGCGGGATGCTCATCCAGTTGGGCGACACCGTCCTGGACGGCTCGGTCAAAGGGCGTTTGCGATACATGAAAGAACATATGTTTAACTAATAGTTCGGCTGTTAGAAGGATGTGAATATGCAGATTAGACCAGAAGAAATCACCAATATCATCCAGGGCGAAATTTCAAAATACGAAGCCAGGCTCCAGACCGAAACTGTGGGCACCGTTCTGCAGGTAGGCGACGGCATTGCCCGTGTTTACGGGCTGGACAAGGTCATGGCCGGCGAGCTGGTTGAGTTTGTGCCTTCATCCCAGGCAATAGACAGCGGTTCAAAAAATAAATTATTACAAAAGGACGCCATCTACGGCATGGCTCTCAACCTCGAGGAAAACAACATCGGTTGCGTGGTTCTGGGCGATGACAGCTTTATAAAAGAAGGTGATTCGGTCCGGAGCACCGGCCGGATTGCCCAGGTCCCGGTCGGTAAAGCGCTGGTTGGCCG
>JAZDFB010000117.1:0-3470 GCA_043808305.1 Planctomycetota bacterium | reverse complement strand
ATGCCCCAATTCCACGCCATCCTGAGCAAAAGAAGTAGAAGCTTTGATGCCTCCGATACTAATTCCGGGAGTCAGGTCAACGCCCACGCCGTATATGGAATCCTTCGGCGCGACCCAGCTGTAAAAATCGTCGCGTACTTTACCCCTTGCCGATACGCGCATGCTCTGGCTGATAGAATCTTTGGGCAGATTGGGATTATCTTTAGAGAACTCACCAAAAATATCAGCGGCCGCTTCTTCAACTTCGCCTTTTGCCAACCGAGCGGCTGCCGCAGGGCTGACCATCGCTTTATTGATCGCCTTGATCTTAAAGCTTTGCCAATCCTGCTCCGAGAATTCCCTGCCCATTTTCTTGGCGGCTTCCCGCGCCTGCTTTAATTCAGATGCCAGGGCCGCGGATAATTTCTTGAACAACTCATCCCGTGTAAGCTTTTGCGTGGAAGAGCCGGATGCCGACCAGCTCCACCCTTTGATGAACTGCTGCGTGGCAAAATTATTCGCCCCGCCCACAGGGCTGGCGAACATTTTATTTGTTTTCGGGTCGGTATACGCCTTAAAATATATCAAGCCCGTCCGGTGCCCGGGTTCAGGCCGCCATCGTTCACCGTAAAATTTAGCTTCTCCCGAGAGCCAGTTATACGCACCGGCGCTCTGCCAGGTGGGGCTTAAGGTCATCGCCGCGTTATTATCCTTATCTATCGCCAGATGGCCCAGGGTATTACGCTGGACATCCACCTTAAATTCAGCCAGGAGCCGCGCATTCGCTTGATATTGATAATGCCCCTTATTTAATTCACTTGCCCGGGGGTCAAGGCCGATCGTAGAAAATCCTTTTACACTGCCGTCACTGCCTGTTAACAACCGGGCGCTCCAGCGTGAAGTCGACCAAGGGCTGTTTTTATCGCCTTTTTCTTTTTGCCAACTGCCCTGCGGCAAGCCAAAATCAGCCTGGGTTGCGCTGATATAAAAATTATTATCTTTAATATACGCGAAAAGATTGTCCTGTGACACGGTGCTCAAAGGCTTGCCGGCGGCGTCAAATGTTTTCAGCTTTTGTATCGTGGTCACCGGAACATCCTGGCTGACAGCATCCCCCAGGACATAAACTTCGGCAATAGTGGCGTTCTTTTGCAGATCGTGAGGGACTGCCTGGACGATCGTGCGGCCGTTAACCTCGGCAAGAGGAACCTGTTCTAATCTTGATGCCGAGACCTGGATATCATCCGGCTTTGCCGCGGAATTAAATTCCCAATACTCGGCATCTATACGCATATTCGGGCTCTTTCCCTTCAAAACCCTATCTTTATCGGTGAGCGCCATATTCACGCCTGTATCGGTTAAGGTCATCCCATGGCCGATGTCTTTTAACATGGACCCTTTTGCTAAATACCCCATATGGTCGGTCATGCTCACTAAACCGTTTTCCAGACGGTTACCGGAAAGATTGAGATATTTGTGGTTGTTAATGATGATCGGCCTGCTTTTATCGGTAGAGCCCCATAACCTGCCTGTTTCCATGATCACTGCCGCCGGGCCAACCCGCATGCCGCCATCAAGACGCGCAGCGATCTGCCCGCCGGGCAAACGCTCACCCGCAGCATGTATCCCCGCCCTATCCTTCCAATTTCCTAATGCCATTGTGGAAAAATAAACATTGTCTCCCTGGCCTCTTTCCATCCAGGCATTTACTTCCACTCCAAATTTTTGATTCTCCAGCCATTGTTTTGATTTATCAGCTTCCGCATTTATCGGGGATATTTTCACATTGCCCATATCCGGCCGGTAATCCCACATGCCGCCTGTTCTGCCGATAAGCAGATGCGTTAAAGTTTTACGGTCAAACTGAATTTCTATGTCTCTTAATTCCCGGGGATCCATCGCATCAGCAGGCACAGCCTTTAAGGAATTCTCGGCGATCTTCTCTCCGGAGGCATGCTGCCAGGTGCTCACCGTAGACTTGGATTTATCCAGGAACACTTTCAGCATCTGTTTTTCCATCCTGTCTAAAGATGTCCACTGCTGAGCTTCGCCGACAAACCTATCAAAATGTCCAACGGTACCCACATTGTAGGACATTGTCTTATCTAATTCGGTGAGCCGCACTTCTCCCCATCTGCCGTTGAGTTTATCATTCTGCACGCCGGTAATGAGGTTACTGACGGTGCGGGTAAGGTTATCCACCGCCTGATTGTGCAAATTGTTAAAATATCTATTGTTCAAAGTGCTCGCGAGCACCCTGAAGTCAGATTTACCTGCGTTAGGAGTCTGGCCCGTGGTATTATACGTTTTCCATTGAGCCTGGGTCCAGGTTGAATTCGGCAGGTCCCTTGCCTGACGGCCGAAATCGATCATATTCGCGGCAAAAGAAGCATCGAAAGGGCTATGGTAATTCAGGTCACCTGCGCGGTTGAGCACCGCGATACCGCCGCTTAAATAATCTCCTATTGCCACGCGGCAATTAGTATTGAACAAGTCCTTGGAAAGGTCCAATCTTGATTGCGATTCTGAATCCGGGCTGATCACAGCAAGGGAAGAATATATCGCATTCGACAATATCATACTTCCTACAGCGCCGGCATACGGGCCTAACGGAGTAAGTTCTTTGGTGACATGCTGAAGCGCAGCTGAAGCAACGCCTTTCGCAGCGGCAGTAAGCACCATCTCTCCTATCGCGCTTACAGAAAACGGCTTATCTGAAAATGGCGATGCAGCCGCGAAAGAAACCATGCTGCCTACCCCGCGGGAATATTCCGGATGCCTTTCCCAGCCAAACTGCTTCTCGGCGAAATGCTGCACGCCTAAACTTATTCCTTCACCGACCAAAGGCAACCATTTTCCAGTAAAAGCTTCTTTTGAAATAGGGTCAATGGCTTTTACTGTTATAGCGCTGGCGAATCCGTCCACCGATATCGGCTTGCCTTCACTCCCCACAGCTTTCCAATAATCCGTACGGCTTAACCAAACAGGCTTAGATAGGTCAGAAGAAATTGAACGCAAGCCCCAGCCTCCTACGGCATAACTGAGCGCCGATTCAGCTAAAACACCGCCGATCTTAGAAGCGAACATGCTGGCTCCGCCAAACAATTTTGAGTCCCATTTATTCTTATAGCCAACGTGCTGGATCGCCGCAGTCGTACCGAAGACCAAGCCAGTCTGCAGCATAGCCGCCGGTTGCCATTTCATAGGGTTGACCCAATCTTTAAACTTACCGGTATTAACACTTTCCATGCCGCCGATGATGACACCTGAGGCAATTCCGCCGCCGATATTCTGCCAAGTCTCATTTGCCCCGAACGCCTTAAAAAGTTTCGGCATACCGTATGAAACTGCGTAATTACGCAACCCTGTCGCTAATGATTGCCCGGTCATATTGGTCGTGGTGGCCATTAAGTATCCGCCTGCCATGCCGAAATAATCGACATTGCGTTCTTCACGGGTACGGGCACCCAAAACTTTTTTTGCTTCATCAT
>JAZDFB010000116.1:0-25130 GCA_043808305.1 Planctomycetota bacterium | reverse complement strand
AGAAATATTTATTAGGGGTTTTTAGTAAATTCGGGCTTCATTTTGTCGGGGAATATCAGAAATAATTCTATTGGTGATGAATCCTAAAATCAGCGTTATAATGGAGTCTGTTGCATAAGGTAGCGATGCGATTTATAGTTTGGCAGTTTGATGGCGCCAGCGGCGTTAGAATTACTGCCAACTATACTCGGCTGTCCATCGGCTGTTAGCGACAAAGGAGCGTTACAGCCGAGGATACTCGGCAGTAAGTCGTTCCTCTCCCCGCTGCGGCGGGATGCCGCTTCGCGGACACAACGCACAACTGCCGAAGTATAACTCACTACGTTCTAACAGCCCAAATATAACTGGTTCTTTTGTATTAAGTCTTTTAGAAGTCTCTGCTGAAATTACAGATTCCAATTTGATATGATATATACAAGGGGGAATGAATAATGAATATTAGATTACAGAGATTATACAGCCTATTGAATATTAATACTTTTTGCCTGTTGCTATTTATTGGATTATGTATCAGGCTATCATTAGCCATTCTGCTTGAGGGTTATTGTCAGGTCCGAATGTATGTGGACCTGCTTATCCCCATACAAAAAGAGGGATTTTTAAATCTCTATCTTAATAGTCAACTAAATCATCCGCCGGCTCTTTTCTGGCTGGTCTGGATAATTGGTATCATAGCAGATTATACCCATATTCCCTTTTCATTCTTGATAAAAATCCTGCCCATTTTAGCAGACTTAGGCATGAGTATCTTGATTTATAAGGCCAGCCTGAAATTATATAAGGAAGATAAAATCTCTTTTTTGCTTGCCTTGTTTTATTTTATGAGCCCGCTTCCCATAGATAGTTCTGCTTATGCCGCTAATTTTGACAGCATTTTACTCGTATTCGTTTTCTTGGCTTGGTATATCTGGGAATGGGGGGCCAATAATAAAAAACTCTATTTTTCGGCTATCTGCTTGGGTGTGAGCCTGTTGCTCAAACTTTATCCCATTATTCTGCTACCCATCTTTCTATGGAAAATAAAGACATTTAAGGAGCGGGTAGTTTATAGTGTTTTGGTGATTTTACCGGTTAGCCTAACTTTTATTCCTTATCTTTTGGTTAGCCCCGGAGCGGTCATCAAGGATATATTAGGTTATCCCAGCGGGTTTGGTATATGGGGTTATTCGGCTATCCTGATAAGCATTAGGGAAAATATCGGCCTTACCGGGTTAAGCCCCGCCATCAATTTTGTCTCCGACTGGGGTAAATTTATCCTTCTGGCGTTTTTATTCTATCAGTGGATTTTCAGAGTGAAGTATCTTTCAGTACTCTCCGGAATCATTTTAATATTCACTACTTTTTACTTTTTTACCAGTGCCTTGTTCTGGCAATATTTATTATGGTGTTTGCCTTTCATTATTATTAAGAGGCAGCCTAACTTTATATTTTACACCATTTTTGTTACGCTTTATCTATTAATGATACATGCACTGAGTCCCAAACTTGCCGCCGTCGGGCTCTATCTGAACCAAGCGCAGGTAGACTTTGCTATCAGGCTTTTGTCTTTGCCGCTTTGGATAATATCGGGTGTCTGGATGTTTAAGAAGATGCAAAATGCCGATATTAATAAGAAGAATTATGTCCTCACGGATTGAGACCTCGGTTAAATAGGCAAATACGATTTTATTACCATCTATGCCCGAAAAAGATAATAACTTCATAACCGTGTCCGTTGTTACCGGAAGGCATCCTGAACATTTAGCAGGTTGTTTAACTTCTTTTACCTCGGCGGCTCAACGAACACCCTTGGATGTCTATCTGATTGATAATCTGGCATTATTTGATGTTGCCAAGGTAGCCCGGCAGAATTATCCGGCGGCGAAAGTTATCAAGAATTCAGAACAAAAAGGTTTTGGCGCTAACCATAATCAAGTCTTAAAACAATGTCGGACTAAATACGTTCTCATCCTGAATGATGATATCCAATTAGACAAAAACTGTATTGATTTGATGCATCAGTTTATGGAATCACATCCTGAAGCAGGTTTAACCGGTGTCGCGTTATACGAGGGTAATTGGGACAACAATGCGCAAACTGGCGGAGGCCTGATTAAAACATCATTACCGGCGCCAATCAAAGTTATTTTGGTTACAATAGCTAAGGCGTTGGGCGCATATAACCTGATTAAAAAATACGTGGGGCATAAACAGATTCCGGTGACCCAACCGCTTGGATTAAGCTTTGTCAGCGGCGCTTGCCTGATGGCGCGGAAAAAGATGCTGGATGAGATTGGTTATTTTGATGAAAACTTTTATATGTATTTTGAGGATATTGATTTGGGGATGCGGGCGCGGCAGGCCGGTTGGCAATGCTATCAGGTGCCGGGAGCGAAGATAGTACATATGGAGTTGGCTTCTGTCTCAGCCCGGACTTATAAATGGATAGCCCAAAGCGCACAATATTTTGCCGTTAAGTACCATTCCCGGATTAGCCAAACTTTTATCTGTCTTATGGCCATATTTCTGAGAATTATTTCCCTCCGCCAAACTAAATCAGCCACCTGGGAAAATAGAGTGGCTCCAGACAGCCGGTCTCAGTCTCAAATACGGTCGTCTAAGCCCTTAAAATTGCTATTCATGGCCGATACGTTTATCCTGGGTTTTAGTCGTTATTTCTTTGAAGCATGTCAATATCTCGTCAGACAAGGTCACCAAATAACCATATTAGGCGGCCATCCGGATAAACACATTCCCCAAACCAGAACGATTGACCATATCTCTCTTCGTCAATATTATCTTGAAGAGGCACGGGCCCGTTTAAATCCGGTACGGATCATATTAAAAATCTTAGCTCATAATTATCGACTTTTTGGTGAGATACAAAAGACCGGGCCTTTAGACGGTATCGTTTTTTGGCAGCCATTATCAGCTCTGGGTGTTTGGTTGCATCCGCGCAGCCGGAATATTCCCAAGAGTTATTTCTTCCTTTGCCCCTGGCACAAGGAATATGCACTCAATGTTCGGTTAGATGAGATAAAAAGATATACCCCGCAATTTATCTGGCATTATCTAAATGCCCAATTAAGGAAATGGATAGAAAGACTGGTCATACAGGGTTGTCGCCGGATCATAGTTATGAGTGACTTTGCCCGCCACGAGTTACTGGAAACCCACCCCGTTAACCCTTCCCGGATAGTCTTTGTCCCGGGTGCGGTGAATCCGGATGAGTATAAACCACTGGGTTCTAAACCGGAACAGAAACAAAAACTTAACCTTTCGCCGGACAAATTTGTGCTTTTTACCATTAGGCGGTTGGTTCCGCGGATGGGGCTGGAAAACCTGATTAATGCCATGCCGCTTATCATAAAAGCTAATCCGCGGGTTTATCTGATCGTCGGAGGTATTGGGCCGTTAATGAACCCGTTAAAAGAACTGACACGATCTCTGGGGATTGAAAAATTTGTTCGGCTTGAGGGGCTTATAGATCGAGCACAGCTGCCGTCATATTATAACGTGGCAGATTTATTTATCTTGCCCACCAAAGACCTGGAAGGATTTGGCCTGGTAACAATTGAGTCACTGGCCTGCGGGACACCGGTTTTGGGGACGCCGGTCGCGGCCACCAGAGAAATCCTGGGCAAATTAAATCCTAATTTATTATTCAAAAGTGTTTCATCTGAAGACATGTCTGATTTGATAATTGAGTTCAGTAACAAACCGGTTCCGGAATTAACCGGGTTAGGACGTCAAGGCCGCGCATTCGTCCTGGCCAATTATACCTGGGATATCGTTGGCCCGAAAATAGAACAGGTTTGCAAAGTTGCTGGAGTTGAACTTTAATATTGTTTAGAAAGTTTTAATATGGAATCGGAACAAAACCGCATAATCAGCGCCAAAGAAAAGCCGTTCGTATCTGTGATTATTCCGTCGCTGGATGGTTATCGCCAGGGAAATGTCCTGAATCTGCTTAAGGCGCTTAAAGACCAGACTATTTCCGATATCGAGCTGATAATGATTATCGGTGAAAAACCCTGCGCCCGGGCGCATAATGCCGGCGCCGATAAGGCACACGGAGAAATATTAGTCTTTTTCGACGATGATATAATCCTTGGAAACAACCGCGTCATTGAAAACCTGATTGGACCGGTAATTAATGATGATTCTATCGGAATCTCAGGCGCTTCGCAACTGGTTCCTCCTGATGCCAATCGTTTCCAGAAACGCTGCGCCGAGCAATTAGGCAGACTCCAATTCAGGATAGTCGGTAAAATAACTGATTCCGATATGGCAACTCACGCCGCTATGGCCATCCGCAAGGATGTTTACATTCAGGTAGGGCAGGAGAACGAGAACCTTATCTACGGTGACGACCCGGACCTGCGCGCCCGGGTCAGAAAAGCCGGTTACCGAATCGTTGTGGTGCCTGATACGTGGGTATTCCATCCGCCTCCGGATAACTGGCGCATCCTGGTCAAAACCGCTTTCCAGCGCGGCAAAGGCGCGGCAGTTGATTTCTGGTTTCATCCTGATTCGGTTTATGATACGCCGCCGGGCGATGTTGCTGATTTTACGTCGAGGCATAGCTTCCCGTACCGGGTCGTCAGGGCATTTGGGCAAATATGCCGGGCGGTACTCGGCTTCAGAATGATTTTAATCAGCGTAAGGATTTTATACGGATTAGGCTACGCCTTAAGCCTATCCGCGCTTATATTGCGCATAAGACGAAATAATTGACATTAATTCACATTTGTAGTACAAAATAATCAATGTTTCGGGTAAATATTCTGAATCAGCAAGAGGTGATTTTCGAAGGACTGGCCGAGTCCGTCTTTCTGCCGGGCGAAGGCGGCGAGCTGGAGATACTGGCATTCCATATGCCTATTGTTTGCACCCTGCGGCCGGGCAGAATCAGGGTGAACGACTTGTTTTTTGATATCCGGGGCGGCATTGCCCGGATGGACCAGAATAACGAACTCCTTGTTTTGACTCATTAATAATTATATGTTTTTGGGGAAGGTCATAACCGTAACATTGATTCTTATGGTGGTTACGCTGGTATCATCGTTTGTTATTGCGATAATCGGTTACACCAGCGTTAATGCTTTGGGCAATAATCCGTCGCTGGCATCCCGGATAATGCTCCGCATGTTCGTATTCTTGATTATGGCCGAAATAGGCGCAGTCGGGGTGTTATCGCTGGTGCTTAAGGTATTCCATTAAATAAATATGTCGCTGGAAAAAGCAATCGCTACAATTCTGGTATTGCTGACGGTTACCGTCGGGCCGTCCTTTATCATCGCCGCGGTCGGTTACGCCAGCATTATGGCGCTGGGCCGCAACCCGTCCGCCGCCCCGAAAATCCAGATGGCCATGCTGATGTGTTTTTTATTCGCCGAAAGCATTGCGATTATCGCTCTGTTGGTAGTGTTTAATTTGTTTAAATAATATATGATGGATTTAAATATTATCATACCGATTATCATAGGCTTCATCGTGCTATTTGGCAGCTTTGCGCTTCTATTCCGCAATTACCTTGCCTCCCAGTCCAATACGGCTATCCAGAAGCTTCAGCGCATCAATGAGGATAATCTCAGGCGCGAAGTTGAGCTTAAGAAGAAACTTGACGACTCGGAAAAAGAATCCCGTCATAAAATAGAGGAAGCTTCCAAGGAAGCCAAGCGGATAATAGAGGAGGCCGAGGAAAAGGCGTTATCCGAAAAGAAGCGGATAATAGACGAGGCCACCCGCGAACGCGAAGCCATTCAGCGCGATGCCCGCGAAGATGCCCAGGCCATGAAAAGGGATTCCGGTTCTGAAATAACCAGTCAGGCGCTTATTATGGCGGCCGAATTGTTCAAGCACTCAATGGATCCGGAAATAGCCCTGCTTATACACAGCCATCTTCTTAAAGAAGTGGCTGATGATATTTCACGGCATAAGGGGCGGAGCCTTTCCGATAATCATCAGGCTGAAATATTTTCCTGCTTCCCGCTTTCACAAGAACATAAGGAGGCTATCCAGAAGGTGCTTTCGTCCGCCGCTCAGAAAGAAATCTCTTTGACGGAAAAGAAAGATAGCGACCTGTCAGTAACCGGGGGGGCCGGCATTTACATCAAAATCGGCAGCACCATCATTGACGGCACATTTAACAGCCTCCTGAAAAAGGCAATAGCCAAGATAAAAGACGAATAGCTTTTCTTTATATGCCCATTGAAATTAAGGAAGTCGGAATAGTTAAGGATATCCGCAAGGGTATCGCCCGCGTCCAGGGCCTGCCTTCCTGCATCAATTCCCAGGTAGTCTATTTTTCCAGCGGCGCCAGCGGCATTGTCACCGGATTCAATGAAGAAGAAGTCCACGTCCTGGTTCTGGGCGATGAAACATCTGTCCGTTCAGGCGAAGAGGTTACCAGCACCATTGAGCCGTTCCGTGTCCCGGTGGGCGAAGGTTTTATAGGCCGGGTTGTCAATGCCATGGCCGAACCTTTGGATAATAAAGGTAAAATAAAACACAGCGGCTATGGGCCTTTGTTCCAAGAAGCGCCTCCGGTTATCGACCGTGTGCCGGTGGAAGAAGGGTTTTTAACAGGCATTAAAATACTGGACCTGGTTATTCCCATCGGTAAAGGCCAGCGTGAACTTATTCTGGGCGACCGGCAGTGCGGTAAGACCACCATAGTTATCGACAGCATCATCAACCAGAAAGGCAAAGATGTTATTTGCATCTATTGCTGTATCGGGCGCAGCCAGGCGTCCTTGATGAAAACTATCCAGATTCTCCAGGAACGGGGAGCGATGGATTACAGCATCATCGTTACGGCCGGCGGCGCCGACTCGCCCAATGCCCAATATCTGGCCCCCTATACCGCCTGCGCTTTGGGCGAATATTTCATGCACCACGGCAAGCACGTATTTATCGCCTTTGACGACCTGACCCGGCACGCCTGGGCTTACCGCCAGATTGCTTTACTGCTGGAACGGGCGCCCGGCCGCGAGGCCTATCCGGGCGATATTTTTTATATTCACTCGCAGATGATGGAGCGCGCCGCCAAGCTCAAGCCCGAACTGGGCGGCGGTTCGATGACATTTTTCCCCATTGTCGAAACTATCCAGGGCGATTTCACCGGATATATCCCGACCAACCTTATTTCCATAACGGATGGGCAGATTTTCCTGTCTACCACGCTTTTCCAGGAGGGCTTCAGGCCGGCTATTGACCTGGGCTTGTCGGTCTCTCGTATCGGCAGCAAGGCACAATGCTCGGCTATCCGGGACGTATCCAAGATGCTCCGGTTGGACTATATCCAATACCGCGAATTACTCAAACTGACCAGGATCAGGACCAGATATTCGCCCGAAGTCGAAGCCAAGCTAAAGCGGGGCGGTGTCCTGAGGACTCTTTTCATACAGGATAAATACCAGCCGGTCAGCCTGGAGAAAGAGGTGCTTTTATTCTTCGCTTACCAGTTGCACATACTGGATTTGCTCCAAACTGATGCGGTCCAGTATTTCGAGAAATCCATCTATAATTATATCAGTGAAAATCATAATGACGTTTTGGAAAAGATATCGAAAGCCCAGAAACTTACGCCCGAAATATCATCACAGCTGGACCGGATATTTATGTTATTCTTTAAGTCCATAAAGAAATAGAATATGAAAACGCTTTCGGAATTGAATAACGATATCAGTTTTAACCGCGAGATGAATGAACTGATGAACATCCTGCGCCAGACCGCGGTAATAGAATTCCAGGCGCTGTTTAACCGGCGCAAAGGCCTGTTCCATTCCGAAAAGTATGTCGGTTTGCTTGAGGGGTTTTTCAGGATGGAGGCATTGAAAAATAACCGGCACCCTTTATTCCTTAACCCCAAGCACAAAGTGCTTATCATATTTATCACCACCGATATGGGTTTTCTGGGCGGGCTTAATACCGAGATAATCGAAAATGGGTTGCGCCATCTGACCCGGCGTGATGAGGCCCATATCCTGGTTATCGGGGACAAAGGCTATAACTATCTCGAAGACTACGGCAAATCATTTGATTACCTGGGCGGCATCTCGAACGAGATACGCTTCAGCGAGGCGGAAAAGATACGCGATTATATCTATGCGTTTGCTATCAAAAACAGCATCGGCCGTGTGGTTATCGCTTACCCCAAATTCATCTCGTTTTCACGCCAGGAAATAGATGTGCTTACCCTGATTCCGCTGGGCGACCTTTTTGAACCCCGGCCCGAATCTGACGGGGACCAGCCCGTCCCTGATTCCGCCAAGCGCGTAAAAACGCCTGAAATACCTGCGGAACCCCGGGCGGCTTATATATTCGAACCGTATCTCGATAAAGTCGTTGACTACCTTATCCGCGCCTGGGTTGCGCAAAAGATTTATTATATTTTATGGGACAGCAAGTTATCGGAATTCTCGGCCCGGGCCATGCATCTCGACTCCTCGATGGACGAGCTCAAAGATATGAAAAAGGACATCCAGCGCCAGTATTTCAAAAGCAAGCACGAAATCGCCGACCGGACTATCCGCGATATATTCGGCGGGCGGGTTATTAATCGCAAAAAGAATAGTTAGCAGATTATGGCTAAGAATATTTCAGGCAAGATTATATCGGTTCAGGGCCCGGTAGTGGACGTCAAGTTCCCGCCCAATGTGGCGTTGCCGGCCATATACGAACTCCTGGAATGCAGCGCCTACGATGACCGGCGCGTGCCGCTTGAAGTCATCGAGCATAGCGGAACTAACGTGGCCCGATGCATCGCTCTCTCTCCCACCCACGACGTCCAGCGCAGCGCCGAAGTCCGTCCGACCGGGGCTCCTATCAAAGTGCCTGTCGGCAAAACGATATTCGGCCGGTTGATGAACGTCCTGGGCGAGCCGATTGACAACCGCGGGCCCATAGTATCAGACGAATATCTGCCTATTCACCAAGCCGCTAACCTGTCCGTCCGGGTCCAGCATTCCAGCCTGAAATATGAGCTGGTGGAAACCGGCATCAAGATTATTGACTTGCTCTTCCCACTCCTCAAAGGCAGCAAGACCGGCCTGCTGGGCGGCGCCGGCGTCGGCAAGACCGTCCTGGTGCTGGAGCTTATACATAACATAGTCAGCAAGATGGGCGGTGTGCCCATTTTTACCGGCGTCGGCGAGCGTATCCGCGAAGGTAACGAACTCTATTATGAGTTCCTTAACGCCAAGATGCTTGACAAAGTCATCATGGTTTTCGGCCAGATGAATGAATCGCCCGGCGCGCGTTTTGAGGTCGCCCAGACCGGCGTGACCATGGCCGAATACTTCCTGGGCCACGGCAAGGACGTCCTGCTCTTCGTCGATAACGTCTTCAGGTTCGTCCAGGCCGGCTCGGAGCTTTCGACAATGCTCGGCCGGACGCCTTCGGAAACCGGCTACCAGCCGACGCTCCTCTCAGAGATGAGCGGCTTCCAGGAACGCATCCGCTCGACCCAGAGCGGTTCCATCACCTCCATCCAGGCGGTTTACATACCGGCCGACGACCTATCAGACCCGGCCGTGGTTTGCACCTTTGGCTATCTGGATTCGATTGTCGTTCTTTCGCGCGAAAGGGTTCAGAGCGGGTTCTATCCGGCTATTGACCCTCTGGCGTCGTCCAGCGCCTCGCTCGCCCCCGATATTGTCGGCAACAGGCATTATAACGTTGCCCAGGAAGTCCTTCAGATGTTGCGTAAATACGAAGAACTCAAGCGCATCGTCGCTATCATCGGGCTGGAAGAAATATCCAAGGATGACCAGCTCACTTACGAAAGGGCGCGCAAGCTCCAAAACTTCCTGACCCAGCCGTTCATCGTCGGTGAACTCTATACCGGCAAAAAAGGCGAATATGTTACCCTGGAGAAAACTATCCAGGGTTGCGAGCGGATTTGCAGCGGCGAGCTGGATAAGAAGCAGACCGACTTATTCTATATGATAGGCGCGATTCAATAATATAATCCGCTAAAGAGGACGCGGATTGGAGTTTATCCCGCCTTGGCGGGACAGATAATCGCCCGATAATTAAATAAAGAGACCAGGAAACTAGGAATTATATTCTTACTCCTGTTCTCCTGGATTCCTTATTAAATGTATTTCCTTTGCGTACCGTTTGATTGGTAGTAAGAAGTGATTACCCCGCCGTTTGGCGGGGTCTAACTCGCTATAACGTCCTCCCGCCATTTCGTGTCGGGATGACTAACAGCAAGTAAGAAAGGAGCCCCTATGACGAAAAGAACTGTGCCGATGTTGATGTTGCTTGGCGCGATTGCGTTGTTCGGCGCAACAGTGATTACCGGACACGCCAACGCCGAAGGCCAGAAACCGCTGGAGCTTGCCTCAAAGATAGACAACGCCGTGGTCTATCCGGACCGGGCGCTGGTCACCAGGCTGGCCAAGCTCGATAACGCCGCCAAAGGCCTGTATGAAATCGTCATCAACGGCCTGCCTGTCCAGATTCAGGATGATTCCATCCGTATCACCTCAAGCGACTCCAATAACCTCAAGATTATCGGCATCGATATCAAGGTCTACCAGCTGGAAAAACCGCCCGAGGACAAAATCCGCGAGCTCCAGGAACAGCTCCAGCGCCTGCTTGATAACAAGCGCGTCATCGACGATAATTTAGAGTTATTGCGGTTGGAGCGCGCCTATTTGAACAGCGCCCGGGACGCCTTTCTCAAAAGCGCACTGCCGCTGGAACAGCCCAGCGACGCCAAGGTATTAACGCCGCCCCGCCTGGACGTAGAGGACTATGACGCGATGCTTAAGTATTATATAGAAAAGATTCGGGTTAATAACGGGGCTATGCAGTCCAAGGAACTGGAACTCCGCGAGCTGATGAAGAGAATATCGCTGACCGACGGCGAGCTGTCCCGCATCCGCGGCTCGCAATCCTCGATGCCCCAGAAGAAATCGGTCCGGGTCAACATCGAAGTCCTCAAAGAGGGCTCTTACGACCTGATGCTCGGATACATCAATTACGGCGTCAGCTGGCAGGCCAGCTACGATATCCGCATCCTGCCCGACACCAAAGAGATGGAGATAACCAGCTACAGCGTGGTTTTCCAGGGCAGCGGCGAGGACTGGCTCAACACCGAGCTGTCTTTCTCCACGGCACAGCCGGCGCTCCAGGGCTGGTTGTCGGAACTGCCGCCGCTCTATGTCAACGTGCCTGCCATCAGGTATTTCGGCAAGCAGTTGTCAGACAGCAACAGGCAAAGCCTGAGCCAGAATTTTGTTGGTAAGTCGCAAGCGGAGGCGCCCGCCAATGGTATGTTCGCTGAATCTGAGTCGCTTGACGCCAAAAAGGAGGACGCCAGCCACGGCCAGGCCGAGAACCAATACCTGCCGGCCGCCGCATCGGGCAGTTTCGGCAACGTCGTCTTCAAAACGCCCAAGCGGGTCGATATCGTTTCGGACGGCGCGCCACACCGGACCGCCTTATGGCAGGAGAAGTTCCCGGTCAGCTTCGAATATATTACTACGCCCAAGCTCAGCCCCTACGTCTACCTCAAGGCCGTCGGCATAAACAAGACCAAGATGCCCATACTCCGGGGCAACCTGAACATCTTTATGGGCGCCGACTTCATCGGTAATTCCTTTACCACCGGCGTCCTGCCCGACGAGGAGTTCGAACTGACCCTGAGCGTCGACGAGAACATCCGGGTTACCCGCAAGCTCGAGGAAAAAGATGAAAAAGGCCCGGGCTTCCTGGCCAGCACAAAGAAGGTGACCTACTCCTTTATGATAAAGCTGGAAAACTACAAACCCGGCAACGCGCTCGTCACCGTCATCGACCAGATACCGGTCAGCCAGAACAAGGACATCACCGTCGAGCTTGACAAGGTATCGGACGAACCGATAGAGAAGGGCAAGGACGGCAAGCTCAAATGGAAATTCGACCTTAAGCCCAAGGAAACAAAGGAACTGACCTTCGTCTTCAGCGTATACGTGCCCAAGGACCGCGACCCGGCATTCTCCAACGCGCCCATAGACCAATCCGAGAACAGGAAGGCCGGAATGCAGCAGAAACTGAAGAAATAAGCGTCGTAAACGGGAGGCGCCGTCCCGATGGCCATCGGGAGGCAGGGATGAACGCAGATAATCTTATAATACCTTAAGGTATAACATAATAAATATACCTAATGGTATAAGGAGGCCAGGAAGCCAAGAGTACAGTTCCTGGTTTCTTGGGTTCCTTATTTAATTGTATTCTATACTCTGGCAGTTTGAGCGCAGAGGAAACAAATAATCTGTGTAATCTGTGGCTAAACTTAGAGGATTGTTATTGATATGAGTGTTGTTAACAGATTATTCAAATTCGTGCCGGGAATGGCCGTCGGCATAGCCATAACCCTCAGCGCCAGCCTCTCGTTTTTCTGGTATCAGGAGCGCCACGCCGAGGAAAAATACCGCAAGGATTATTACCTGGTCTGGACCGTCGACAACACCGCCACCTTGTATAACGTTTCGTTCCTGAAGCTCTTCAACATCTCGCACAAGAACTATTTGGCCAAGGAGATAGACATAATCAACGCCGGCGACAAGCCGCTCCATAACGTTTACGTCAAGATACTCTTCAACAAGAAAATAGTCTCGCACTCATCGTGCGAGAACGACCCGCTGCCGTTCTACGACCGGGACAACAAGGTCGTCACCGACCGTGAGGCGTTCAAGGGCAAGGACGCCTTTGACGTGCGCTTCAACTACTTCCCGCCCCAGACCACCCGGCAGATACTGGTATCGCTGGAGCAGGAAATAAAGAAAGGCAAAGAGGAGTCCGTGCTAAAGCAGGACCCGATGGCCGAAATCACCCGCATCAGCATCTCATCCGAAGAGGCCAACGGCGCGCCATTAAAGGGCGGCGGCAATTAACGGGAAAAAAGAAATCAAAACCAAAAGCTGCTAAATTACAATTAATTTCTAAGTCTGTTCCGCTAATCATTTATTTTGCTGCATTTCATAGCATTTTCACGTAATGGGATGGGGGACGGGGGGGTGTAGTACCCTGTGCCTTACGTAGGTGCATTTCGTTGCATTAGGCCGTGCATACCGTTGTATTAAGCCGTGTATGAGGTTGAGCCCGGTATGGGCGTGTTTTATAATAGGGGTATGCCTGGTAATAAATGGGTATGGGCGTGTTCCCTACTCCCCATAGCCCGTGGAAAATGGATATTCGTTGATTTTAGATAAAATATGATTACATCGAGTAGGTCTAACCCCGTTGGAATAAGAGGGATAAGACCCAGTACGTCACGTTGTTCCTACTGGCTCTAATAATTCGTTGCACTTGAACTGGTACTAAACAGATTGCAGAGATAATCAGGTCTTGTTTTATTTGACTATTCCCGGAATTAAGCTATTTTATACCTAACAAGTTATTTTAATCGCCGGAGGAATTATGAAGAAAACAACAGTCTGCTTTCTGGCTTTAATTTTTATATTGGGATATAGCCTGGCATATGCCAACAGCGCCAAGTGGGCCGAGGCGCGGCAGAATTTCAACGACAAGTCGTGCAGCATCCGGGCCGACCTGCGCATCAGCGCCGCCACCCAGTTGTCCAACGCAATTTACCCGGCGGTGGAGCTTGATGCGGCTAAACTGCTGTCCGCACTTATTAAATCGGAATTGGGGCGGTTAAAGAATGATGTCAGCAGCGAGATACAGGTGTCTTTCCCGGTGATTGAGGCGTCGGTGACCGGGCTTAAGAAAATCTCTCAGCCCAAAGCGGTGGAGTTACTGCTCAAGATTGCGCAGGACGAAAAAGAGCCCTGGCGCATGCGGTTCCATATGATGCAGTCGCTGGTTGGCGCCGCGACGCCCGAGGTTATCGCTTATGCCATAACCCTTACTGATTCTTCTGTTATTCCTTTGAAGCTGGCGGCGCTGAGATTGTTGACGGCGGCCAAGTCGCCAGACGCCACGGAGCGCGCCACCAAGCTGGTTACCGAGGATTTGACCTGGGAGGTGAAGCTGGACGCGATTAGGTATCTGGCTTCTCTGGAAAATAAGGACCTGGTCGAGCCGCTGATTAATGCCATGCAGGATATCAACCTGGAAGGCATCGTCAGGCTGGAGCTGTCCAATCTGTTGAAGCAGTTGACCGAAGTCGATATGGGATTATTGGGCAAGCCCTGGCTGGATTGGCTGAAGGAAAAGAAGGCCAGCGAGAATCCCGGCCCGCCGCCGGACCCAAACCTGACCATATCCATCATCCCGACGGTTTATTACGGCATAACGGTGACCTCGACGCGGATGATATTCATCATCGATATTTCGGACAGTATGGGCCAGCGGGCATTCTGCGACCCAGAGCATTTCAGCAAGCACGATGAAACGGAGGAGACGATGAAGCGGGTGCTGACCGACCCGAATGCGCCGTCGTCCACCGAAAAGACCGAGCCCCGCAAACCGCCTAACCCGGAACAGTTGAATAAGCTGAAGGAGTTGAAGAAGAAGCTTGACGCCAAGGTCGTAACGAACCGGCTGGAGGCGGCCGGGCGGGAGCTGACCAACGCCGTTTATAACCTGGACCCGAATGTCGAGTTCGGCATTATATTTTTTGACTCCGGGATGCACCCCTGGAAGGATACGCTGCTTCTGGCGAGCATTGATAATAAAATCGCGGTATTGGAGTATATGACCCAGAAGTTCAGCATGGGCGCGGGCACGGCTTTTTACGATGCCATAGAGCTGGCCTATCATTTTATCGGCAAGGAAAAGAAGCCGGCCGTAAAGTCCGGCTATCCGCAGGCCAACCAGCCCAAGGAGCGGGTGGTTCAGCTGGAAAAGGACAGCAACTATCTTAACTCGTTCGGCGGGGCGGATGTGTTCTTTATGGTTACGGACGGCGCGCCGACCTTTGGCAAGCTGACCGACAAGGAAAGCATTATTAACGAAATCAAGAAGATTACGCAGGTGAGAAGCGTCAAGATACATACCGTGGCCATCGGCGACCCGCCGATTGACCCGAATAACATCAGCCAGCGGCTGGATGTCGATGTGAAATTCCTGACCAGATTGGCCGAGAGCACCGGCGGCGTGTTTACCGACAAGACCACCAAGAAGAAGACGGTCGAAGGCCAGGATAAGCCGGAGAAGAAGTGAGCTTGTGCGGCATAGGCTGTAACCACGAATGGACCCCGTTATGCAACAGGGCAGGCACGAATGAACACGGATTTCCTTTTGCGTTTCTTTTTACATAGGCAAATATCGTTTATCCTGGACAGTATCTATAGTAAGCACGATTCCTATATCTGACTTCTTACAAATAGTTATTACATTAACCACATCCTGCCACGGGACATTTAGCGCAACATTGATAAAGACGGGTACAATATTGTAACACATACCTCCATGGCTCTCGCGTGTTATAATTGGTGAAGCGTTAGTTTGATACCCATCTTTTTTTAAAAGGTAAACTTCTTTCTGAATGATTTTCTCTAACTTACTCAAGCTTTCCACTGACACTGAACCTATCATTAGTTTTGTTTTACCTGTGCTGGCATCCCATTCCATTGATATCCTAATCCCTTCCAGTGGCGGATAAGTAACAAGTGTTTCCACCATACCTGTATTTTTTGGGAAACAAAGTTCCAGCTTTCCTTTTATCTTTTTGTGGTTACTGAAAGACACAGTAAATATCCAGATACAAAGCATGATGGTCATCATTGTTAAAACGATGATGTAAAATCTACCAACGGTTTTTTGTGAATATAACATATTAACTTATATCCGCTAATTACTTGGAAAACCTTATTTATAAGAGATAAAGGGGCTTTTCCCCTGATATATTAAACGATAGATAAGCCAAATAGTTCATTTTATTTGTGAGATTTTGGGATTGTGAGTCGAGGCTCTTAAGAGGCAATATTAATTATACCTTAAGGTATTAAAGCCTCTTACAAGTCTCATTCAAGTCTCTTGTAGTCTCTGTTTGATTATTCTTTGCGGCCTGCGGGTTTATATAATTTTGGCTACAAAATCTTGACTTATCTTTTCTGATGAGAAACAATAGCATTAGAATTAACAAGATATTTTGACCGCAGATTGGGAGATTTAACTATGAAAATTGCCGTTATCGGAGCAGGCCCAATCGGTTCTATCCTTACCGCATATCTTTCCAAGATTAAGAAACAGGTCATCCTGGTGGACATCCTCAAGGACCGGCTGGAGCTGATAAAGAAGCTGGGCATCACGGTTTCCGGGGTGGGTAATTTCCAGTCGCCGGTGTCCTCGGTCTGCTTTGCGGTCAACGACCTGAGGAAGAAATATAAGCTCGCTGATATCAGCCATATTTTTATCTGCGTCAAAGCCCCGGTTCTGCCCAACGTGGTCAGGGAAATCAAGGCGTTAAAGACCAAGGCGACCGTTGTTGTGTTTATGAACGGGATGGATTTGGAACTTGTGGCGGCCAAGGTTCTGGGCAATGATAACGTCCTGCGCGGGGTGGTCAACTACGCCGGCAGCATCATTACCGGCACCGAGGTGCGGATGTCGTTTTTCAACAGCCCGAATCATATGGGCGGTTTGACCGCCAAAGGCGAGGTCAAGGCAAAGGAAATCGCTAAGATGCTTTCGGAATCCGGGCTGGGCACGGTGTTTGCCAATGATATCCGCAAATATACCTGGGAAAAGGCCATACTTAACGGCGCGCTGGCGCCGGTCTGCGCCCTGACCGGGCTGACTATGAAAGCGGCTATGGATAACCCGGGAACATTTCATCTGGTTGAAGAACTGCTTAAGGAAGGGATTGACGCGGCCAAGGCCAACGGCTATGTCTACGGCCCCAAGTTCTTCGGCGAGTGCATCAAATACCTCAAGAACGCCGGCGACCATAAGCCGTCCATGCTGGTTGATATCGAGCGCAAGCAAACGACCGAGGTTGATTATATCAACGGCAAGATTGTCGAATACGGCAAGGCCAAGGGCGTTGCGGTGCCGTATAATGACAGCATTACCTGTCTGGTCCGGGCGATTGAAACACATTAACGGATGTTAAGCATTAAATTCTGAGGTTTAAAATAGAAATGTAAAAATCCCGTCCCCGAAAGCATTCGGGGCGGGACTAAGTGGCACTAACTCCCCCGCACCTATCCCGCTGGGATGGGTGCGGGGTCGAACTGCCACTAAGGGAGTATTAATATGGCAGATGCAGCAGTAAAAGGATACCGGGACAAGACCAACGGGTACGGGGCAACATACCAGGGCGTGGTGATTGTCGGAGCGGCCCGGACGCCGTTCGGGCGGTTTATGGGCTCGTTGTCCGGCGTTAATGCGGTTGATTTAGGCGTCATCGCATCGCGCGCGGCGCTGGAGAAGGCCAACCTTAAGCCGGAACAGATTAATTCGGTTATTTACGCCAATGTTGCAGCATCGGCCGGGGACGCTTTCTTCGCCCCGAGGCATATCGGGCTTTATACCGGAGCGCCCATCGAGACCCCGGCTCATCTGGTCCAGCGGATTTGCTCCAGCAGTTTTGAAGCCATCGCTGAGGCGGCCGAACATATCGCGTTGGGCAAGGCCAGCCTGGTCCTGGCCGGCGGCACGGAGAATCTGACCCAGGTGCCGATTGCGTCTTTTGGCGGACGGATGGGCTCGCCGTTGGGACGGCCTAATTTTGTGGATTACCTGTGGGAGGCGTTTTACGATACCGCCTGCGGCTGCGCCATGGGAATGACGGCCGAGAACCTGGCCAAGAAATACAACATCACCCGCAAGGAGTGCGACGAATTCGCCATGTTCAGCCAGTTCCGCGCGGCTACTGCCATTAAGAACGGTTATCTTAAGGACGAGATTACGCCGGTGCTTAACGGCACCGTGCTCAAGGCGCATAACCTCAAGGCTCATATTGTTAAATTACCCAAGGGTATGGAAACACTTGATAAAGACGAGCATCCGCGCGAGACTAATATGGAAAAGCTGGGCAAGCTTGACCTGGTTTACAACAAGGAAACCGGCGTCCAGACGGCCGGGAATTCGTGCGGTATCGTTGACGGCGCGGCGTCGGTGCTGGTTACTTCGGAGAAAGAGGCCAAGGCTATGGGCGCCAAACCGCTGGGCCGGGTAATCGCGTCATCCGCATCTGGCGTTTCACCGGACATTATGGGCATCGGACCGGTGCCGTCCTGCAGGCTGGCTATGGATATAGCCGGTCTGAAGATTGAGGACATCGATTTGGTGGAAATAAACGAGGCATTCGCCGCCCAGTATATTGCCGTGGAACGCGAGCTGGGGCTGGACCGCAATAAATCCAACATAGACGGCGGCGCAATCGCCTACGGCCATCCGTACGGCGCGACCGGCGCCCGGTTGACCATGACACTGCTCTATAAACTGCGCCGGTTGGGCAAGCGCTACGGCATGGCTTCGGCCTGCATCGGCGGCGGCCAGGGCATGGCGGTGATAGTGGAGGCGATTTCTTAAGTAATGAGTTCACGGGTTTGTGTGCTCATGAGTAAATATGGCGATTAAACGGTTTGAGGATTTGATTGCCTGGCAGGAAGCCCGGAAGTTAACTAATAGCATTTACGACCTTACGGAAGAATATTTTTTTAATAAAGATTTTGACTTGAAAAACCATATACGGAGAACGGCAGTATCAGTTATGGCCAATATTGCCGAGGGGTTCGGCAGATATTCCGTCAAAGAAAGCATGCAGTTTTTTGTCAATGCCCGCGGTTCTCTCGCCGAATTGTAAAGCCATTTATATGTTGCCATTAGACCGCTCTTATTTTTCACGGTTGGTGTTTGATAAAGTATATAATCAAACGATACTGGTGAATAAACTTGTGAATGGACTAATAACATCATGTCTTAAACTAATGAACCCGTGAACTAATGAACCCTTTTTTGATTATAGTAATTGTTTTCATATTCGGCCTGCTTATCGGCAGTTTCCTGAATGTGTGCATCTACCGCCTGCCCAGGGCTAAATGCAAGGCCTGCGGCTGCGTGGTGACCACAGACGAGCCGATTGAAGCCTGCCCGAAATGCAATTCCAAAGAAGGTTTCAGCCGCCTGTCAATAGTCAGTCCGGGTTCGCATTGCCCGTCCTGCAATAAGCCGATAAGGTGGTACCAGAACATACCCGTTTTCAGCTACATATTCCTGCTGGGCAAGTGCGCCGGATGCCGGACCCGGATTTCGTTGAGGTATCCGCTGGTGGAACTGCTGACCGGATTGCTGTTTGCCTTAGCCGCCTGGCAGAACCTTGGCCCGCAATCAGCGGCCGGTCCGGATAATATAATAAAGTTCGTTATAGTTATTTTCCTTATTGACGCGCTGATAGTCATAACATTCATAGATATTGACCTGCGGATTATCCCGGATGAAATCAGCATCCCGGGCATAATACTGGCGCCGCTGGTCAGCGCGGCATTCCCGTTTTTACAGCCGGCGCTGTTTATCAAATTACCGGTGCATCTGGACGGATTGGCCGGTTCCTTAACCGGCATAATAGCAGGCGGTGGGGTGGTTTACCTGGTCGGCGTTGTCGGCAAATTGATATTTAAGAAGGAATCCATGGGATTCGGCGATGTCAAGTTGATGGTGTTCCTGGGCGGATTCTTGGGCTGGTATGCGATATTGTTTACTTTTGTGCTGGCCTGCATCATCGGCGCGGTGTTCGGCGTAATCAGCTATCTTGTGACCAGAGACCATTATCTCGCCTTCGGGCCGTATCTGGCGCTGGGCGCGTTATTGATGATATTTTTTAAGCCGGAGATTATTAATTTTGCGTTCGTCACATACCCGCAGTTTATTCGTAATCTTCTCGTCAATTGAGCGGAATGGAGTTATTTTCCTTGACTTCTAACCCGAATAATTCGTAAATTATGACTTGCGATTTTAAGGAGTAATTGAAATGATGGATGATGCGGTCGTGACAAACCAGCCTGATGTGAGCAATTATAAGCATATCAGGACGAGTTACCAGAATAACGGCGTAGCCGGGAAATACGACGCGCAGCGTTTCCAGACGACGCGTGGTAAGTTCCTGAACCAGCGTTTCGTGACGGCCGTAGGCGGAGCATTAAACCTGGCGCAATCGTCCGGGCATAAAGTGGAGTCAGTCCTTGATATTCCCTGCGGCACGGGCCGGTTGTTTCCCAAGATTCTGGAGAAGGGGTATAAACTGGTCGGTTCCGATATCTCGCGCCATATGATGTCAGTGGCCCGGCCAAAAGCCGGCGCCGAGGGCAATGTGCCGATGGTCCAGTGCGATGCCACCAGAATGCCTTACAAAACCGGCAGTTTTGACGCCATTACCTGTGTCCGGTTCCTGACCATGCGCGTGCCGCAAGAAGTCCGTATCCCAATATTTAGGGAGATGAGCCGCGTGACCAGGGACTGGGTGGTAATGGAATGCCGCGATAAGCACAGCTGGGGATTCATTATGCACTGGATACGCGCCAGGATATTCAGGCGTCCGCCGCTGGTTAATTATTTCGTCAAAGACGAGATTGAAAAGGAACTTAATGGCGCCGGGCTCAAGCTTATCCGCATCTTCCGTCCCTTCGGGATGTTTTCCAATAAGTGGCTTCTGCTTTGCCGGACCATGCGGCAGGGGTAATCAACAAGCACTCCATTTTTTTCAAACGTTTTAGCAGTGACATGCGTATATATAATAAGAGAGGCAGGCAGGAAATATATTTCTTGGCTTTCCGGATTAATTTATTATAATAGGAGGGCGTGCAAGACCAACAGACAGCAGAATTGATTAAGCAGGCGCAGGCCGGCTCAAGCCGGGCCTTTGAGGATATTGTCGTCCGATACCAGCAGATGGTATTCTGGCTGGCTTACCGGATGCTGGGCGACCGGAACTTGGCTGATAATGTCACCCAGGATACTTTTATCAGGATTTATAAATCGCTTAAGGGATTTGACCTGAACCGGAATTTCAGCACCTGGCTCAGGCGGATTACGGTTAACCGGACCGTGGATTATCTGCGCAAATACAAGAACCGCCCGATTCCGCTTGACCAAATCGGCGATATTGCCGGCCTGAGTCCGGAACCGGAAGCGGCGGAGGAGGCAAAGCGCATCAGGGCTCTGGTGGATGAACTGCCGGAACGCTACAAGACGGTTATTATGCTCAGAGATATTGAAGGACTTGGCACCAAAGAGGTCAGTGAAATAATCGGTAAGCCCGAAGCGACCATCCGCTGGCGGCTTCATCAGGCGCGGGTAATATTAAAAAATAAATATGAACAAGGCATGCATCAAGTTTAAGGGGCTTATTCCGCTGGGCGTGAGCGATGATATCAACGATGCCGAAATGGATTTGCTCCGGGCACATCTTGCCGAATGCGCCGAGTGCCAAAAGGAATTTGCCGGATATCAGGAGCTTAAGAAATCAGCCGGGCAGATAGGCGATATCAAACCGCAGGTGGGCGGTGATTTTTGGGCGGCCCAAAGGAATAAGATAATCCAAGCCGTAAACGCCCAACCGGTTTACGCCGGGCCATTTTCCGCAGTTTTGTTCAGATATGCGGCAATGTTCTTGGCGGGTATTATCGGCGGAGCTGTTCTCTGGCAATGGGTAAAGCCCTGCCCGCCACAAACCGGTAATGGGCTGCTGTCGGCGCAGCCGCGCGCGGTAAATATTCTGGGCGCAGAACTGTCTCCGATTACGAAGCCGGTGGCCAATCATCTGGGAATCAATCCGGGTAACGGGCTTATTGTTTCCGTCCTTCCGCATTCCAGCCCGGCTCAGCGATTGGGACTGAAGATGGGGGATATTGTTATAGAGGTGAACGGTCATGTCGTGACTTCTACGGTGCCGGGCGGTCTAACCGGTTCGCCGGATATAAAGATTATTCGTAATGGTAATGTTATAATCATCAGAAATAAATAATAAATATTATGGGCATTTGCCCTAATAAAGAAAGTGGCGCCATAAGGGCGCCATGGCGCTTCGGCGCCAGAGGAAGGTTATGAGAATAATAAACTGGAGAGCGGTGGCGATGGCGTTGGTTATTGTTTTGAACTTGCCAGATATAGCTAAGGCGGAAGCGGAAAAATTAGCTCAGTCCGAAACACCTAAAGCAGAAGTTAAGTCTGAAGACAAGGTTCTGTCTGACCAGATAACCCAGTTTATCAAAGACCTTGATGCGGATGAGGTCAAAACACGCGAGCAGGCCAGCGAATCACTGAAGAAGATAGGCAAACCGGCTCTTAAGGCCCTGGATGAGGCATCCTCAAGCGACAACCCCGAGGTTGCCTGGCGCGCTAAGACCATTATTAATGCCATAAAAAAAGCCGAGCTTAAGAAAGAGCGCCAGGAGGACATAAAATCAAATAATCAGGCGGAAAGGAAGTCTTTCAGCCAGTCATTCAGTTTAAATATGAATTCAATGACCGGGAACAGGTTGGTTAGCATTAACCAGGAAGCATCCGGCAAAATCACCGTTACGGTTACCGAAACGAAGGACGGCAAACAGGTCACCAATTCTTATACGGCGGACAGCCCGGAACAGTTTATGGAAAAATACCCGGAAATTGCCAAAGAGTACGGTATAAACATCGGTAAGAAAGTTGAGATTCCCGAGATGGATATGGGCGACCTGTGGGATGATTTCGGCAAGTCGTGGAGCAGGCGCTGGGGTGATTTAGAGAAGGAGATAGAACAGATGCGCCGGATGATGCGCGGCCTTTGGAATCCGTTTGGAAATTCTCCGCAAGAAGAAAATGTTCCTCAACCGAAACAACGCGAACCTAAACCGGAAAAGGAATCCACAACTACGCTGGACATCGGCGCCGACATTGAATTTATCGAGCCGCCGCTCAGGGCGCAGTTGAATCTTGAAGATAAAGGCGGCGTGATGGTTGCCAAGGTCAATGCGGATGGCTTGGCGGATAAAATCGGCTTGAAGCAGTATGACGTGGTGCTTACTGTCAACGGCTCCGGTATCATCACGGTTTGGGAATTCCGCCGCTTGCTAAAATCTGCGATGGAAGAGGGCAAGGTAAAATTGGAAATTATTAGACAGGGCAAAAAACAAATATTAGATTGGGTAAAGAAATAAACTGGTATAACTGATTGTTGCCTTCATCCAGCCTTGTCCCTGAGGAGAGAGGACAAAGGTAAGATAATAGAACTTACTTTATATAAAAAATCCTTGCATTAAGAGGAGATTACTATGAAACAGAAATGGCAGTTTGTGGCTATATTATTTATCGGTGTTTTTACCGGGTTAGCTATTGCAAAATATTATGACCTGAACCAGTCCGCCGCCCAGCAGCCTGCCGATGAACGGGCTAAGCTGCAGCAGGAATTGCTGTCGTTCAAAGATATTTCCAAACCCTTTACTACAGTGGTTAAGTTTGTCCAGCCGTCTGTTGTGAGCATCAGCACCAAGAAAACTCTTCTGGCTTACGATGATGATTTTTTCTGGAGCTTTTTCCGCGGGTCGCCGCGGACCGAAGCTATGCAAATTGGCTCAGGAGTGATTATAGATGAAAAAGGGTATATCCTGACCAACGTTCACGTGGTTCAGGGCGCGGACCAGATAAAGGTGTCGCTTTTGGACGGGCGCGAAGTTATCGGCAAGGTTATCGGTTCTGACCAGATGACTGACCTGGCTGTGGTTAAAATTACTGCTGATAATCTGGTCGCGGCAGTGCTGGGCGATTCGGATAAGGTTGACGTCGGCGAGATGGTCGTAGCCATCGGCAGCCCGTTCGGCCTGGGGAACACCGTTACATCGGGTATCATCAGCGCCAAGCGCGATTTAGCATCCAGCAACATTTCCGGAGATTATTCGGGTTTTATCCAGACCGATGCGGCCATTAACCCCGGCAACAGCGGCGGGCCCCTGGTTTCGCTGACCGGGCAGGTTATTGGGATAAACTCGGCGATTATTTCCCGTTCCGGAGGTTACCAGGGAATCGGTTTTGCCATACCTATCAACCGGGCTAAGTATATTATGAATAAGCTTATTGAAAAGGGGAAAGTCACACGTCCTTTTCTGGGCGTTCAGGCCAGCCCGATTGACCGGGCTCTAGCGCTTTCTTACGGATTGGAAAGCGTTGAAGAACTGCTTAAGCATCTTAAGATGGCCAAACCGGAAGGCGTATTCGTGCTCAGGGTTATTCCGGATTCTCACGCGGAGAAGTCCGGCCTTCTTGAGGGCGACGTAATACTGGAAATAGAGTCTAAAAAGATTGAAACGCCCGAAGATATTAGTAAAGTAGTCAACAAGAAAGAGGTTGGCGATAACATCAATATTAAGATTATACGCAATGGCAAGGAACAATCTATCAAGACAACAATAGGCGAAAGGCAATGACAACAACGAAAATCATCATTACGATAGATGGCCCGGCCGGTGCGGGCAAGAGCACTATTGCCAAGCTGGTAGCCAAGCACCTGAGATTCCATTACTTGGATACCGGCGCGATTTACCGCGCCGTTACCTGGAAAGTGCTCAATAAGAGAGTCGGATTCAAGAATAAGGCCGCCTTGGTTCGGTTGGTAAAATTGTCTCAGGTCCGTTTCCGGCAGACCGATTCAGGGACTAAAGTTTTTATGGACGGCAAAAATATTTCCAAGCGCATCAGGACGCCGGAAGTCACCAATCAGGTTTACCATCTGGCTGAGATGCCGGCCATAAGGAAAGAGATACTGGCTATCCAGCGCCGGCTGGCCGGTCAGGGGAATTACGTAGCCGAAGGACGCGATGTGGGCAGTGTCGTTTTCCCGGACGCAGTTATGAAGTTTTACCTGGACGCATCGGCCTCCGAGCGCGCCCGGCGCAGGTTTCTGGAACTTCAACTGCAAATGGAAGACCGCAGCGAAGTCGATAAGCGCGCATCGCCTGATGCCGAATTGACCTATGAGCAGGTTTTAAAGGAAATCAAACTGCGCGATTCTCGCGACAAGTCGAGGAAGGTGGCGCCGTTAATAAAGCCCAAAGGCGCAATTGTCGTGGATACAACCGGCATGTCCATAAACCAGGTGGTTCATCGGATTCTGTATTTTGCCAGCCAGCATCCGGTGCTGGGCCGGCAGAAATTCAGATACAACTGAGCATGGCACATAGTTAAGCCCCCGAGCACGTGTAGTTGCCCGATTTATCGGGCCAAAGCCTCATACTCTGGCAGTTTGAGCGTTAGCGAATTACTGCCAGGTA
>JAZDFB010000115.1:0-2042 GCA_043808305.1 Planctomycetota bacterium | reverse complement strand
TGATAACGGATTGCCGAATTCCCAGAAAACGCTGCTGGAGGAGATTGAAAAACATGGCGAAAGTAACCAACCCGATACCACCCAGTTGAATCAGGAAAAGAATCATCATTTGCCCGGTTGTGGAGAAAGAACTGCCCGTGTCCCGAACCGTCAATCCGGTAACGCAAGTAGCGCTGGTTGCAGTAAAAAAAGCATCCAGAGACGTAATCGGATGTCCGGCAGAAGCGCCGGCTTTAGGCAGCATCAGGAAAATAGTCCCTAACAGGATTAGGAATATGTAACTAAACATCAAAATGGAGGCCGGGCTAAATGCCAGCGAAGCAATCCGGGCGTTAAAACGGGCAAACCCCAAGATAACGTGGAAAACAAGGTATATTTGCACCAGAATAATATACACCTCGGTCAGGCGGGTAATATGCAGTGTATTGAATATTTTCCTGACAAATACCGGAGCGGCAAAATATGTAATACCAAGTTGCAGCACAAAAAGGGCTATCAACGTTATTTCCAGCCAATAACGTTTAGCATAGGCTTTTTTATGGCGGTCAATAAGCCAATTTAAAAGGGTATGCATAATGAAAATTGTTACCACGCCGATATCAACCAGATGCAAGACAGCTTTGGTTTGTTCGGGAATAAAAAAACCATATTCCAGGAACAAAGAAGCTATGCCGAAGAATGAAGCTATGCGAAGAGCGCTGCCAAGTATTTTTCCCAGGCGTGTTTGTTGCGATTCCTTTAATAAAAGCATTCTTTTAATAATGGTTTTCTTCTCGGCAACCGTCAAGAAGAATAAAATACCGGTCTTCAGGCCTATTTGTCAGCCGCTACCGGCGCTGAATCCAACGGCTTACCAAAAGCATGCCGTTCAGCCACAAAAATACCCAGGACCATAAAGATATTGGAAAATAATATTATCAGGACGGTATAGCTTAAGAAATTCTCCGTACCGGCAATTCCGGCAGCGGCGGGCATTGAAGCAACCACGGCCGTGGCTAATCCCCTGGGCATCATTATGAAATGCGTGAATCGCTCCAACCTGATAGGTTTATAAACAGCGCAGAATAGCCAGATGAATATATAGCGGACCATTATCAGCGCCGCCGTTATCAGGATTATATCCTGCAGGATACCGTTATTATAAAATAATGACGGCGAGATGAGCATGCCCATATAGACAAAGAAATATGTCCGGATAAAGAAGGTGAACTCAGCGTGGAATTGCTCTATCTTATCATCGAGTTTAAATGTCTTGGTTTCGTTAAAAACCCTTATGAATCTGGTGGCATTTTTCAGTACCAACCCGAAGGTAAACGCGGCTACCGCGCCACTGCCTTTGCTCATCTCCACCAAGCCATAAAGCACCAACACCGCAGCCAGGGTGGTCATGTATGACAAAGTCGAGATGCTAACGCTACTCAATGCCCGGACCCACAGGAACCCGGCAATCATACCGGCCACCAGCGCTATTGAGAAAGAACCGGCAATAGTGTTCATGATATCGGCTAACCTAATATGACCGGTCGGAGCAATCTGAATCAGGATAATCACGCCCAAAATGATAAAGATGTCGGCCATGATAGATTCCAGATTAAGTATAGTGCGGGTTTCCTCGCGCACCCGCATCTGGTTGATAAGCGGGATAACGATAGCCGGACTGATGCCGCCCAGAATACAGGCGAATAACAGCGAGTTGACGCTGGTCATGCCCAGGTAATAAACGCCCAATGCCCAGATTCCGCCGGCACTGACGGCAAAAGTGCCTATGGCCAGGCCGAGCCCGCCGGTTAAATACTTAAGCAAAACTCCGATATCAAGGTGCAGGCCGCTTTCAAACAAGATGATAATCAAAGCCAGCCGTCCGAAGTAAGGCGTTATACTTTCTAACTGTTTAGGGTTAATCCAGCCGAGACCCGGCCCGATAAGCACACCGATAATTATGAGAAATAAAATATCGGGGATACGGGTTTTCTGGAAGAATATGGTTCCCAGAAACCCGATAAAAATAATAACGCCCGCTATCAGGAACGGCAGGTTTAATT
>JAZDFB010000114.1:0-3024 GCA_043808305.1 Planctomycetota bacterium | reverse complement strand
CGAAGAGCATATGGCGTTCGTGGGGTTCGGTTTCATCTGCTACGCTGAGTATCTTGACCTTCCTGCCATTAGTTGCTGCTGGTCTTATCAAACCATTTCTAGCAACGCTATTAAGACTTTCTATATATACCTGGCGATGTTCGGCTACTTGCATATTTCGACGGCGAATTTTAACAAACTGACGGGAAGTAAAACGCATAATGACAAACAACCTAAAAATGATGGAAAATAGAATACCTATCACCAGCAATTGACTGTTAACAATAGCTTCACCTCCGACCCAAGCAAGACTCAGAAATGGACTGCCAACCAAACTCGTGGCGGCAATCCAGCCAGCACGATTAACCACCAGCTCCAAGTAGGTTATTTGCTGATTAAACTCGAGCATACCCCGCCAATGGTAAAGGAATTGTAAGAATTTTCCCGTAGTAATAAATAACAATATTAATGTTATGGTCAATCGTACAAATGACACTATGCACACATCGAGACGCAATGGGCCTGGTGGTAACCCTAATAAGAAATTTAATAAAACCGCTCCTCCTACTCCAATCATCAGACTTTCAAGAATAATAATCGTGATAAGATTTGTCAATCCTGTCTTCCGCCATAACCCGAGTGCGCCTGCAGGCAAAGAGTTTGTTTCCGCCGGCGAGCTGGCCCAATTAGGTGATAGGTCATAGGTGTTTGGTGTTAGGTCCGCCGGCGAGCTGGCGGTTGCAAGAGTCCCCCGCGCATGAAAAGGTTCAATATATCTTTCCTGACCAGGAAAACGTACGCTTGGAATGATAGGAATATTATCAACGAACCCGGGGTCTTTAAACCATTCTCCATCAGGAACCAATGCCCTCTTAAACTCTATTGACTCCGGCAAGTAAATTTTCTTCAAAATATTCCACATCCAAGGGCTTACAACCTTTTCAACTTGTAATGGATAAGCTGAGTTTGGATACCGCAACGCTGCCTCATGTGCCAATTGTTGCATTACGCGAGTGCCAAATCTCTGCCGAGGATAATCTCTTAAAATAGTTATATCTTCCACGGCCAGCGTAGCTTCGCTATTCCGATAATGATATTTTGCTTCCCCTAACCTAACTTTTGATTGCGCATCTAAAATACTATATACGCCTGCTTGTTCGGTAGGTAGAAAAACAAATTGCGGACGTCCTCCAGAAAACTGGCTGTCCGCATCATGACTATCTTCTTCCGCCGGCGAGCTGGCGCCCCTGGCTAAATTCGTTACATCTTGCGGTGTAAGCAGTAAAAATCTTTCCACATTAGGTTCGATGTCCGCCTGCGGCTGGCCTATTCCCACACAGAGCTCGCCTGCCACCGGAGCAAGCGCTCTGGCCAGATGCCTTCGTGATTGCGCAAATGGATTACGGGTAGGCATACGCTTTGTCCTGTCTTCATAGCCGTTATAAATATTAAATCTGCCTGCCCACGGCGCCTGAAAAAACAATACATTGATATAACGGCTTTGCTCTTGCGCAACTTGAACGATCTCTGTTATCAGCCCATATACGTCCTGATGCGTAGGATGCAAATCACCTTTACCGGGAAGCAACACCGCCCATGGGTTATGCGCGCGTAATGCCTCAAGGACAGCCATCCTTTGTTCCGGATAAACCTTTTCCGGAAAATCATTATTAGCATAATGTTCGGGGTTAGGTTTAATTACCCTAAGTTGAATACCTGAATTCTCTAAGCTTCTTACGAGTTCGGCCCGGCGTATAATAGCTTTCTGGGGCTTAGTCATTTCGGTTCCATCCGAGTTCTTCATCGAGGCACAATAACCCAATGTCATATTCATATCAACAAAGGTATTGCCCAGCGCAATCAAGCTCAATGCCATGGCCAGATAAGCTATCGCCGAATCATCGGGATGGGGTTCAAAACCAAAAACCGTCTTTCCCCGAGGAGCAGGAATTAACACCAGATTCCTGCGTTGCGCGACAAATTCTCCTTTGATTGAACCATCATCGAAGGCATACACCTTGTCCGGTTCAAGCTCAATAACCCTGCTATTCGGGGCCATCAGCTGATCCATAACAAGGGTTCCATCCAGATGTATCAGGCCGCAACGGAAGATTTCGGCAAAGGCGCAAGGAGGTTGTGCGCCTAAGATATGGCCTGCCAATAGGGCATTTGCCTGATTGCTCGCTTTGGCAACCGTCGAAAAATCTGTTCTTAATTGTGACTCGTGGGCACGTATACGCTCTAATTTATTTCTCATTCCTCTTGGGTGAATAAAAGAAAATAGGCGGCTGCGATTTTCCAGGCCCGGAGATTCGTAAGCAAAAACTACAATCCCCTGCCTTCCACAGTTATTTCTCTGGCGATTTAACTCATCCACAGCAATGAGGGCGGTTCTTCTTACCGCTGAATAGCGTGCATACTCGTCATCCGGATGCGGCAAAAATATTATATCCGGATCTAACGCCTTCAATCGGTTTATCATTTGCAAGCTAGCGGCCGGGCCGTTAACGATTGCTACTTCAGACCATAACCCATTTTTCTTTAACTTACCCATTAAACTTCCGGCAAATATCCGCCAGTCACCCAACCCCACTCCGGCAAAAAACACCTTTGCGGATGTTGGCAGCCTCAAAGGTACGCCTACGGTTTCGGCAGGACGGCCGGTAAAGATAGCGATCTTATCTCCTAACCCGGTAAATTGCTCAACAAATGTTCCGTCAACGGAGCTGGAGGCAACCGGCGAGCTGATGGAAGATGAATCGCGCGATCCGCCTGAAGTATTCGGCCGAACTTTTGTTACGTTTAAAATACGGCTACGGAATCTTCTTAACTTCCATCTCAAATAAATTCGCAAGCCTCTCAGTACTCTATTCGGGAATTTACTCTCACAAATACGGGCATAAAGGTTTGCCATGACATGATTAAAATAAGATTTCCCTCTTATATCCAAACTCTCATATTTTGCAATATACCAGCCTACGTTTAATTCTATCGTCGGCGGATTACGGTTTAATCGCGGCTGGACGAGTATATAGGGATGCTCAA
>JAZDFB010000113.1:0-27051 GCA_043808305.1 Planctomycetota bacterium | reverse complement strand
ACCCCGGTCTATCCGCGCGGGGCGGCCAGTTTTTCCTCGTTTACACCATTAGCCTTAAACTAATCGGTCTTAATTACTTTCCAATAGCCGCCTTTATCCGGTCCGATACGTTTAAGCAACCTTTTACTCTTCAACTTTGATAGATTCTCTTCAATCTTCCGTTGCGAAATATTAATTATCTCGGATAATTTTGCCGCTGTCAGATATCTGTTGTTTTTAATTGCCAAGATAATCTTTTCTTGATTTACAGTCAGATTTGCACCGACTTTTACACCGACCTTTTCTCCGACTTTTACACCGACCTTTTCCCCCCTAGTTTTTCTGGGTAGTTTCCGGGTAGTTTTCTGGGGCATACCATTGACATCTTCTTTGATTCCCTTGCGTTTAAACACCGTAATAAAATGAGTTCCGACTTCTTTGAAGTCAGTATCCGGCTCCTTTGATAATATCAACTTAATTCCCCGCCCCCATTTCTCTATAAAATGCACCCGGTGGAATAATTCGGCGATTAACTCATTGCGCCTTTCCGAAACCATTTCTTTTTTAATTTGCGCTATGGTCAAGCCGCCATAAATCAAGCCGGGACTGCGTATTTCCACTCTATCGGTGAATATGGCGATATTGACCGAATCATACTCTTCATAATCGCGGTGGCAGAAGGCGTTAATGATTGCCTCTCGAAACGCCTCTTTGTCTATCTCCGGCACGTCTATCCGGCGCAAGCCGTCTAATTTCATCCCGATGTGGATATTTTTCAGGATATATGCCTGCGCCTGCTCAATCAGGTAAAATAAATCGCCTTCAATATCCTGCATATCTATCGGATAGGCCGTATCGTTTGTGCCGAAGACCGCGCATCTGAGTTTGGCATTGGGAAAGAATGATTGCGGATTTTTGCCGAATAGAATCGCCGCCGCGTTAAGCAGCTTGCCATCCGTGATAAGTTTAAGTTTTGCCAGCGCATTCCTGAGATTATCGTATCTCAATCCGGCGCCTTTCAGGAATACCTTTAATTTTGCCGAACTGATGTCGGAAAGTTTTGCCTCTTTACAGGCCTGCGTATCCCATCTTAACTTATCCTTGTTCTTCCTGAGGATTATATTTTCCAATTCTTTAGCCGTAAGTTTCCTATCTTCATCGCCCACCCTGATATGCGCCCGGCCATAAGCAAAATAGGGAATATCCAAGCCGGCAAATCTAACCGTAACGCAGGTTTTGCCCTGTATCTTTTCGGCGGTAATCTTAGGGAAAATCTTGGGCTCAATATTATCAGCAATTGCCTGGGATATGTCTCTTAAAGTATCTTTCCCGATTGTCTGACCCGCAATTAAGCCATCATTCTTGATACCAAAATATACCTCACCCTTTTGATGTTTATTAAGAATGGCGCCAATAGAAATAACCGCTTCCTTTAATTCGGAAGTGGACTTTTTAAACTCCACGGTTTCTGATTCTTTATATTTCATACCCCAATCCTTTAAGGTTATTCTTTATCTCTTTTTCTAATCCCTTTTTTTTACTGTTAAAAGCCTACCACGCCCGGGCGGTTTGGGCAACAATATTAGTATGTAGTATGCAGGATACAGTAGGTAGTATATAGGATGTCGTGAAGAAAGACTATAGACCATAGACAAGAGGTATGTTATCCCGCGGGAATAATTCGGGATGTAATTTCCTTGCCGGTATGCCCGAATAATGATACAAAATTAAATATATGAGTGAATTATACGACCAACTAAGAAAGATAATCCCGGCGGAGCGGATTTCCAAGTTGCCTGAGGACCGGTTGGCCGCGTCTTATGACGCCTCCAAGCTCCAGCATTTGCCGGACATAGTCGTCAAGCCGCTCAATGCCGCCGAGATATCCGATGTTCTTAAGATTGCCTCGGAGCACTCGACCCCGGTCTACCCGCGCGGGGCGGCCAGTTCGGTTACCGGTTCGGCCGTGCCTATCAAAGGCGGTATCGTCATAGACCTGTCCCTGATGAACCGCATCATAGAGATTAATCCAATCAACTTCACGGCCGTGGTTGAGCCGGGCGTGGTCTGTGCTGATTTCCAGAAGGCGGTCAGCCAACACGGCCTGTTTTACCCGCCTGACCCGGCCAGCGCCGATTTCTGCACACTGGGCGGTAATGTCGCCTGCGGCGCCGGCGGCCTGCGCTGTATCAAATACGGCACTACCAGGGATTATGTGCTCGGGCTGGAGGCGGTCCTGCCCAGCAGCCAAGTCATCCATACCGGACGTAAGACGCTCAAGCGCTCGACCGGCTATGACCTGGCCCGGCTATTTATCGGCTCCGAGGGCACGCTGGGCATCGTTACCCAGATAATCCTGCGGCTGGTGCCTAAACCGCAGTCCGAGGCGACTTTCTTTGTATTTTACGACACCGAAAACTCCGCCGTAAAGCTGGGCCTGGATACACTTGCCAAACGGATATTGCCTCGGGCCATAGAGTTTATGGATGCTTCATCGCTCAAGGCGGTTACATCATACAGCAAGGAACTCGATTTGCCGTCAGGCATCAAGGGCGGGATTTTGATAGAGCTGGACGGCGACCCGAACGACCTGTCCGGACAGGCTAAGGCACTGGAGGATTTAATCAACCAATCAAGGCCGGGCAAGATGCTCCGGGCAAACGGACCGGAAGAAGCCAAAGCGCTCTGGGCCATCCGCAAGGCCGTTTCTCCGGCCTTATATTCCATCACCGCCCAGAAAGCCAGCGAGGACATCTGCGTGCCGCGCGACCAAATCACCCATATCCTGGCCGTGATTAAGTCCATAGAATCAAAGTACGGCATCCCCATCGCCACCTTCGGCCATCTAGGCGACGGCAACCTGCACGTAAACTTCCTTGTCTCTGCCGAAACTCCAAAGGCGTTATTAGAAAAAGCGCTGGACGAGCTGTTTACCGAGACCGTCAAGTGCGGCGGAACGCTTTCCGGAGAGCACGGCATCGGGCTGACCAAGTCTCGCTTCCTGGCGCTGGAACTTAGCGCCGCCGAGATAGAGCTGATGAAGCAGTTAAAAACACTCTTTGACCCCAAGGGGATAATGAATCCGGGCAAAATATTTACGAGTTAGCCACGGAGACACAGAGGGCACAGAGAATATAATTAATAATATTGTTCGGCGGCCTCCGTGTGCTCTGCGGCTCTGTGGCAAAAGATGAATAATGATACCGAGATTTTAGAGAGATGCGCTAAATGCGGCCAGTGCCGGTCGGTCTGCCCGGTATTCGCCGCGCTCAAGGACGAGGCCCTGGTAGCCCGGGGACGCATTGCCTTTCTCAAGGAACAATTGCCCATACATTCCAGCCGGTCACGTGAGATTATCAACTCCTGCCTGATGTGCCTGCGTTGCGAAGAGAATTGCCCGTCGCTGGTCGAGACCGGCAAGGCGTTCAAATCCGGCCGGGCTCAGGCGGTTCGGGAAAAGGGACTGCCTCTGCCGGTATGGATCGGGTTTAACTGGATTCTGCCGCACCGCCGGCTCTATGATCTGGCAATGAAGGTACTGCGGCTGTTTGCTCCTTTAGTAAGAAGCTCTGCGCCGCCGCTCCGGCATCTGCCCCTGGCGCTGGGCGAGCTGACGGCCAAGATACCGCGGCTGGCCAAGGAACCGGCGCTGAATTTCTATTTGTCGCAAATGGCGCCGAAGCGCCATGGCGCTTTTATGGCGCTCAGAAGCAAAGAGCGCAAAGAGAATAAGCCGAAGGTGGCTATATTCGTCGGGTGCGCCATAAATTATATCTACCCTGAAGTGCTGGGCGATATCATCAAGGTGCTGGATAAGATGGGCGTGGATTACTATATCCCGCAGGACCAGTTATGCTGCGGACTGCCGGCATTGCTTTCGGGCGATATCCGGACCGCCCGGCGCCTGGCCCGACAGAATATCAAAGCGCTTAAGGGCGCTGACATCGTCCTGACTGCCTGCGCTACCTGCGGCCGGATGCTTAAAACGGAATATTCCTTGTTATTAGCCACAGAGATACAGAGGACACAGAGCAATCCTAAGATAATGGATGTGATGGAATTCTGTCTGGAGCGGCAACCTGCAATTTATAATTCAGAACTCTCCGCCGGAGGCGGACCAGCCTCTGGCTGGAACATTCCGCAGTCTACATTTTATCACGCTCCATGTCATTCCACCTGGAATAAGTCGCCGGAGATGATAAGGTCGTTCCTGCGCAAGGCAACTGCCTATTGTGAATCCGAGGTCGACCTGTGCTGCGGCGGGGGCGGGTTGTTCGGTTTTAAGTATCCGGAGCTGTCCCGGCGCATCGGCCAGGCCCGGTTGGACGGCATTGTCAAATCTAATCCCGATGTCGTGGTCACCAACTGCCCGGGTTGTATGATGCAGTTGGAATATCTGCTCGGTTCGGCTGATAAGGGCCGGGTCAAGGTCCGCCACGCCATTAGTATGCTGGCTGATACCATTTAGAAAATTTATGAATAGGATAAAAGTTCTGTCCCAATTGCTGGCAGATAAAATAGCAGCCGGCGAGGTTATCGAACGGCCGGCCTCGGTGGTCAAGGAACTGATAGAGAACTCGCTTGACGCCGGCGCCCGGTCAATAGAGGTCTATGTTGAAGAAGGCGGAAAACGGGTTATCCGCATCACCGACGACGGCCGGGGCATCCTGGCGGACGACCTGCCGCTGGTATTCAAACAGCATTCGACCAGCAAGATAGATACCGAGGAAGACCTGTTTGCCGTCCGGACGTTCGGGTTCCGGGGCGAGGCGCTGGCCAGCATCGGCGCCATCGGGCAGGTCAGGTTGGTGTCCCGGACTGTTGACCGGACCGAGGCATACGAGATTACCGCCTCAGGCGGCCGGGTATCCGAACCCAAGCCGGCTGCCGGCGCGCCCGGCACGAGCATCACCGTGGAGAACATCTTTTTCAATACCCCGGCCCGGCGCAGGTTCCTCAAAAGCCCGCCCGTGGAGCTGGGTCATATCACCGACGCAGTTACCAGATTCGCCTTATCGCACCCGGAGGTGCGCTTTTTGCTCAAGCACCAGGATAAGCAGTTAATCAACCTGCCGGCGACTGATGATTTAATGGAGCGCATCAGGCAGTTTTTCGGGAATGACACGGCCGGCCAGCTTGAATATATCGAATACCGGTCCGAAGACCTGGACATCAGGGCGTATATGTCGCGCCCGGAATATACCCGGCCTAATTCCAAATACCAGTTCTATTATGTCAACCGCCGTTACATCCGCGACCGGGTTATCAGCCGGGCTATCGGGCAGTCGTATTTTTCGCTGATACCTTCGGGACAATACCCGTTCGTGGTCTTGTTTATCGATATCGACCAGTCGCAGGTGGATGTCAACGCCCACCCGACCAAGATAGAGGTGCGTTTCCGCAACGCCTGGCAGCTGCACGATCGGATTATTTCGACTATCAGAGGAAAACTGGTTGGCGAGACACGGACAGAGCTACTGCCTCCCGTGGGACAGATTACACAGATTAATAACTTAAAACAGGGAGATGCAATACCTCAGGAATTAGCACAGAACGAGACAATGAAAGCGATGATGGATTTCTTCGGCGGGAAAGAAACCGGTCAGTCAACCGGTCAACCGGTCTCTCAGTCAAATGAAACATTTCCGGACAGACCCACCGGCGGGCTGGCCGACTGGCCGACCGGCAGACCCTCATTCATACAAATCCACAACTCTTACATTATAATGGAGGTCTCGGATGGCATGGTCATAATAGACCAGCACGCCTTGCACGAGCGCCTGCTTTATACGGCGTTTATGGAACAGTTCTCGACCGGCAGCGTCCTGAAACAGCGGTTATTGCTGACGCAGTCAATAGAGCTGACCTATAAGCAGTTCCTGCTGGTCCGCGAGGCGGCGGAGTATCTGAAGGATATCGGACTGGAGGTCGAGGAGTTCGGCAGGAACACCGTTCGGATACTGGCCGTGCCGGCATTATTGACAAAGATTGATATGGCCGAGTTTATCAAATCTTTGCTGGACGAGCTGGCTGATGATGATATCTCTAAATCAGACCGCAGGAAGGTACTGGATAAGATGGTCAAGATGATGGCCTGCAAGGCGGCCATCAAGGCCGGAGACCCGATGTCCGGCCAGGAGATAAAGGCCCTGTTGGATTTAGCGGAAAAGAGCGGCTACAAAGCCACCTGCCCGCACGGCCGACCAGCCATATACAAATTCTCCAAAGCACAGATAGGCAAGTTCTTTAAGCGGTGATATTAATTAATACCTATCTAAATGAACAATTTATTTGGTGGAGAGTTCTTGGAGCCATTTCGCAATTGGTTTAAGCCCTGAAGCATCAAAAATGCTTAAAGAACTGCCCTTGTTAGGGGTCTAATTGGTTTGGTAATTCACGACCAAGAATGCCCGAATTCGGCTTAAGCGTCTTTACCCACAAATTTAAATATTATGAACCACTAGTCATTACTCAGAAACAAGTCAGCAATTTCTTTTACTGATATGGGATTCCAAACCGGTATCTGAGTAAGATTGCAAACGGTTTCTTCTGTTAATTGTTTTAGATTTGTTCCGTCCTGATCTATCACGTAGATCGTATGCCGGACGTACGGTCAGAGTTCGGCTGTATTTTGGAAAAGAATTTTCGAGCCGTCCGGGCTCCAGACAGGAGAATGACCTCGAGTTTTAGTTAACTCTCTCCGGTTTTCACCGTCTGTATCCATGACATAGATTTTCCCTCCTGATTCAAAGGCAATTTTGGTTTTATCAGCATTAAGGAGGTTAGGCTGATAAATATACATTTCTTCTTTGGTTATTTTTTTACGTTCTTTTGTATTAATGTCTATTAGATAAATATCAGAGGTAAGTACTTTATAATAATCTTTCGTATCCCGCACTTCTACAATGAATGTAATTGTGCTATCCGAACTCCAATGAAAATTTTCTCCTTCTGATAATTTAATTTGGTTTTTACCATTGGCATCCATTATATGGATAAAGTATTTAAGATTTTTCTCTTCATTTGTGCCTTCTGATGTTGCATAAGCGATTTTTGTCCCATACGGGCTCAATGCTAGACTAAATCCTTTCTTTAATAATTTGTTATGATTTTTGCCGTCAAGGTCAACTATATTAACCCCTCCTTCCGACACAAAAGTAATTTTAGTTCCATCGCGGTTCCACTGAGGAGTCGTTCCTTCTGCTAACTTGATTTGGTTTTGTCCATCCGCATCCATTATACAAATATCTTTCCCTGCCACAAAAAAAATCTTAGAACCATCCGGATTCCAAGCAGGCCTGCCATCAGATGTATTATTTCCCGTTAGCCTGACTATATTTTTCCCTTCTGCATCCATAACATAAATTTCCGATTCCTCTTTGTGGTTAGGGTGAACGGAAGCCTCGTCTCCTTTAGTGTGCCGCTTTGAGGAAAAGGCAATCTCGCATTGAGTCAACCTGAAAAGGCTTTGCTGGATTTGTTTAGCCCGACTCTTTATTTCGGGGTCTTTATTTTGATTTGCTTCAGACAGATTTTTAGCAAGTTCGGATATTTTCTCTTTGCAATTATTTAATTCATTAGTTTTGTCTACTTCCCCCATTTTAATTTTCCACTTGATTTTTCGGTATTCTCCGATTAACTTTTTACCTATTGCTGCTAATTCTATTTGAACTGACTCGCGGGGATTCCGCTCATCTGCGCTGAGTTGTTGGATAAGTTTTTCAATATCTGATTTAGATTGATTGGCTAACGGTTTTTCTTCGCATCCCCCAATAGTTATCATTAAAAACATCGCTGCCAAAACCGTTATCTTCAGATTCATATGATTTTTTTTCATTGGCCCGGAATCCGTAATTCCAACCCTGACAAACTCCTTTTTATTGTTTTTATAACGATTAGTAGAGAAAAACTCTGTTTCTGTCAAGAAAATATCCGGCTGTTCAACGTCAGCACATTTGAGGATTAAAAATGTATGGCGGAGGTGCATAGGAATCGAACCTACCTACCCCGATTACGAGGCACACTGGCTTTGAAGACCAGGAGGGCCACCAGACCCATTTCACCTCCACATTTACCTTTAAATTACAGGTTCCAATATCCAAATTCCAAATAAATAACAAATCCCAATTCCCAAACTGTCTGGAATTTGATACTTGGCCATTAGTGTTTATCCGCCAGGATTCTTACATCACCAACCCGTTTAGTCAATTTAATGCTATCCAAATACTCCAGTAAAGGAATCGCATATTTGCGGGAAGTAGGCAATAATTTTGCGAAATCGCCGGCTTTGATATTTTCGTGCTTGGACAGATAATCCTTGATAAGTTCTGAAGCCTTGGCGATTGCCGATTGGTGCATAATTATGCCGTCAGGCAGACTTACCAGCAGGCCCATTTCCTTCAGCGCGGCTATTGTTTCCGAAGCGGCCTGGGATTTTATGCCCAAGGCCTGCGTCATAGCCTCAAATCCGGGCGGTCCAAATAGGTTGCTTAAATAAGCCATTTCTATCTTCTGCCTTGATTGTTCCTGCTTGGGGTTTAACTGGATAGCATGGCTGGCAAGCCTTAATGAATTACCCGCAACAGACACTTTGTTTTCTTTCGCCAGTTCGTTAATGGCCTTATCAATGAAACCTCCCATTGTTTCAACCGCACCTAATTTTATCTTTATTTCCTTGTCCGGAATATTCAACTTCAGCGGTTGATTCTTATGGAAGTCTCCTAATATTTGGACAATCTTCTCTTTCAATAAATCAAAGTTCTGGATATGCATCATATGGTCCGGATGGGAAGGCAGATTTATAATCTCACCTTTGGTCACCAACCCTTTGATAATATTTTCCACCTCCGGGCGGGGCAGGTTTACCTTGTCAATAATCTCGGTAATTTTAAGGATATTGAGCCCGGCGTTAATCAATACCTGGCCAACCGATTCTTCGGGGCTGGCCGATTCCAGGGCTTCAAGTTGTTGTATCAGTTCATCCTGAAACCGCTTATGCTTGGTTGGATGCGCATCCATAACGCGTCCGCCTCCGACCACGACAATCGGTGCGTAGAGGCGGAGAATAAACCGGTCGTCTTTGACTATGGCCAGCGGTGCTTCGGATTTGAATTGAATCAGTCCCCGTTGGCCGGGTTCAAGCCGGTCTTTATCCAGCAAAATAATCCGGCCAAGGAATTCACCCGTGCCGATATGCAATCTGAGCCGGGTATAATTCTTAAGGGGAAATAGACTGTCAGGGGTGACTTCGATGGCGGCGTCAAAAACAGAGGTAGGTTCGATATAGCCCGGTGCCGCTAAGGTATTGCCCCGGACCAGGTCTTCTTTCTTGACACCGGCCAGATTTATGCCAACCCGTTGTCCGGCCACGGCTTGGGGCGCTTTGCCGCCATAGGACTGAATCTGGCGCACCCGGACTTGTCCCTTCTGGGGCAGTATTTCAAGCGGGTCATTGATTTTTAATATCCCGCTGACCAGCGTGCCCGTGATAACCGTGCCTGAACCGCTCATCGTAAAAACCCGGTCAACAGGCAGGCGGACAGGTAAATTCCTGTTTCGCTGCTGAACGTCCGGAACCAGCCGGTCTATGGTCTGGACAAGCTCTGTTATGCCGGTGCCGGTCACGGCCGAAACCTTTATAACCGGCGCATTTTCCAAGAAACTGTCTTTAACCAATTCGGCCACCTCCATCATAGTTTCTTCAAGGCGTTCCTGGTTAACCAGGTCAATCTTGGTTAAGACAATAATACCGACCTTGAAATCTAATAATTTCAGGATATTAAAGTGGTCCAGAGTCTGAGGCTTGATGCTTTCGTTGGCATCTACCAGGAACAGGACTAAATCAACCGTATTTATGCCGGTGAGCATGTTCTTGATAAAGCGCTCGTGGCCGGGCACATCAATCACCTGGGCGCAGCGGCCGCTGGGCAGGAGGAAGTTGGCAAAGCCGATGTCAATGGTCATCTCCCGCTCTTTTTCCTCTTTCAGGCGGTCCGGGTCAATGCCGCTGAGCGCCTTGATTAAAGTGCTTTTGCCGTGGTCGACGTGGCCGGCGGTGCTGATAAGGATGTATTCCATAAAACGCTAAAATCCAAATCTCAAATTCCAAATAGTATTTTAATCTGTGTAATCTGCGGCTTAAAAATATTCGTTTTCTATTGAATCAGCCGGGCATTTCTCCTGGCATTTCAGACAGCGAATACACTCCGGTGAATTGGGACCGAGATATACCTTATGGCCTGCCGGGCAGGATTTATAGCAGGCTTTGCACCCGGTGCAGGCTTGGGGATTTTTTACCACGGGAAAGTGATACCCCTTGCGGTTATATTCCTTGGACATTTCCAAAACATTATTGGGGCAGAACTGGACGCAGCACCCGCATCCTTTGCAACGGTCCCGCAGAATCCTGATCTCACCGTTTGGCACCTTGATGATTTCCACCTGTGCCTGTTCCGATGAATCAGCTATTTTGTTATTGGCTTTCATCTTTTCTTCCTGATACTTCGGCAGTTGAAGCAATCCCGCTTCGGCGGGACAAACTACCACCTATAAAATCAGCCTCGACCAGGCCTATTCACGTCTTATTGACCTTATTGTTAAACGCTGAAGCGCAGTCAATCCCCTTCTGGAACGCCTTAAGATTAACCTCCTCGGTTCCGGGCGGAACAGTGGATTTAATGGCGGATACCAGGGCTTCTTTCGTAAGCGCTTCAATAAATACTTTCAGCGCTCCCAACATCACAATATTGGCGACCATTTTCTTGCCGGATTCTTCGGCCAGTCGGGTGGCCGGCACTTTGACAATCCTGATATTCGCAGGCGGATTTCCCAAATTAACCATATCCTCTTCCACCAGCATTATCCCGCCGGGTTTCAGTTCCGCGGCATATTTGCTGTAAGCCTCCTGTGACATTACCACCAGGATGTCCGGCTGCGTGATAATCGGATAAGCTATCTGGCTATCCGAAATAATCACTTGGGCGCTTGACGACCCGCCCCGTGATTCCGGCCCGTAGTTCTGGACCATCGTCGCAAAATACTTGTCATTATTTATTGCGGCCTTGCCGGCAATCTCGCCCGACTTGATGATACCCTGTCCGCCGAAACCCGCAAATCTGATTTCGTAATACATTAAGGCTGCTCCATTTTCTTTATATCTTCAATCCTGAAAACCTTGCCTTTTTCCAAAGGCTGGCTCATTTTCGCGTCCAATAAATCCCTGAAAGTGGGGCGTTCGATATCAATAAAATCGCCTACGGTAATCTTCCCGCCCCGGACGATGTTAATATCCTTGAGATTAGCCTGATGGTTAACGATGGTATTTTCCTTGTAAAATTCCATCATTTTAAACCCATCGCCGATTTTATTGCCCCGTCCGTAAAGCGTCGGGCAATTCGAAATGATTTCTATGAAGCTGAACCCCCGTTTCAAGATAGCGTGTCTGATAGAATTCTCCAGCTGTTTAACGTTATAAACTGTCCAGCGGGCGACATAAACCGCGCCGCTGCCGGCCGCCAGATAAGGCAGGCTGAACGGGAACTCAAAATTACCATAAGGGGTGCTGGAGGTTAAGGCGTTAATCGGCGTGGTCGGCCCGGCCTGACCGCCGGTCATTCCGTAATTGGAATTATTGACACAGATAACGGTCATATCAATATTGCGCCGGGCGGCATGGATAAAATGATTTCCGCCGATAGCGGCCAGGTCGCCTTCTCCGCTGAAAACAATGACTTTCATGTCGGGCCGCGCTAATTTAATGCCGGTGGCAAACGGAACAGCCCGGCCGTGGGTCGTATGGAACGAATCCAGCTTCAGGTAGCCGGCCACCCGGCCCGTGCAGCCAATCCCCGAAACCACGGTAAACTTGTTCGGTGAAATGCTCGAATGCAGGATAGCGCTGATAAAAACATTTAACGCCACACCCAGCCCGCAGCCCGAACACCAGATATGAGGCATCCTGTCTTTACGCAGAAGGCTGTCCAGCGGATGGCCCGATTCATTTTCACCGGATTTATAGCTGTTCATATTATTTATCAACTTCGAACGGACTTAATCGCTTCCAGTATCTTATTGGGGTTATGAGGTTCTCCGCCCATCTGGGGGATCAGAATTACTTTTGACTTGCCGGCGGCGGCCCGCTCCACTTCCATGACCATCTGGCCGTAGTTCAGTTCAGGCACAATAAATACCCTGGTCTTGTCCGCTAACCGCCTGATTCGCTCCTCCGGAAATGGCCAGGCCGTAATCAAGCGCAGCAATCCGACCTTGATGCCTTCCTTACGCGCCAGTTCTATCGGCCGCAGCGCAATCCGGGCTGAAATGCCGTAAGCGCAGATAACTATTTCGGCGTCATCCAGATATTTTTCTTCCACCCGGATAATATCATCGCGATTAGCCCTGATTTTATCCGATAACCGCCTGACCAGTTGTTCCTGTGTCAGCGCATCAATCACCGGATACCCTTTTTCATTATGGGTCAGCCCGGTAATGTGGATATTATAACCTTCGCCTATATTGACCATTGAAGGCACCAGATCTTTTTCCGGTTTATAAGGCAAATATTCTTCAGGCGATAATTTGGTATAGCGCCGGGGCGTGATATTCAGCCGGGCCGGCGCGGGAATTACCACTTTTTCCATCATATGGCCGACCACCTCATCCGCCATGACCAGCACGGGCAGGCGGTATTTTTCCGAGAGATTAAATGCGTGGATAGTCAGGTCAAACATTTCCTGAGGCGAGTTGGGGCAAAGAGCGATAATCTCATAAGTGCCGTGTGAACCCCATCGCGCCTGCATCATATCGCCCTGGGCCACCAGGGTGGGCAGTCCCGTCGAAGGTCCGCCTCTCTGGACGTCAACAATCACGCAAGGTGTCTCGGTCATAATCCCCAGCCCGATATTTTCCATCATCAGGCTGAAGCCCGGCCCTGAAGTTGCGGTCATTGTTTTTTTGCCGCCCCAGGCCGCCCCTAATATCGCCGCCATTGAAGCAATTTCGTCCTCCATCTGGATAAAAACCCCTTTTATCAAGGGCAACCGCTCCGACATCCGCTCAGCGATTTCAGTGGCCGGCGTAATCGGGTAACCGGCAAAAAAGCTACACCCGGCCGCCAGCGCGCCTTCCGCGCAGGCAATATCGCCATTCATAAAATGGGTGCCTGTTAAAACCGGTTCGTTCTCAGACATACTTTTTTACAGCTTGCTTTTGGCATCCTGCCCTTTGACAAAATATATGGCAAAATCCGGACAGTGCGCTCCGCAGACATTACACCCGCCGCACTCAATGCATTTATTTTTATCAACATTAAACTTGTAAATACTGACCTTATTCAAAAGGGCAAACATCCCGCCCAGCGGGCATATTACCCGGCAGAAAGGACGGCTGATCATGACAAAAAGCGCTAAAAAGACAATTAATATCCAGATTCGGGGTGATTTCAAGAATCCGACGAGAAGACTCTGTTCCTTTATCTGATAAAAACTTTCCGATGACACATCACTGTTTGGCGTTTTTGCCTCTTCCTTTGTTTCCGGCGTGGTAGACGTTCCCGGCTGGGCGGATGTTTCCGGCGGAGTAGCCGCGGCAGCCTGGGTCTTCGGCGGGAAAATAGAGTTCGGGATAGTTGCTTCCAGCGTACCGGCCGGGCACAGGTAGCAGAAGAAAAAATCACTGGCCGTAGTTTTGCCGGACGTCGTATTGATCCCGAATAATAGCGGGATAACAATAACCATTAACAGCAGAGTCAGATACTTGCCATATTTAAGGAATGAAGGCAGGTTAATCTTGGGCAGAGGTATTTTATACAACAAATCCTGCAGAAAACCGAAAGGACAGACCCAGCCGCAGAGCATCCGGCCGATAATAGCGCCGAAGAAAACAATCGTTCCCAGAACCAGAAAAGGAAAAACGCCCTGCGCAAAGAATTGGCCCATCGCTCCTATCGGACAGCTGAACGCCGATATCGGGCAACCCCAGCAGTTCAAAACCGGAAAACAGACCTGCCTGAAACTGTAGAAATAAGGATTGAGCAGGAAAACAGATGCAGTTTGGGTGATTCTGCGCCAGAGGTTTATTTTGCTTTTCTTGCGATTCATAATTACGGTTATGGACCCCATAACCTTTTATTTTGCGCTTCAGGTAAGGCAGGCGGCTTCCCGTCCCTTATTTACCAAATTACCGTCTTTATCCTTTATGATTGCGTCATAGCACATCTCGCGCAAGAGCTGGGATTCCGTCATAGTCGTAGAGGTGGAAAGTTTACCCTCATCCCGAGCATCGGGCTTGTCATAAACTTTATAACGGCTCAGGCCGAAACCATATACTAAAAAAGATAGAGCGATAATAAGGCTGATAATGCCTACAATTTTACTTACTTTTTTCATATTAATAATATATCATACAGAATTTAATAAGTCAAGTATTAACTTATGTCGGCTTAATTTATTTAAACCGCAAGATTAGCCCCAACCCGGTTATAATTGAAGTCCGGCCATATAGCCGGTGCTCCAGGCAAACTGCAGGTTGTACCCGCCCGAAATGCCGTCTATATCCAGTACTTCGCCGGCCAGGTAAAGACCTTTCGCCTTTAATGATTCCATAGTTCTGGTATTGACCTCATCAAGCGACACTCCGCCTGCGGTTACCATTGATTCGGCAAAAGGACGATGCCTTTTAATCTCCAGCGGAAAACGGGCCAACTGCTCGGCGATGAGCTGAGTTTGTTTTTTGGGTATCTGACCGGACCGGGTATCGGTCTGCAGATTCAACCCAGCCAACAACACCGTACAGAGTTTTTTGGGCATAAGTCCGAATAATGAATTTGCCAGCGTCTTTTGGGGCTGTGACCGCCAGCGGGTGTTTAGAAATTGCGCCAATTTTAGGCTATTGTAATCGGGGAAGAAATTAACGGTTACCAGATTATCCGGCTTGTTTATGCCGTCTGTTATCAACCGGCTGAGGTCCAACACCAGCGGGCCGGATATGCCGAAATGGGTAAAAAGCAGCTCACCGCTCCGGCGGATAATCAATTTCTCTTTAACAGTTAATGATATCTCTGCATTGACGGTAACGCCGGACAGTTGCTGGAACCAGTTCCCGGTTAATTCCAACGGGACCAGCCCGGGCCGGGGCTCGATAATACGATGCCCTAATTCCCGGGCTATATCAAATCCGTCGCCGGTTGAGCCTAACTGGGGGTAACTCTTACCGCCGGCAGCCAGAATAACGCATTCTGACCGGTAGGTATTCTTGTCTGTGACCACATTCCATACGCCGGCTGCTGATACCAGACCGGTAACGCGCTCGCCTAAATTTGTTTTGATTTTCAGACGGCAGATTTCTGCTCCGAGCGCATCCACAACCGTGGAAGCGCGGTCGGTAACCGGGAGAACCCGGCCGAATTCCTCGGTCTTGAAACGAACGCCGAGTTCTTCAAATAATGCGATGGTTTCCTTGTGGGAAAACCGGCTGAAAATATTATGGAGGCATTTGGTATTTTCGCCGTAATATTTGTTCGGGGTTATATTGATATTGGTCAGGTTACAGCGGCCGTTGCCGGTAACCAGTATTTTGCGGCCGATGGCGTCATTTTTTTCTATAATCAGGACGCGCTGCCCGCGCCGCCCGGCGCTAATGGCCGCCATCAGGCCTGCGGCGCCGCCGCCGATGACAATGGTTTGATATCGGATAACCGGAATATTCCCCATCTTATCACTTTCAATGATTTTGTGAGGCTAAAGTTGCTTCAAACCTCGCCAAAGCGGAGTTTCCTCCTAATATATAGACAATTCACAATGCTGTTTTACTGCAAAAAAAACAGGGAATCCCACAAAAATATTCCAACCGCCTTAAATGCGATATAGTTCCAACGTATAATGCCGATTTCAGCTTATATTTTCAGCGGCTATTTTTGAGCCTGATACTCAGTAAAAGCACCAGAGCGCAAGCGGCAAAGTTCATACCGGATACGATAATAAAAAGCAAGTCGGGCAGGACAAACATGGCATACAGGAAGGCTATACCGCTGGTTGCGGTCCATAATACGTAGGAGGATATATTGGCGCTGGGTTTTTTGTGGTAATACAGGTCTTTGATGGTGGGCCAGTAAGCGATAAAACCGACAATGCCGGTTGCGCCATAAGCCATTACCAGCAGATTTAATAAAATCGGCTTCATAATCTCATAATCGTGCGCCTTCCGCGCGATGGATAGTTTTAAAGTTATTTGAGGATAACACCGCCTTTTTGCACAACATGATATTATTTTTCAACAGCCAGAATAGCCGCGCCTAAGGCGCCAGTAAACTGGGGATAAGGCGCGATATTTATTCCCTTGCCGCAGGCTTCTTCAAGCGCGGATGCCATTCCGGGAAGCAGTGCCACGCCGCCGGTAAATGTAATAGGCTCGGTTAAATTCCGGCCGGCTAACCCCATAAACCTGGTTGCAATCGCTTTATTAACGCCCGTAATGATGTCACTTCTGGACACCTTGCGGGACAGCAGTCCGATAATTTCCGATTCGGCGAATACCACGCACATACTGCTGATATTGGCCGGTTTCTTTGATTCCATGGCTAATGGCCCCATTTCGTTAATCTCAATTTCCAATAATCTGGCAACCGCTTCCAGGAAACGGCCGGTTCCGGCGGCACAGCGGTCGTTCATGGCAAAATCCCGCACCCGGCCAGTTGCGTCAAGGTGAATAATTTTGCTGTCCTGGCCGCCGATTTCAATTACAGTCCTGGTTTTAGGCAACAGATGGTAAACACCCCGGGCATGGCAGGTTATTTCGGTAATGTTTTCATCAGCAAAAGGAATGAGTTCGCGGCCATAGCCTGTAGTTATGACTTTGATGATGTTTTTCTTTGTATAATTTAATTTCTTAAGCGCTTGGTCTAATAGATTTACCACTGATTCTTCTTTATCCAATCTGGAATCTGTTATAGCAGAAGTAATCATTTCTTGTTTGTCCGCGTCATATAGAACCAGCTTGGTGGTCCTTGAACCAATATCAATACCGCAACCGATCATAAAATCCTCCTCTAATTTTTAGTGTTTATTCGTGTTAATTAATGGGTCTCCGTATTCCGCCGGTGCGCAAGTATTTCGAAGAATGTCTGGATTCTGGTCTTTAAACCGGTCATCCCCGCATCAATAAGCGACGGGACGGTGATATCCAGGACCGGCATATCTATCTCTTTCTTGATAATATCCGCGATAATATGCCCTTCCGAGGCGCAGTGCGACGCGCCCGGAATGCGTGAAATCACCACGCCCTCAGCCTTATATTTTCTGGCTTCGGCAATCACCCGCCGGGCCCGGTATTCGGCCGAGCCTATCATCTGGTCGGACAACACCATATAAGCTAATGCTTTTATCGGCTCAATATCTTCAGGTATTAAATCCAATGCGTGCGAGAACAGGTATTCTGTGCCGGCCACGCATCCGCCCAGCTCTTCCAAAAGATTCATCATCCGCAAATCGGCAACCGGATTAACCCAGGTAACGCGGAACGGATTGCCGGGTAAAATTCCCTGTTTAGCAGATACTCTTTTTTCTACCGTTTCAAGGAAATGCTCCAGAGCGCGTATGGCTTCTTCGGAGTCGGAACAGAAATGGATAACAATCATCTCGCAGATAAGCATTTCCAGCGCCGCGGCCGGGATAGGAATAGTGCCGTATGCCAGCTCACGCAGTTTGTGGACAATCCGGCGCAACCGGTTTGCCTTCTTAATGCCCTGATTAAGCATCTGGTCCGTAATCTGTTCGCCGGTCTCCGCTTCAATGCCTCTTTTTATCCTGGCCAGCTGTTGTTCCATAAATGAAACCAGCGAAGCCGGGCATAATTCGCCGTTAGGCAGCTTGATAAAATCGCCGCGACGGTACCAGGATTTCAGGTCCTTGCGATACGGCAATTCCCACCACAGGAATTTATGGCCCAGCCCGGCAATTAACTGCATGATTGCTGAGAAATCATTACAGCAACTGCCCACGCCGGCGATGCACAAGTCCGGGATAGGGAAATGTTTTTGGTTAATAAAGGCGCCGAGGGTGGCCCGGACCGGGCAGGCGTCGTCGCCGACACCTTCGCTGTCGGCTATTTGAAAAAGTTCGTCCTCTAATTCCTTGAAGCAGGGCGTCCACCAGGCGCCGTCCGGATAAAAAGCTACGCCTTTCTTGGAAGAATAAACCATTACCGGTATGGTTCCTAAATCCTTCATAACCCCGAACAGCTTTTTGCCGGCTTTGCGCCAGTCGGCCAGACGCTCTTCCTCGGTCAAGAGGAAATTCCAAAGCCTGAGCGCGGCCAGCGAATTGTCGTATTTAAGCGAGACCAGCCTTTTGTCACCGGTATGGAAATATTCGGATAACTTATTAACATATGACTTTGAAGCGCCGGGAATTTCCCGGATATACTTATATTGATTGAGCATTTCTTTAGGGATTTTGCCGTAGAGCTTATTCCATTCGGCCAATGATATTTTTGCCGGTTGAGGGTCTGTATATTCAGTCATATAATTATTGTTTAAAGGTTTCTAAAAAGGCGCTGATTCGCTTGTTTATCTGGGCGTCCTGGGAACTGCTGTACGTATTTTCAATGCCGATGACCGGGCATTCAGCCCAATCCTTGAATCTCTTAAATTCGTATTTCCATAAGTCGCAGAACTTAAGCGTTTTATATATTATGCCGTCAATCCGGTATTTGGCGATAATGCCCTTGATATACTGGTAAAATTGGGTGTTGGGCCGGCGCCAGATGCAGGGCGGCCGGGTAAAATACGAGGCAGCAATATTTGCAATCATATCGCCGCTTAATGGGATATCCATATCAAAGGAACGGTGCCCGGTGCAGGTGGCGTCGTAGACAATTTCCGCGTCGGGGTGCTTGGCCAACGCCTTCTGGATAAAATTATCGCCATAACCGACCGGACTGCCCACCAATAACAACCGTGTTTTCCCGGAAGTTGCCGGATTGGGTTCCAGACGTTGTTCTATCCGGTCAAGATACCGGAGAAAATCGCTGACCGGCGAGATAAAGAAAAGGTGCGCCAGGTTAAAGTAGTCGGCGTAATCCATCAGCCCGCTTAACCGCATAAATCTTTTCCGGGCTTCGTTATATTGGGCAACCACTTGGTTAATCGGTTTCCGGTCCGGATTATTCTGAGCCAGGGTATCCAACTCGTCAGCCAGCCATTTTATTTCCTGCCAGTAGATATTCTGGGAGGACGGGTCTTCCCAGGTGGCCGGCACAAACAGGTGGTAGGTCGGAATATTAAAATCAAGGTTCCATTTTTCGCCGTGTCGCTTCATCTGATCGCAGCCGCTGGGGATGATGAGCCGGTCAACCGCATTATGCGGAAGTTGTTTCAAGCTCTTAAGGCCAAGGCATTCCTTGCAGAAGGAACAGGCCTCGTTATGGATGAATTTCTCGCCTTCATTCTCGGCCGTACCATCGCCCAGCCCGGCCAGCCGGACCGGCATAAAACCGGCGGCTTCAATAAGTTCGGGCGGCACATAAACGCAGAAATAGCCGACTACCCGGTTTTTCTTGAACTTTTTTAACGCTTCCTGGCGAAGTTGAGCAATAAACGATAGCATCTCTTGCATTAGTTATAATCCAAAACAATTAATAATTCTTGCTTTTAACAATTTCTAATAAAGCCTGAACCCTGACCTTTATTTGAGCTGAATCTGACTGTGAATAATCAGTTTCCAGTTTAAGATACGGCAAATGATGCTTTTCCTCAAAATACTTCTGGATTAAGAATGATTCTACATTATAGGTATGGCATCCCTGCCAAACAACATCAATTACCGCCTGGGGCTTGTATTGACTGATTAATTTATCAAAGAAATCAAGCCGCCTGGTATTCGGAGTCATCACGGAACAGGGCAGATGGAAATATTTCTCGGCGATTGCCTGAAGCGGGTCCCCGTCTTCGTTGACCGGTAAATCAATAGGCTTTAATCCACTGCATGATTCCTGGGCAACCACCGACCCGCCGGCTTCCTCGATAACCCGCATTACTTTTTCCGCCTCGTGTGGCATAGGCACGCCGGTCAGCATAATGCGCGGACGGCCGGTGCACTGGACCGGCTGGCGCTTATCCTCGGCTTCTATCTCGGAGATTAATTTCTGGTACATCTTGAAATCTTCGGGTATGCCGGAGATTAAGCTCTTGGCGCCGAGCACCTGCATGCCGGAAAGCAAGGGCACCTTGTTCCCGGCCAATTCCGCAATCCTGATTCTGAGACGGCGCTCCTCGTTCATTGTTTTGATGGCTTCTTTCAATTTTCTATCGGTTATTTTTACGTTGAATTGGTTTTCCAGGTATTCTTTCAGCTTCACTATCTCCGCTTTCCAGTGCCTGAAGGCATCGGGGTCATCGGCCTTCTGGGGCAGTTCCAGGATGAACATCTTCTTGTATTTGCTTAAGAGTTCATACATCTTTTTCTTGCCGTCGCAGGTGGTTTCGGCCACTAATAACTCGGACATCTCCAAAAAGGGGTTGTTCCTGAGCTTGGCATAGCCGTAGGAACTCTTAATCAAAGGGCAGATGCTGGCCGGCAGGTCTTCCTCGGCCGCCGGGATAGTCGCTTCGCTTCCACCGCACATGCAGACCGGAACGGCTCCGACCGCCATGATTATCTCGCGCGGGGTGTATTCGCAGAAGATGCCGACGACGGGCTTGCCGGCCGCCTTGGCTTCCTCGGCATAGGCCAGGCAATTGCCGACCATATTATCAAAATAACTCATCGGGCAGGAACCTGTGCCGGTTGCGGGCGGTTTTGATGCCGAACACGGGCTGACGCTGTTTGATCGGCAAGGATCGTTCTTGGTTGCACAGGTATTAGCCGGCGGCGGGGCAGCACGCTGTTGGTGCGTTGTGTTCGCGGAGCGGCATCCCACCGCAGTGGGACAGGGACTGGTTTTCGGCTGGCACGGGCTGGGCTGGGGCTGGCAAGGATTAGGCTTGGACTGACAGGGCGATTGAGGCTTTTCCTGGCACGGATTATTTTCCTGATTACACTTGTTTGATTTATCTGCCGTCATATTTAACCTCCATAATTATTAATGCAGGGCAGGGATAAGGTCGCCCTTACCCCTGCGAAGCATATCAGCCTTTATTGTTTCACCGCAATGAATCTGCCGCGTTCCATTTTGCCTTCGTGCGCTTTTTGGGACATAAACATCATCTCGCCGCCCATGGCCTGGAACATATTCATATCGTTGCCGATAATTTTTAAGGCGTCATAGGTTAATTGCTCGGTCAACATCTTTAAATAAAGGTCGACATAACCGGCAAATTCACCCGTTAATTCTTCGGCCTCAATAACCTTGAACCCGTGTTTCTCGATAAGTTTCTTATATCCGGCAAGGCTTTCCATATAGGGGAATTTCATAAAGGTATTGATGCGGTTGGCATCGGCATCATTTAATCCCTTTGAACCTTCAATCCAATCGGTAAATACCAGCTTGCCGCCCGGTTTTAGGATGCGGGCCGCCTCGGAAATGAGTTTATCCTTATCAACCACATAACACCAGGCATCCTCGCCCCAGACAAAGTCAAATGATTTATCCGGATAAGGCACGGCGGTGACGTCGCCCAATTTAAATTCCAGGTGATTGCATAATTTTTCCTGTTTGCATCTCTCGATGGCTTTATTATAAACTGTCTTGGTCGCATCAACCCCGGCCATTGTGCAGCCATAATTCTTGGCCAGGAATCGCATCCCGGCGCCCAGGCAGCAGCACAGGTCGACGCCTCTCATCCCGGCTTTGATGCCGGCTTTGTCGGCCAGTGTTTTAGACGATTTAAACCCGCCCATATGAATCTGCTCGCCCATAATCAATTCCCACAAATTTCCTTCCGGGCCGTCATATACGGCATTTACGTCCTTAAGAGTAACGCTTGTCTTTTGCATAACATCTCCTCCTTTTGTGATAGGGGTTAAAGTTGATTTTCTTGCAAGCAATACTCCGGCAGTTTGTGAAATTACTGCCGGGTATAGTCGGTTGCAACTTCACAGGCAGCCGAACTATAAGCTTGTAGTGGAAAATCGGAGAAGAAACACGCAGGAAAGGCTGAATAGAACCCCTATTAGGAAATCATCTATGTAAAGATGCAAGGGGATATCAAACCGTTGCCCGCTTCAAGTATCTTCTCATCATTGTTGTTTAGACGCAGGACCTGCGTCTTGCTGTTTGCGCATCAGTTCAATCACACAGACAGCTTTTCATATTTGCGAACCACGGTTATCACCCCCTCTCGGAAAAGTAATATACTTATTTAACTATTAAAATGTGTTTTTCCTGTTTGGCAACCACCTCGCCGACAATCACCGCTTGTTTGACGCCGGTATTATACAATTCATTAAGCATCTTGTCAACTTTTGCATTGTCTACAGACATCAACAACCCGCCTGAGGTCTGGGCGTCAAAGCAGATATTCTGCATTGCCTGAGGAATCCCCGTTTCCACCTCGACAAACTGGCCGTAATACTCTTGATTGCTGAACGAACCGCCGGGCATAATGTTTTGGCCGGCGAATTCCAGGGCTTCTTTGAATATGGGCAGCTTGCCTACCGAAAGCTTAATGCTGACATCGCTCATCCGGGCGATTACCGAAGCGTGGCCGACAAGCCCGAACCCGGTTATATCGGTGCAGGCGTTAACGCCTATTTTCAGCATTACTTCAGACGCAGTTTTATTAAGCGTTGCCATGGAGGCGGCTACCCGCTTCATCAATTCATCCGGCAGTTGATTTATGGTATTTGCCATAGTCAGTATGCCAATCCCCAATGGCTTGGTTAATATCAGTACATCGCCCGGTTTTGAGCCCTGGTTGGTGATAATTTTCTTAGGATGAATCAATCCGGTCACGGCCATGCCGTATTTAACCTCCGGGTCGATGATGCTGTGCCCGCCCACGATAACAGCGCCGGATTCTTTGACCTTCTCGGCGCCGCCGCGCAGTATTTCCGCGATAACATCAGGATCCATCTTTTTAGGCGGGAACCCGAGGATGTTCATCACGGTCAGCGGCTTGCCGCCCATGGCATAGACATCGCTCAACGAGTTGGCTCCTACTATGGAACCGTAATCATAAGGGTCGTCCACCACCGGAGTAAATATATCTACGGTCTGGACCAGCGCGATATCGTCGCTGATTCGGTAGACACCTGCGTCATCCAATGTATCACCGCTTACCAGCATATTAGGGTCCTCAAACTTTGGCAATCGGCGCAAAACTTGCGCCAGGTCCTTGGGGGACATCTTGCCCGCTCAGCCCACGCAGGAAACATATTTAGTCAGACGAATTTTCTCGGCCATTATTTTGCCTCCATAATTACCTGTAATGCCTGGACTATTTCAGGTTCCTCGCCGGACTGAACGGTCCGCATATCAAATAGCACGTGGTCGTCTTTCAGCCGGGTAAAAATCGGTACCTCGCGCAGGCGGAGCCTTTCCGCAAGTTCTTTGGATGATATGGTATTTGCTTTTATTGCCAGAACCTTTGTCGGTATGTTATATCCGGCCAGGGAACCGCTCCCCGGCTGGGAATATTCGTCCAGAACTTTTATTCCCAGGGACGGAACTGATTCCCGCAAGTCGTTCATCAATACTGTCGCCCTGCCCCCGATGGTTTTAACATCAGCCGTAAGCATCCTGAGAGTCGGGTGCGTCTTTAAAAGCGTATCCTTGTCCCGGAACAATTTAAGCGTCGCCTCCAGCGCGACCAGGCTGAGTTTGCCGACGCGCAAAGCCCGCATCAAGGGGTTTTTCCTGATTAATTCTATGTATTTTTTCTTGCCTATGATAATGCCGCCCTGGGGCCCGCCGATTAATTTGTCGGCGCTGAAGCATATTACGTCCGCTCCGGCTTTTACGCTGGTTGCTACCAGAGGTTCATCGCCCAGCCCGTAAGATTGCAGGTCCACCAAAGCCCCGGAACCAAGGTCGTCAATCACCAGCAGGCGGCGCTTATGGCCCAGCTTGACCAGTTCATCAATGGGCACCTCGGCAGTAAACCCGATAATCCTGAAATTGCTGTTATGCACCCTGAGCAGCGCGCCGGTCTCTTTGGTAATGGCTTTTTCGTAGTCCTTTAGATGGGTGCGGTTGGTAGCCCCGACGCTGACCAGCCGGGCGCCGCTGGTTTCCATGATTTCCGGTATCCGGAAGGAGCCGCCGATTTCCACCATCTGGCCGCGCGAGCAGATAACCTCTTTGCCTTTAACCAAGGTGCTGAGGAGCAATACCGTGGCCGCGGCGTTGTTGTTCACCACCGTAGCCGCTTCGGCGCCGGTGATTTCGCAGATAAGCTCTTCAATAATCGTATCGCGTGATTTCCGCTTGCCGGTAGACAGGTCGGTTGCCAGCCTGGTATATCCGGACAGATGTTTGTTAAAAGCCTCCAAGACGGCCGGCGCCAGCATAGCCCGGCCCAAAGCCGTATGCAGGACAATACCGGCCGCATTGATGACCTTGCAGAACAGTGGCATGGTCTTTTTGCGCAATGACTTCTCTATTTCCGCGAACAGTTTTGCTTTGTCGGGAATGCTGAAATCAGGCATCTCTTTCTTGTCCAACGACTTAATCCGCTGGCGCAATGATTCCAAAGTCCGGCGGGTTGCTTCTACAACCATCGGCCGGGGGAATTGGTCGAGAAGAGCCGTGATACTGCTAAATTGGAGCAACTCCTCTATGGAAGGGATTACCCTAAGCAACTGGTTTCTTTGTTCGGACACTGCGGATTTATTCATAATATTTTAATATCTAAATATAAATTTATAGCTGTTTTGTCAATAAAACAGGGATGATTCAGGCGCGTATGGGAAGACAGCGCGTAAAGAATATTATGCGGGTAATCCGGATTGAATCTACCGGAAAAACAAATGATATCAGTTGTTCGCATAAACTGGGCACTTCCTGGCATAATTACAGCCGGTGCGCAGTTTACTCTTTTTTAACTTGTTTCTCAGCCTTGATGGTTCCGGTTATTTTGTGCGAGAAACTTAGTTCTACGTTAAGAGGAAACGAGGCACCTTTTTTTACTCCACCGGAGTAATCTTTCATGTTCTTGCCTCAGGACTTACAGAACGAGCCCTTGGTAACCGGTTCTTTTTTGGCATCTGTTATCACCACATCAGGGACCACCACCGGATTGAAGTTATAATATACCTCCTTTGCCTTGCCTGAGACCTTGATATCGCGATAAGTCGCTTTGACTTCTTTGCTGTCAGCGGTGCACTGGAAATTCAATACGAAAGGCGAACCCCATTTGATGGCGTTGACTTTCTTTTCGTTGGTAACCACGATATTTTCCATCTGTCCCTGCTTGATAGCGACATTGTTTGCGCCTTCGTTGACAAAGCCCAGCCATAAATTATACGTGCCACAGGGCAGCTTGGTTTTCTTTTCCCTGACAACATCATAATACTTATCCTGTCCGCAATTGAGAATAACCAAGTCCAGCGGATAATCGCATTTAAATTCACTGACCATATCCACCATACCGCACTCGTCCTCATACGGTTTGATTGAAACTTTTTCGCCGGTCAGGTCGTCCACTTCAAAATAGTAAAGCTTATTTTTGATATTGATGACAGTGCTGAGAGGAACGCCATAAGCGTAATTGTCTATTATCATCACGTCGGTGCCGACATCGTTGTATGCCCCGTTTTTATTATCATCAATCAAAGCTATTTCGACGCCTTCAACCTTGCCCGTGGTATAGGTCAAGATTACCGACGGGAAAGCGTCTTTATAACCATGGATTGTCGACGGTGTAATCGCCTTGATGCCCGGCTTCTGGTTTTTAACCAATTTAAGGGGATAATGTTTCCATTCCGGCGAGGCGGTTGATTTGGTCTCCTCGGCCGAGGATAAATTCGGGGAAACCATCATCGCCACGGCCAGGCATATCCCGATTAAAACAAATACATTTTTCATCCCTACCTCCTTTTCTTTTAAAGAAAATAATATATATCCTTCCTTTTTACTTTTCGCCTGTTATTTCACCTAAAATCCTGGCGAATTGTTTTGAGGTCAGGTTTACCTTAAACGGGCCTTTAGCGCCTTTTCTTACTCCGCCGGAGTAATCTTTAGCATTTCCATCTCAGCCCGCGGAAAAGACGCCTTTATTAACAACTTCCTTGCGGGAGTCAGTTACCTGCACCTGGAAAAGCAATGCCGGCCCAAAGTTAAAATATTCTTCATTGCTACCGCCGAAAACCCTTAGACTGCAGTAGGAAATTCCAATCTGGGTTTGTTTATCATTCATAGCATATTGGAAATCAACCCTGAGTTCCCCGCCGCTCTTAACCACGGTGTTTTTCTTCTCCGCCACCTCTATCCGCTCCATCCGGCCGCCCCTGACAGCCATATGGACATTCGGACTCTCAATATATCCCAGCCATAAAGAATATGAACCACAGGGTAAAACAAATGATTTATTATTGGACACATCAAAATAATCATTGTTATCCGAGGTCAGGATAGCCAAACTTAAAGATGCCTCGTTATTATACTTACTAAGCAAATCAACCGTGCCGGTTTTACCGTCATATGCCTTAATTGATACCTTATGCTGCACCTGGTCCATCTTGAACTCATACAGTTTATTTTTAATGCTTATCATATTGCTCATAGGCACCGCATAATCACTGTCGCCAAAGACTATTAAATCGCTTCCTAATTCATCGTATTTCCCGTTTTTATTTCCATCAATCAGGGCTATCTCAAGGTTATTCTTAATCTTACCTGCCAAATAAGTCTTAAAAGTGGCCGGCCCCTTATTTCCTTTTATCTGATTCGGGGTAAGCACTTTAATCGGTTTTGATTGAGCAGATGCCTCGACAAGCTTATAATCTTCCCAGAGATCGTTCTTCGGAACAGTTTGAACCGGCGGCTTCTGGACTGATTCCGGCGGTTGCTGGACTACTTCAGGCAGTTTGGGTGATTCGGTTGGTTCTACCGGTTTCTGGGCTACCTCAGGCAGTTTGGGTGATTCGGTCGGTTCTACCGGTTTCTGGGCTACTTCAGGAAGTTTGGGTGATTCGGTCGGTT
>JAZDFB010000112.1:0-2977 GCA_043808305.1 Planctomycetota bacterium | reverse complement strand
TGACCGATGTGCAGTTGATTTATCAATACCGCTCGTTCGGCGTACCCGGACTGGGATTCAAGCGTGAACTGGCTGATGACCTGGTGATAGCGCCCTATGCTTCGGTTATGGCTTTAATGGTCGCGCCGGAGGAATCGTGCGTCAACCTGCAGAGAATGAACGCAGAGGGATTCCAGGGACGCTACGGTTTTTACGAGGCGATAGATTATACGCCGTCCCGGCTTCCGCGGGGAAAGAAGAACTTGTTGTCCATCAACTGAAGTGAGCAAGCGACCCAAAGCGAACCAGTGTTTCTGCGGCAGTTTTCCCTGGGCAATTGCCACAAAACTGCATTGCCTTGATTCCGACGCCAGCAAGTCATAGTAACTATTATCCCGCCGGTGCTCGGATACATTGTATCCAATAATCATTAAATTTCGCGCCTTGTCGTATAACAGGTCGTAGTCCATATCCATAAAAGCGGTACATTGCAATATGAGCTTGTCTATGTTGTCGTTCTGTTCGATAGCCCGGCTTTGCGCGTCACTAAGAGCCTGGCGGAGATTAATCAGCCAGATTTTGATAGTGCTGTCGTTATTATTAGTAGACCGCCCCGCTTCAGCGGGTTGCGGGTCACTACAGGCACGCCCCGTAGGACTCTCTACAAAAACCCCGGAGGGGTAACTGGCAGTAACTGCGTGACTGCCGGTAATAAAAGAATTTATAACCGAATCAATCTTGGGCAGGAGATATGAATCAAGCTTCGTAATCTCGCGTAGTGTCGGGATATTGTCCAGCTGAGACAGCGCCTGGCGCAAATCTTCCGGCAGGTTGGCTTGCCCGGATGTAAGTTGACGGCGCTTGTCTTCGGCCGGCTCAAGAATCAGTATCCATGGCGCCGACAACGTCATATCTTCCAGAATATTTCGGACCTGCTGGTCCAATGCATTCACCCATACTTTTAGTTCATCCCCGGCATCATTTTCGGTGTTTTTTTTGATATCCGCCGTGATTGTTTGTATCTGATTCAGAAGTGTTCTTGCCGAGGTTAATGTTTGAGGCTTTTCTTTAAGTTTGTTCTGCAATTGTCTAAGCGATGCCGATATTAAAGCCGCCTGGTGCTTCTCCGCTGGTTCGTCAGGCTGACCGGAAATATCAGAAAGCACCGATAATGCATCAGCGATTCCGTCAAACGCCCGGCTTGAAATAATCCGGTTATTAGGGAATTGCGCCAATCCTGATTTCAGCGTCAACAGATAGCCGGCCAGGTTTCCGCTGTCAACCGTGGAGATATATAACGGATTCAAAGGTTTAAGCGATTGCGTATCGTACCAGTTGTAAAAATGGCCCTGGAATCTTTCCAGCTTTTCCATTGTTTGCATTTGAGCGGTTATACGTTGTATTAATTGCCCGATTGGAATGTAGCCGAAATCGTACGCCGCCAGATTAGCCATCAGCGATATGCCCATATTTGTCGGCGAGGTGCGGCGTGCGGCAATCTCAACTGCTCCTTCTTGATAATTGTCAACCGGTAACCAATTATTTTCCGGGCCAACAAATACTTCAAAGTACGACCAGATTTTTCGTGAAAGTTTCCGCAAAAAGATACTTTGTTCATCAGTTAGCTTCGATTGCTTTCTTGTAATGGGCTTGCCCAGCCGCCAGGCAAAAACCGGCGCAGCAAACCATATTAGCAGAAGCGGCATGGTCATTGCCAGCGCCTCCGGCCGCCGGGCAATTAAATATATCAATACGGCTATTGCCAGGAACGGCGCAATCCACATTTTTTGGTAGTGACCGGCCAAATTTGTCCGGCCAACGCGCGTTTGCTGGCTGAAGGTCACCCATTTTAAAAGATGCTTGCCGGTCAATGTTATGCGCAGGAGCGAACGTATTATGGCGTCAAGACTGGAAAATGTTTCATAGGGTAAAAATATAATTACCAAGCAGGACTGAGCAAAATGCCTCAGGATGGAATTTATCGCCGTGTGCAGATGCAATCCCAGCGGTAAGTTACGCGGTTTGCAGAATAGTTCCGTGGCGGCCGTCAGCAGCGGCGATATCATGATAATTCCGATTACCAACACTAAGGATAACCAAGCCGGCTCCAGAATAACCCAGCCCAGAATTAATAAACTAATCAATGCAAAAGGAACAAGGCTTCGCCGGAGATTATCAAGTATTTTCCATTGCGAGACTATTGAAAGCGGGTTTTTTTGGCTGGTCTTGCCGGCGGCGGGTACCCTTGAAAACAGCCACCTGATAATCTGCCAGTCGCCCCGTATCCAGCGGTGGCGCCGGCTGGTATCGGCTATGTAATTATCGGGGTATTCTTCATAGAGACAAATATCGCTGGCCAGAGCAGTTCGCGTATAACATCCTTCCAATAGGTCGTGGCTGAGAATCAGGTTCTCAGGCAGGCGGTTATTCATTACCTGCATAAAAACGTCAATATCATATATACCTTTACCGATAAAAGAACCTTCGCAAAAGACATCCTGGTAAACATCGGAAACGGCCAGGGTATATGGATCTATCCCGGGCTCGCCGCCGAATAACTGTGAGAATAATGACCGAGACGCCGCGGACATACTGGCTTCCACCCGTGGCTGAATAATGGTATAGCCCTGAGTGACTAATTTCTTCTTAGGGTCAAACTGCGGCCGGTTCAAGGGATGGGCAATCGCTTCGGCCAGCAACCTGGCCGCATCACGCGGTAACTGGGTATCAGTATCCAGTGTAATAACATATTTGACAGTGCGCAGGATTGAGATGTCGCCCACAATCAGGGAAAAGCGGTTCTGCGGCCCGGTATCTCGCAATAGCGCATTCAAATCTTCTATTTTGCCGCGCTTGCGCTCATAACCCATCCAGACTTGTTCCTGTTGATTCCATAAGCGCGGGCGATGAAACAGAAAAAAAATATTATTGGTATCTCCGGCATATTTATCGTTCAGCCTTTGAATGCCTTTTTGGGCCAGTCGTATCAGTTGCTCAT
>JAZDFB010000111.1:0-58448 GCA_043808305.1 Planctomycetota bacterium | reverse complement strand
CCCCCCCTAGCAGAAGACCTAAGGATGAATTACGAATATTTATCATAATTGTATATTTAAATTCCCAAATTTATATCACAACACCTTAAACATTAGCAAAATAGCCACTTCTAAAATATGTGGTCTGTCCCGCTAACCCGTCCCGCTAACCCTAACCCGCTAACCCCAAAATAAATGCAAATGCAACAGTCGCAAGAATGAGGATGAAAATTTCAGAAAAAGCAACCCTCCTAATATAGCAGTTTTTCACTCTTTTTTGCATGGAATATAAAGATAAATCTCATTTATAAATATTCTTCAAAGAGTAATATTCAGAGATTATTTTGTGATTTCAGTGTCTCTAAACCCAACATTTTTATCATTCACATACCATGCTATTCTATTTATTCCTTCGGGCAGCTCTCCGGGTTTGTATGTAACATAAATTGCCTGCATTTTGTTTTCCACCTCTGACACAAGTTCGTCACTTCTGATAATCTCACCATTTTGGTTTTTCATAATAATCTTTGTTTTATCTCCCTTTTTTAGGAAAAGGGGGGTGATGAAATATGTAACTTTTTCTCCAATTGTAAATTTGCTCTTCTTTCCAACGCACTCATCAAGAGAATCCATACCTCCATCCTTATTCAGGTCATCCCAATAATTACAAGTAATCATGACTACATCGTTTTGCATTGTTACTCCATCCGGCAAATCTCTCCCGCGATTATTGTTATATTGAGGTTGTTGAGTCTGTTGAGGGGGATTATACTGGGGTTGTTGCACCGGATATGTCTCTACCAGTGGCAGCTGTGGTTGATTAACAACTACATTCTGATTATTTCTTGCAGCTTCACTCTGTCCCTCTCCAATCAATGAATCTCCAATAGACGCAGCTCGATAAGCTTTTTTCGGGTCTCTTGTATCGCTTGCTTTTATCCTCATTGCCGTTCCAAGAGCAGTTTTTGGATTAATCGGCTCCCAAGCGCCGCTAACACACCCACTCAAGCCAATGCCAAGAGCAACAATCCCTGCTAAGCATGCTAAGGCAATGCCTATATTCAATCTCATACAATACCTCCTTTTCTAACTTGCTGTTATCCGCCTTTAGAGGGCGTCACACTAATTTAGGAATCGCCTTCGGCAGTTTGTTCGGCTTTCTTCAGTAGCTCTATCCGCGCCTTCTGACTATTGTACCGCAAGCACCGCATTCCATAGATGACAACTATAATGAATTCAAATCCATGGATAAGTAGCGATGGGGACCACCATTGGAAAGCAAACCAACTGATTATAAAAAAAGCGGCGGCAAATGGAACCGCCGCAAGATAAAACCCCCAGAGAACAATACCGAAAGGATTACCACTTGCTCTCCAGATGGGGCCATACTCCCACTCGAAACCGACTGCATCTTTGCCGAGACGCTTCTTAATTTTGTTCGAAATGAGCAAGCAATATATTCCCACATTGCTTATGCTTGTACCGGAGGACATTTGAATCATCCCACCAAAGAATATTGTTGTGGGTATCAGAAAAAGCAGTCTGAAATCCTGCGAAAATGAACTTAGTGAAATGACAGCGGCGATGAAGGCGATGCTTATGTTGAGGGTTGTGGTGCAGCCCGTTTTCATTGTTCGTATTTCGGCTCGCATCTCCGAGAACTCTGTAAGAAGGGCTTTCGTGATTAACTCGTCATTCATCTTTTTATCCTTCTTAACTGATTATGGGAACACGCTCAGCGTCCCTCGAATTATCGGGCAAATTACCGCACCTAACCCCGATGAGAATCGGGATAAAAGCCAGTCCCGCATAAGTGCGGGATTTCGCTACGGCTCAATAACGCAGTAGGGACTAACTGGCTCTAATAGGTAATTTTAATATAGCCGTTGCCAGACCGATTACCGTCTGTAAAGGTCGCACCTGTCTGTCCAAAACTTGAACCGCCACCGCCACCTCCGCCGCCCCAACTGCTACCACCGCCACCGCCTCCACCGTACCTACCGCCGCCGCCACCTCCTCCACCGGTACTACCACCACCACCGCCGGTGCCGCCGCCGCTGGAGGAACCACTGGTGCCCGCTGTATGAGAAGAACCTGCCCCAACACCACCGGCGCCGCCACCGGAACTGGTGCCAGCCCAACCACCACCAGCAGCCAAACCACTGTAAAGAGCACCGTCGCCACCTTTACTTCCATATTCACCACCGGTTCCGCCTTTGCCGGCGGAGAAACCGCTGTAGGTGCCACCACCACCGCCTCCGCCACCGGCGATAACAAAACGACTACTACTAGGAGGAGCACTTAGGCCAATAGCTGAAGCTCCTCCTCCTCCACCTCCTCCTAAGTCATTACCACCGTTGCCGCCGCCGGGCCAACCAGTGCCACCGGTGCCACCACCAGCTACTGTACCAGCAATTCCCTGTCCACCAACATAGATATAGAGTGTCTCACCAGGTGTGACGGAGCACATCGTTTGCACGCGGGCACCCTTTCCACCGGCGGTGCCGTAGTAGCCAGCGCCGCCTTGAGCTCCTCTGACATCCACATTAATTTCGTATACACCATCCGGCACAGTCCAGGTCTCTGGGGAGCCGGTATAGTTAAACGTAGCTGTCCCAGCTGTCTTAAAACTCCAGACATCACCATCGGTCGTGCCAGTCTCGTTTCTTGAAACAATCCGCCAGTAATAGTCGGTGTAGTTAGCCATGCTTGGACTGTAACTTGTGTCGGTTGTATTGACCTGATATGCAGGCGGATAGCTTGTGCCGAAATAGACATCATAGGAGGTCGCGTTGCCAGCTGTAGCCCAGGATAACGAGGCGGAAAGTGAAACAGATGTTGCACCATCGCTGGGACTGGATAAGGATACCTGGTCCGGCAACGGAGGCGGCGGTGGAGTGTATACGGTTTGGAAATTCCAGACCGTGCCTTGGGTGGTTGTTCCGGCAGAATTCTTGGAGTCAATCCGCCAGTAATAGGTGATGGTATCATTGGGAAGTGTGTTCGGGTCATAACCGGTAGCGGCCGTATTAATCCTAAATGCGGTCGGCGGATTAGCGGTATCAAAATAGACATTGTAAGAGGTAGCACCATTTGCCGCAGACCAGCTTAACTGTTGAGTGATAGGCAGATTAGTTGTGCCATCAAGGGGATTAGGCGAAGTTACCTGGTCAGGTGGCGTAATAGGTTGATTGGTTGTAATAAAACTCCAGACCGCGCCTTGCGTGGTGCCGTAAGAATTCTTAGAATCTATCCGCCAGTAATAGGTGGTGTCAGAGTCCAACGTGCCCGGATTATAACTTGTGTTTGTGGTATCGGTAACTACCTTAGGTGGTGGACTGCTTATACCGAAATAGACATCGTAACTTGTAGCACGCGCGGCTGAAGCCCAGGCAAGTTGGGTCGTAGTTATTACACCGGATGCGCCATTAGCCGGGTTAGGCGATGTAACCTGAGCGGGGGTCGGAACTGGCTGATTTATGGTAAATGACCAGGTTGTTGACCAGTTTCCCCATGCGCTTGAGCTATCTTGAGTCCTTACTTTCCAATAATAGGTTCCTGTGGTAAGCGGCGTTGTTGGCGTATAATTTGAGGGCGTTGTTGTCTGGCTTATTTCCGGACTGCTGAAATCAAAGTTATTATCCACCATAATACCATAGGCAGATGCGGTGGGGATATCGCTCCAATCAAAATCCGGCGTGGTATCAGTAGTAGTCGAACCATATGCTGGATACATGAGGGTTGGCGCAGGCAGGGTTTGCACTTCCAGCGTGACATTTTTATCAGGGGCTTGACCCTGCACAATAGTAACAGCAATGTTCTGCGTTACATAACCTGTCTTGGATATTTTCAGGCTGTAAGTGCCAACGGGGATATCAACCAGCGTTATAGGCGTAGTTCCTTTATAGACATCGTTGAGATATACGCCGGCAGACGACGGCGTGGAATAGACAGCAAGACTACCCATACTTTGTGTTGCCACATAATCCTGGACCCAATACGCTTCAAAACATACTTGTGGGAAGAAATCATAATCAATCCATGCATAGCCACCATCGCCCCAGTCTGTGCCCCAGGAATTAATGAACTTAAATGCGCGTTTAGTATTGTCATACCCCACCAATGTTACAGCATGCCCCGCATAACCCCAGTCGGTTCTTTCTTCATTTAAAGGAATTGTATCCCCCAGACTCCGGTAAATATAATTAGTATCTCTAATCTTATCACGATACCAAAGATTAGCCCCGACTTGTATGGCGATAACAAGTGGAGCTCCGCTATACAAAAATCCTTTAATTTCCGTCCTATCCATAATATTAACTGTGCGGTATATAATACACTTATAGTTTGCCGCTTCGGTTCTTGCCGCCTGGCTTGGTTGCGTCAAATAATCATTAGTATCGGTCCAACTATTTGGATGGTAAGGCATGGTAGCCATAGTAGCGCAACCTTGTTCAGTAAGGATATTAATTGCGTAAGGAATAAAGGAACCACCATCTCTTCCCCCATTTATCTGGTTATATATATAAGCCGGGCTGAACCGATGTGCATTGGTATTTGCCCCCCAATTTCGTTCGTCCTGCTCCTGATAAGATTTCAAAGCATAAGCAACTGCCCAAGCAACACAGGAGCCTTGACGATATTGGTTTCCCGGTGTAGGCATTTTGTCGGAAAGGTCGTATGAGGACGGTAACCCTGTGACGCCGCCTAATGGCGCCGCAATCATCGGGATCAGGTCATATTGTGCACGCGGCAGTGGCGCAAGCCCAAAAGAATATTCTTCTGCTGGAGCAGGTGCAGGTGTGACACTGCTGTTCGTGTTATTTTCCTTGGCCAAGAAATTGCACCCATTACCGCCAATGGTAAATGATGTGACTATCGCCAGCAGGACTGCAATCAATACCAGCCTAAGCCATTTCCTGTTAGTCATACGACACCTCTTTCTCTCGCATATGGCGGGATATTCAGAATAATAGATATCGGTTTAAGAAAAATGATGATAAGATAGAACGGTATTATTGCTACTTCGCCGGGGGGGAGGGGGGTAGCCGAGTTCTGAATTATTAATTATTAGTGATGTGCTATTATACCCTTTTCCCATACCCATTTTCTTCACATAAATATGACTTTCTGTCAAGTTAAAGATGCATAATAGCGTGGCGGTTTAGGCAAGGAAATTGGGAAGTATGTAGTAGGTAGTATGCAGTATATAGAGCGGGGCTCAAACCCCAAGGCTACGCTTGGGATAGGTCTTTGTCCCGTTAAGCCTTTGGCTTACGGGATCAAGTGTCACTACGTCTCTTTGGTTCCTAGTGACACTAGAGACAAAACCCTGATTGCATTAACCCTGTCCAGCACCGGCGGATGGCTGTATTCCATAAATACCTTCATCGGATGCGGCGTCAGGTTCGACAGGTTGTTGACGCTGAGTTTCTTGAGCGCGGTTATCATAGCCTCGGGCTTTTTGTACGTGGCTACGGCATACCGGTCCGCCGAGTATTCGCACCTCCGGGAAATGACGCTCTGGAATACGGACAGGACTATGTTGATGGGCGTATAGAGGAACCCGAAGAAGAACAGGCTGGCATAGATGGAGATATTGGACATCTTGAACGCCGCAAAGAGGTCCGGGTTGTTAATGAAAAATGACAGGATGAAAAACATCAGCCCGCTGGTGATGATTGAGCCAATCATCCACATCAGGATATGTTTTTTCCGGTAATGCCCCATCTCGTGCGCCAGGATGGCTACCAGCTCGTCAACCGTGTGTTTGGCTATCAGGGTGTCAAACAGGACTATCCGGCGGAACCGGCCGAATCCGGTGAAGAAGGCGTTGCTCTTGGATGAACGCTTGGAACCGTCCATCTTGAACACGCCTTTCATTTTGAATTCCTCGGATTGGGCGTAGTTTTCTATGGCAGTTTTGAGCTCGCCGTCTTCCAGCGGGGTGAATTTGTTGAATAACGGCATTATTATCACCGGCCAGATGAAGACCAGGAACAACTGGAACACGGTCAGGGCTATCCAGCAATAGAGCCAGGCCAAGCTTCCGGCCCAGGCAAACAACCATAATATCACTGAGAAGATTATCCCGCCGATAATCAGCCCTATTAACCAGCCTTTAAAAATGTCGGTGATAAATGTCTTAACGGTGGTCTTGTTAAACCCGTATTTCTCCTCGATGACAAAGGTCTGGTATGCGGCCAACGGAATATGCACTATCTGCGATGCCAGCAGGATGACGCCGGCAAAGATAAGCCCGGTCGGGATATAGCCCAGATTAAACCCCCGGGCAAACAGGTCCGCGATGTTGAACCCGCCCAGCAGGATAAACAGAATCATTATGGCCGTAAGAACCGCGCCGCTGGCCAGTTTGAACCCGGTATTATCCCTGAGGTAGCTCTGCGCTTTGCGGTATTTTTCGGCGTCGTAATAGCCCTCAAATTCCTTGGGCAAATCGGTGGTAAGGTGCTTTACATTCAACCAGTCGGTAATCAGTCCCAACAAATAATCGCCTATGATGATAGCCAGGATAATAATCAGGTAAAGGTTCATAATCAGTTTGTCCGGCACGGGATGCGCCCCCGAACCTAATCTTTACTTATTTTAGGGATAAAATACCATAAGTCAAGTAACCGGTGAGAGAACATCTCAATCGTATTTGCATACGAACTAATAAACCAGCGGAACTTTCCGGTGAGTTACGGGTTTAATATAACAGGGATAATTAACGCCATCTACATATTACCACGGCGCTATTATCCTAAAAGGCTTTAATTTGTTTGTAATATGCCTGTTTTTGATAGGCTCTACCCTATGATGAATACCGAAGACGCTGATGCGGTCCTGATGCAGCGCATAAAATCCGGCGATATCGGGAGCTTTGATGAATTGCTGGGAAGGCATCATAAACGGGTTTTAAATATTGTTTATAAGTTCATCGGCAATGAGCAGTCATCGGAAGGATTGGCGCAAGAAGTGTTTTTGAGGGTATTCAGAGCCAAGGAATCGTATAAACCAACGGCTAAATTCACCACCTGGCTTTACCAGATTGTAAAGAACCTGTGTTTACAGCAGATTAAGAAGAAATCCAACCAAACTTATTCAATCGATGCCAACCCCGATAATCCCGGAGAATACATCCAAAGTCCGGGCGCTTTGCCTTCTGAAATAGTAGAAAAGAAAGAAACAGCCGACCGCGTAAAGGAGGCCATTGCCGGCCTGCCGCCGAACCAGAGAATCGCCATAATCTTGAATAAATACGAAGAACTTTCGTATCAGGAAATCGCCGACACAATGGATATTTCGGCAAAAGCGGTGAAATCGCTTCTCTTGAGAGCCAGGGTTAATATCAAGGAAAAACTGGCTGATTATGTGACGCCGTATGAATAATTCAGTACTCTGGCAGTTTGATGGTCCCGAAAGCATTCGGGGCCAGAATTACTGCCAGGTATAGTCGGCTGTAACTCACTACGTTCTAACAGCCGAACTACGGAACTTTTTGGGTGGTCGAGGATTTAACTTATTAGGAGACGGAGGAAGTTATGAAGTGCCAAGAAGTATTAGAAGAACTGGTTGCTTTCCTGGACGGTGAAACAGACCGGGAACTGAGCGGACAAATCAGCCAGCATCTGGAATCCTGCCCCGAATGCAGAAAAGAAGCCCATCTGCTGGCTAAAACCGGTAATTTACTGGCCAGTTTCCCGGATTTAACGCCCCGGGATGATGCAGCACGGCAAATTCTGGAAAAGGCGCGGGCCATCAGCCAAGAAACACCGAAAGTATTTTGGTTCAGGCACGGCTGGCCGGGTGTTAAGACGTTTGCCACGGCCGCAGGCCTGCTTATTGCCATGGGGATTTATTGGGTAGCCTCGGAGTCAAGACCGCCAACCACCCCACCACCTAAAGTAAACACAGTGGATACCATTGAGAATACCCAGCTGAAAACAGAATTGGATTCTTATAAAGAACTTCTGGCCAGATTCCGGGAAGTCAAGGAAGAGTACTATTGTAGCGAGTATGATTTAAAGACGCTTTCTCCTTATTTATTTTCTAATGAGTAGTTCGGCTGTTAGCGACAAAGGAGCGTTATAGCCGACTATACCTGGCAGTCCATCGGCTGTTCGAACGTAGTGAGTTACAGCCGAGGATACTCGGCAGTAAGTCGCTTTGCTCCAACTGCCGAAGTATAATTCGCTACGATCAAACTGCCAGAGTATAATTCTAAATGATTTTATTATTGAAAGGAGGGAACAATGAAGAAACTGAGGAACGCATTGGTGGTAACAGCCCTGGGGTTTGCCTTTGTCTGCGGCAATAGCTTTGCCCAAAATCAACCGCAAGGCGGGTGTCCGAACCAGCCGCCGCCGAAATCCGGACAGAACCAACCGCATCCGCCGAAACCCGGGCTTAACCAGCCGGACCGGCAGAATGGAATGGATAATCAAAACAGACCTCAAAAAGGACAGGAAGGAATGAAAAAAGGGCCGGAAGGACCGAATCCCGGCGGACCGGAAGGGGATAATCCTAAGTTTCAGACGGAGATGAAACGGCACGGAGAAACAATGAAGGGGATATTTGAACAGATTAAAGCCCTTCATGAAAAGATTAGAAAAGCTCTGGAATCCAAGATAGGAGAGCAAGGGAAACCGGGGCCGCAGGACAGGCCGGACCAACCTAATAGGCAGAATCAGCCCGGTCAAGACGGCCAACAGGGGCAACAACCCAATAGACCCGATAACGCTGGCGGCCAAAACCGTCCGGACGGAGTCAATCCTCCGAAACCCGGGGAAGAAAACCCGGATGGTAACCCCAAAGATGATATGATAAAGAAGGTTTTGGAGCCCTATCGCGCCGAGGCAGAACAAATCGCATCACAGTTCGCCGCGGAAATACTTACCCATCACCAGAATCTGCTTCAGATTATCACGGACGACCAGGAAAATATCAAAAATAGGATGACGGAAAATATTCTGAAGCCGCCTCCACCTCCTCCCAAAAAACCGCAGGGACAGGGCGGAGAATGCAAACCGAATCCATCAGAGAAAAAAAATAAACCCAACTGTCAGGGCAATAACGACCGCCGGGGACCTCCGGATAAAGGCGACAAGACTCAACAGAATGATAAACAGGGATCAGGGGAATAATGCTTTGCGACTTTTAGCCGAAAGGCCTGCCCGGACGAATGTCAGTTCGGGCGGGCCTGGAAGCATCCAAGAATCATGCCTTGCAAACCAAGTATTTAGCGCATCACCGTTGAAATCGCCTTCCTGACCGCATCATCTTCCACTTCAAAGAAATCTTCAGGCATAAAATGAAACATACCGGCAACAATGCTGGAAGGAAACATTTGGACCTTATTGTTATAATCCCTGACATTGCCGTTAAAGAACCGCCTGGCGGCCGCAATTTTATCCTCGGTATCTACCAAGTCCTTCTGGAGTCTCAGGAAATTCTCGTTCGCCTTCAATTCCGGATAATTCTCCGTAACTGCAAACAGCGTCTTTAACGTGCCCAGCATCTGGTTTTCATCCACTGCCTGGCTGGCATAGACGCCGGTATTATTGAATGCCTTGTTGCGCGCCTCTGTCACTTTTTCAAACACCTCTTTTTCGTGCGCGGCATAGCCTTTGACAGTATTAACCAAGTTGGGAATCAGGTCATAGCGCCGTTTTAACTGCACGTCCACATCGGACCAGGATTCCTTGACGTAATTACGCAGTGAAACAAGACTATTGTAAATCACGATAAAGATGATCAAAAGTATCAAAAACGGCGCCAGTAAAATTATCCCGATACCAAGCAAAGATTCTAACTCCATAAATACTCCTTATAACAAACTGATATTATACTCAAACATTGTGCTCAAGAAAATTCCTTCGGAATAACCTCGAAATTTTCTCCCATAGGGGTTATCACCCCTCTGGCGTTTCATCCCGCCCCACTGGGGCGGGCTTCCACTGTTACCCCCTGGGGGATTTATTGTCCATCGGCTGTTAGAACGTAGTGAGTTACAGCCGAGGATACTCGGCAGTAATTCTGGCAACAAAGTCGCCATCAAACTGCCGAAGTACAATCCCCCAGACCCCACAGACAGTATAGGAAAGCATTTTATACTTTCCTATACTGCAAGCAAATAATTCGGTATTTTTAGATAAAATTGTTCCGCGAAGTTATACAACGCACCATACTCTTCCGGATTTATTCTTTTGGCTATGTAAAATGCCAGATGATTTCCTTTGATCTCTACAAGCGGCGGTTTTTGCTGAGCCAGGAAGAACTCCATCATCTGGGGATTGATAATGTCGTAGGCGAACTTCTTATCGTCGGATTTCACATAATATCGCTTGCTGAATTCACGGGATTCAAAGTCGATATCCTCGAATCCGATTACTCCAGCAATCTTATCCAAGAAATTCTCCGTCCTGACAAACAAATAGTTGAATCTCTGGGGTATGGTCAGGATGCAAACCGCGTTGTTATAAGTCACGGTAGTAGTAGTCTTGCCGGTAGAAGTGGTTATCTTATAAAGGTACTCAAAAATATCCACACTATAACTTTTTTTAGAACCGGTAATAAAATTGTATGCCTTGCGCGAATGCCCTATATTAAACAGCTTGATATCGGCATAAATGTTACCCCGTCCCAATAAGTCATCCGGTTGATAAACAAAACCCAGCCGGGTTGCAATCGCCGTCATTACTTCCCGGCGTTTCTCCTCCCGTTTTTTCTGTTCATAATATGCCCATATGGCAATCCCGATAAGACCGATTACCGCTAAAAATATGATGAATCCGACGAATATTTCCATAATGCTTGTTATTTATGCTATCTGGTGAAACCCGCCATTTCATAGATTACAAGATATGCCGGAAGAGTCAATTTATTTTACAGTCGCTTCAGTGACTGAGCTATCCCCTTGAGAGTAAATGCAACCTCTTTGGCCGAGATTATCAAAGGCGGCAGAAACCGCACGGCACTGGCCGTGGATAGCGAGGAATGAATATTATATTCCTTAAGTATTTCCTGGAATTTGTGCACCGCTTCTTTGGACGGCAGTTCAAAACCGAGCATCAGGCCCAGCATCCTAATTTCTCCTATCAGTTTGGGATATGCCTTCTTGATTTTCTCCAGGCCGGCCTTGAATTGTTTTGATCGGGCAACAACATTTGAGGTAATATCCTTTTGAACCATCTGCCTGGTAGCGATATATGCCGCGACCATTGCCATGGGGTTACCGCCGAAGGTTGAACCGTCGTAGCCGGGTTTCATTGCAGCGCTGATTTTAGGCGTTGTAACCACGGCCGTGACCGGATACCCGCCGCCGAATGACTTGCCTATGGACATAATGTCCGGAATTACGCCGTATACCTGCGATGCCCACCACTGTCCGGGCTTGGTAGCGCATCTGCCGAAACCGCTCTGGACCTCGTCCACTATCATCACAGCGTTATATTTATCGCAAAGCGCCCTGACCTTGCGGACGAATCCGGAGTTCAGCGGCCGGATGCCAGCCTCCTCGCCTTGGACAACTTCCATAATGATAATCTTTGCCCGGCCGGACTTAAAGAGCGCTTCTACGGCGCCGGGATCATCGGGTTCCACAAAATAAACCCAGTCCTGCTGGTCCAGGAAGAACGGCGTCCGATACTCCAAATTATACGTTACCGCGGCCGCGCCGTGGGTCCGGCCGTGAAATCCGTTCTTCAAGGCTATCACGCCTTTCTGTTTGGTGTATGCCTTGGCAATCTTGAGCGCTTTGTCAACCGCCTCACCGCCGGAGTTCTGCCAGTAGAACTGGGTCAGTTCTTTCGGGAACATTGAGTGAATCACCTGCAGGAAACGGGCACGCGGGATATGAACCCGGTCTTCTTTGGTGGAAATCAACTGCTGTGCCTGGTTAAAAAGACCTAATGCTACTTCTTTGTTCTCGTTGCCTAAGTTGGTGGCGCTATAGTTGGAGTCCATATCCAGATATTTATTGCCTAAGGTATCGTATAGCCAGGCGCCCCGGGCTCGGGTAAATACCAGGTCTTTTTCCAGCCGGGAAACCGGTATCTTATATCGTTCGTGCAGAGATATGGCTTCTTGGGTGGAAATTTCGGAGTCTTTAATAAGAGAGATAAACTTCTTTAATTCTATGCGTGATAGCGCTTTGGCAAGCGTCTTGGCTAATCTTGAAGCAATGGCGTCGGTTAGAATTGTGATGCCGTTATCGCCCCTATTAGTCCCGCTGAACGGGACGGGCTTGCCTTTAGGAATATTTTTCAGATGGTTATAGTTCGGCTGCCTGTGAAGTTGTCCGCCAGAGGCGGATGCGCCTCGGGAGCACAGCCGACTATACCTGGCAGATAAGTCGCTCTGCTCCAACTGCCAGGTATTGCATATCACCGGCGCTTTGGCGGGACAAACGATATTTAGTACCTCTTTGACCCTGTCGGCTGTGGCATTAAACCGCTCCGGATGCTGTTTCCTGTCGTTGACTAATGCGTTCAATAATGCAGTTTGCATGTTCCTTTTCCTTTATTGTCAATTACTTTAATAATCGTTTTGCCAATTCTATTTGTTTCTTGACCATAATTGGAGCCGTTCCGCCGTATGTCTTCTTTGACTCTACTGACTTCATCGGGTTAAATATTTTATAGGCATCTTTATCAAAGAGCGGCGAGAACCGCTGAAACTCGGCTAATTTCAACGATGACAGCGGTTGTCCCCGGTCAAGAGCGTAATGGACCAATTTGCTTACAATATGGTGGCTCTGCCGGAACGGCACTCCTTTTTTGACCAGATAATCCGCCAGGTCGGTTGCCATGGTAAAACTGTTTATGGCAGTTTCCATCCGTTCCGGGAATACCCGCATGGTCTTTATCGCCAGAGCCAGTATTTCAAGACATTCTTTGGTTGTCCGAACGGTATCAAAGAGAGGCGGTTTATCCTCCTGCATATCCTTGTTGTAGCCGGTGGGCAATCCCTTCATTATGGTCAGGATGTTGAACAGGTTGCCATAGACCCGGCCGGTCTTGCCTCTGATAAGTTCCAGGGCATCAGGATTCTGTTTCTGTGGCATCAGGGAGCTTGAGGTGGCTAACCCTTCAGCCAAACGGATGAAGCCGAATTCCGCGGATGACCAGATAATCAGGTCTTCGCAGAGCCGGCTCAAGTGCGTCATCACAATGGCGCAGGCCGATATACATTCAATAATAAAATCTCGGTCGCTGACCGCATCCAGGGCATTAGGTGAAACTTCGGAAAAACCAAGCTGGTCGGCTAATTTTAACCGGTTGATGTTGTAGGCATTACCGGCCAGCGCGCCTGATCCGAGCGGACAGACATCAACCCGCTTGATGCAATCGCTTAGCCTGTTCTTATCCCTCTCCAGCGCAAAGAACCAACTCATCAGGTAGTAAGAAAACAGGATGGGCTGTGCCTGCTGAAGATGGGTATAGCCGGGCATCAGCACCTTGATATGCTTTTGCGCGGCGTTAACCAGAACCTGTTGCAGTTCCTTTATCGTCTTTTGGATAAGCGCTATCTCTTTCTTGAGATACAGCCGTTCGTCCAATACTACCTGCTCGTTCCGGCTCCGGCCGGTATGGATTTTTTTAGCCATTTTGCCAACCGCTTTGGTCAGAGCTAACTCTACAGCGGTATGAATGTCCTCGGCGCCCTGCCGGACCAGCCGGCTTTTTAGTTTTCGGAGGGTTAACTTTATATGTGCGGTCTCTTTAGCAGACAGGATACCGGCAACTTTAAGCGCCTCGGCATAGGCTATACTCCCGGTAATATCCTCATCGGCCAGTTGCCGGTCAATTGCATAAGAGCTCTGGAACTGCTCTATCATCGGATTGTTCGGCTTTGTCTTTGCCTGATACCAAAGTTTTTTTGTCATAATAGCAATCAGTTAATTCGTAAATTTGTTATTTATCTAAAGGATTCATAGCTTTTTTCATTACTTTACCGTAGGTCTGCAGATCCAGTCCCCAGAGCTGGATAAACCCTTCCGCAGCCTTGTGGTTGAATGTATCACCCACTTCATAAGTTGCCAGTTTATTGTCATAAAGCGAGTATGGCGATTGCCGGCCAACCACGGTGCAATTGCCTTTGAATAGTTTCACCCGAACCTTTCCGGTCACGTTCTGCTGGGTGGATTCAATAAAACCGTCCAGCGCCTGTTTCAACGGCGAGAACCACAAACCGTAATAAACCTGTTCCGCGTATTTCTGTTCTATGCCCTTCTTATAGTGGGCCAATTCCCTGGTCAGAACCATTGACTCCAGCGCCTTATGCGCCGCATACAGGACCGTGGCGGCCGGGCATTCATAGACCTCGCGTGATTTAATCCCGACCAGCCGGTTCTCAATATGATCAACCCGCCCGACGCCGTTAGCCCCGGCAACTTTATTAAGTTTATTAATCAGGTCAAGCGGATGAATCTTCTTATTGTTCAAAGCTATCGGCTTGCCTTTTACAAAGTCAATGTTAATGTAAGCGGGCGCGTTCGGCGCGGCTGCCGGCGAGGCCGTCATCTCATAAGCATCCTCGGAAGGTTCCACCCAGGCATCCTCCAGCACCCCGCACTCTATGCTTCTGCCCCAGAGGTTCTGGTCAATGCTATAGTTTTTTTTCTTGATAATCCCGTCCAGCGGAATATTGTTGACCTTGGCGTACTCAATAGCCGATGACCGGGTAAAATCCCATTCCCGGGCCGGAGCGATAATCTTAAGGCTTGGGTTAATGGCCCGGACCGAGACGTCAAACCGGACCTGGTCGTTGCCCTTGCCGGTGCAGCCGTGCGCCACAGCCGTGGCATTCTCCTTTTGAGCCACCTTGACCATCAGCTTAACAATCAGCGGGCGCGATAGCGCCGTCATCAGAAAATAGTCGTCATCATAAACCGCATTGGCCTTCAATGCGGGCAGGATATATCCGGCCACAAATTCCTCACGGGCATCTATCAGGATGGATTTGACCGCTCCGATTTTAAGCGCCTTGGCACGGACCTTTTCCATATCGCCGCCCTGGCCGACATCTATAATCAGCGTGATAACATCAGCATTATATTTGGCCTGCAGCCATTTAATAGCCACCGAAGTATCCAAACCGCCCGAATACGCCATCACAATTCGTTCTTTCTTCATTTCTTATTCCTCCTCACCGCAGAAACGTTTACCCCGTTAGAGGCGTGCCTCTAACGGGGCAGGAAGAGCGCAGAGAATTAATCTGAGTTCATCTGTGTTTATCTGTGGTCTATTCTCTCTAATATTTTATTGACAGATTGTTTATTCTTCGCAATTATCAAAAATGTATCGTCGCCGGCGATTGTGCCCAGAACCTCCGGCAGGTTCAGGCCGTCAACTAATCCGGCCATACCTGACGCCTCGCCGGGCAGCGTCTTAACCACTATCAGGTTGCCGGCCGTTTTAATATTAATTACATATACGCCGAAGCGGCGCGCCAGTTCGGACTGGGTAACCGGCGCGGGCGAACCTGAAAGCAGTTGATAGCGCCGGCCGTTCGTGCCCGGCACCTGGATAATACTCATATCCTTGATATCCCGCGAAAGAGTCGCCTGGGTTACATTGACGCCTTTTTGTTTCAGGCATTTCAAAAGCTCTTCCTGGGTAGCCACGGGCTGATCCTTAATTATCCGTGCTATCTTGGATTGCCTGGCTATTTTCTCTTTCATATTGCTACTGTGCTACTGAATAATTATTCATTAATTTTGCATATTTATACATATAAAAAGTATCAGTCAAGAAAAATATGGTTTCTATGCAAATATTTTAGAGCCAGTTAAACAGGCAGGCGCAAAGTGACTGTATGTTGTTACTGGCTCTTATACCTGAGCGTTAGCAAAGTGATTTAGTAAGCGGATTTAATTGATAAGTCTTTAGTGGCGGGGTTAGTGCCGGTTCGAACGCAGTGAGTTACCGGCACCTTATCCCGACTATTCCGTCGGGGTTAAATTACTTTGGTCTTGCCTGACCTAGGATGCGCTTTGTCATAGACCTCTTTCAGGCGGGCGGTGGTGACGTGGGTATATATCTGGGTGGTAGAAATACTTTTATGGCCCAGGAGTTCCTGAACACCGCGCAAATCCGCACCGTGGTCCAGCAGATGTGTGGCAAAAGTATGGCGCAGGGTATGGGGCGATATCTTCCGGTTGTTCAGCCCGCTCAGCCGGGCATAAAACACGATGCCCCGCCGGATGCTCCGGTCCGTCAGGTGCGTCGCCTTGTGCCGGCTGTGGCTGACAAACAGGAATGAGTTCGGCTCGACTGATTCGCCTTTTATCTTCTTGCGTTCGCTCAGGTATTTCTCCATAGCCTTGACAGCGTAACTGCCGATGGGCACCAGGCGCTCTTTCTTGCCCTTGCCCAGGACGTGCGCCACGGCACTGCCGAAATCCACGTCCTTTATGCGCAGATTGGCAATCTCGCTGACCCTAACGCCGCTGCTGTAAAGAAATTCCATAATTGCCTCGTCCCGCAGGCCGATGATACCCGAGGCGTAAGCTTTCTTGCCGCGGATAACAGCCAGCGGTTCGGTCAGGAGCTTTTGCATCTCCGGCTCGCTCAGAAACTCCGGTATCTTCTTATCCAGCCTGGGCTGGCGGATTAATGCCATCGGGTTATTCTCGATATACCGGTGCTGAAGCAGGAACTTGAAGAACGACTTGAGCGTGGCTATCTTGCGGGCGATGGACGCCTTTTGCAGGTTCAACTCCCGCATACGAAGCAGGTAACTGCGCAAGGTCAGGTTATTGATGGATTTTGGGTCAGCCCCGTTAGAGATAAAACTCGTTTTATTCAATACGGTTTCTTTGGTCTTATCTTTGGGTAAAGTAGAGGTTGGCGTTTCCGATTTACGGTCGCCGATAGGCGACCTATCTCTAACAGGGTCAGGTAGAGCCTTTGTATTACCGGATTTGTTTACAAACGAAATAAACTGCTCCAGATCCTTGGCATAGGCACGGAGCGTTTCCGGCGAGTAATTCCGGCTGTATTGCAGGTATTCCAGAAACTTCTTGGCGTAATCGGACATAGTGTTGTAAATCCTAAACCCTAAATGCTAAATTAAGCTCAAAACTATAACAAGTCTCATAAGGTATAACCTGTAGTTGCCCGATTCATAGTTCGGCTGCCTGTGAAGTTGCAGCCGACTATACCCGGCAGTAATTTCACAAACTGCCGGAGTATCGGGTTCAATACTTCGGCAGTTGTGCGTTGTGTTTCCCGCCAAAGCGGGAGCAAATCCCGCCGTAGCGGGACAAAACGGCGCTATCAACATCTACATACTTATGAAACCGCTTGAAGTATATTTATTATACCATCAGGTATATTATATAGTAACACCTTAAGGTGTTATGTTACACCTTTAGGTATTATCGGCAGAAAAGCAGGCCCGGTTTATGAATTGGCAATAAACTAAAAGAATGAAGATTAACTGTACAAATTTGAGTTTACCCCCCTATCCCTATATACCCTACGGGTAGTATACCATACTACCCCGGGATATTACCTATACTACCGGGGGAAGGTATGGGGATAGGGGCTATTGTAATAGGGGTAATATATACCGGGGGTATGCCCCGGAACCGCCGTGTATGTCTGGGAAACTTTCCCATACCACTGGAAAACTTCCCCATACCACTGGGAATCCTTCCCCGCCCTGGATGAACCGTTCAGAGACATCAGTGAACCGTTCCCCGCCCTGTATGAACCATTCGGGGGACGTCAGTGAACCATTCCCCGCCCTGTATGAACCGTTCAGAGACGTCAGTGAACCATTCCCCGCCCTGGATGAACCGTTCAGAGACGTCAGTGAACCGTTCCCCGCCCTCAGTGAACCGTCTGTTGCCCTCTCCGAACCGGCTGTTGCCTTCTACAGCTCGGCTGTTGCCTTCTACAGCTCGTCTGTTGCCTTCTACAGTCCGGCTGTTGCCTTCTACAGGTCAGCTGTTGCCTTCTACCCTTCGATAAACTCTCAGGGTAAACTCACCGGTCGTTGCTTTCTACCCTTCGGGTAACCTCAGGGTAAACTCACCGGTCGTCGCCCTCAATGAACCGTCTGTTGCCTTCTAAGACTTATATTCCCTGCGCTAAGACCTATATTCCCTTCCCCACAACCCATATTCCCTTGCTTACAGGTTATATCCTTGTGATTACGGCTTATCCCGCCGAAGCGGGACGGCTTATAATCACGTGCTTTCGGCTTATAATCACGTGCTTTCGGGTTATAATCACGTGCTTACGGCTTATAATCACATGCTTACGAGTTATAATCACGTGCTCTCGGCTTATAATCACGTGCTTTCGAGTTATAATCACATGCTTACGGGTTATAATCACGTGCTTACGGCTTATAGTCCTGTGACTACGGCTTGTAGCGTTATCGCTACAACTCTTAGGTATGTACCTGAAGCGGTTTCATAAGTATGTAGATGCTGATAGCACCATCTTGTAGTTGCTCAATTTATTGAGCCCGATGAATCGGGCAACTACAGGTTATACCATTAGGTATATTAATAATGTTATACCTTAAGGTATTATACCTTATGAAACCATTTGCTATAACTTATAGGTATGCCCTCTTAAAGCCAGTTTCAGCGGGATGCTTCCTCTGGCACATTGCTGTTTTATCCGCTTTTATCCCTATTCACATGTCCGGCACAGGTACACAGTATCATTACCGATTATTTTTTTTCGTTTTTCTGTTGCTCAAGATAGTATTGGCGGAAAATCTGATCTATCTCTGTGTCAGTGAGTTCGTGCCCATCTTTCGGGTCTAACATTTTCCCAGTTGTTTCATCAACGGAAAGATTTAATTTTTTCGCCGTATTATCCAATTCAAAAAGTCCCCTACCCATATATCCTGCATGCTTATTTAGAAAGTAGAATCTGTTGTTTTCCGCCCACCATTTTTGCGGCTCATTTTCAGCCGACTCTGGCAAACATCCGATATCGAACCTTAATAGATGCTGAAGAACGTATAATCCTTCTCCTCCATTTGGGTCATTTTTTAAACGCCCATTAGTAATCGCGAGCATTTCTTTTTCATTGCGCAAAGGAGTATCAAATGCCTTGAAAATCTTTGATACAAAATTCTTATTCTTCTCGCCGCGTTCCCATAGAATTAATCCTGCCAATGCTTTTACTTCGAAATTAGGGTCATCAAAAGCCTCATAAAATATATCTTCTTTACCCTCTGTAATCTTATAAAAAGCATTAAGAATCACCATCCTTATGCCTATTTCAAGGTCGCCTTTATATTTGCGATATGCTTGGATTAATGCCCGCTTGCAGCAAGATTTTGCCTCTATAGAAGAAGATTCATTCATCCTCCTAACTAATAGCACTGCTGCGTCATGCCGAGCCAAGAATAATGCCTTCTCATCAAGCAAAAGTTCAATTATATAAGGAATTGCTTCATCCCCGTACTCTACGAGATCCCAACTTCCTTTGCAGCGAGGATTTAACCGCCAATAAATTCCACGCACATACGACACATTTAAAGAATCAACATAATAATTTACATCTTTAATGCCATTCCTTATTTCTACGATTTTCTTGCGGATTTCTTGAGTGGCCGTTGTTCCTTGGCAGTTCACCAGCGCGGAAAAACCGCTGGCAAGAATTAATAACATTATTATATATTTTCTTCTCATGAATTCACATTGCTCTTTTTAATTCCGGGGACGCCTTAACTATTCGGTATGCCTGCCCCCCGAATTAATCAGAATATAAAATGGCAGATTATTTCTTACCGGCGATGAGGTTGTCGTAGAGTATCTGGGACCAGGTCTCCATCAGGTTGTATTGCGGCGCTATCTCCTGCCGGCTGGCGAACCTGCCGGCCATCAACTCGGTCTCGGCGACCTTGACTTTGGCGCCGTCTTTGACGGTAACAATGTATATCAGGCCTAAATGGACCTGGCCGACTGAATTGGAATCATCGTTGAGATATGCCACCAGCTTATATTTGTAGGGGCATTTGACGGACAGCTCTTCGTGGAGCTCGCGTTCCAGTCCTTTTTCGATTATGCCGCGGATGCTGCGCATGCCCTTGACCGGATTGATGTGCCCGCCTACGCCCAGTGAATATTTGTTATGAAGCCGTTTTTCGGTCTGGGTGGCCCAGCGATGAAGCAGGAAGAACCTGTCCTGGTATTGCATAAGCATATAAGGAATAATCTGCTTGAGGTCGGGATTATTTTCGGCATAGGGGCGGTTGACAAACCTGCCGAACTTGTATATCCGGGCTACCAGCGCCTTAAGGCCGGTCTTTTTCAGGCCGTGAGGCAGGGCCTTGCCGCCCAGCAGTTTGTCGCGGTCCACTATCAATACTTGTTCCATCATATTACACTGATTCGACAGATAACTTAACTTATTATCGGGCATTAAATCATATCTTGTTTATGTTGTCAAATGTTATTTAATTTATTAATCATAGTAGTTTCCATATTTGGAATTTGGTATTTGGTTATTGTGATTTAAAGGAATATGGATTATTTCAGATATCGTAGCAACCAGCTCTATTGCGAAGGCGTGGCTGTCAGCCGCCTGGCCAAGCGTTTTGGCACGCCGCTTTACGTCTACAGCGCGCAGACCATCAGGGGGCATTACCGCAAACTGCGCCAGGCGTTTCCGTCGGCTTTAATCTGCTATTCGCTCAAGGCTAATTCAAACCTGAATATCTGCCGGTTGCTCAAGGAATTGGGCGCGGGGTTTGACGTAGTCTCGGGCGGCGAGCTTTTCCGGGCGCTCAGGATCGGCGCTGACCCCGGGAAAATAGTATTTGCCGGGGTGGGAAAAACCGCGGATGAGATTACCAACGGCCTGAGGCATAAAATCCTGATGCTTAATGCCGAGTCCGTGGACGAGGTCCAAACCATAAACCAGGTAGCCGAGCGGCTCAAGACCGTGGCGCCGGTTGCCCTGCGGATAAACCCGGATGTCGAACCGCATACGCACCGCTACCTTAAAACGGCCATTGAAGAAACCAAGTTCGGGCTATCGATACAAGACGCCAAGGAACTCATCGGCGTAATGCATCTTTTCCGCAACATCAGACTTAAAGGCCTGCACCTGCATATCGGTTCGCAGATTACCGAGACCTGGCCTTACCTGAAGGCGCTTAAAAAGGTTCTGCCGCTGATAGATTATTGCCGCAAGGTCGGGCATAATATCGAATATCTGGATACGGGCGGCGGGTTCGGGATATTCTATACTTCGGCTGTTAGTCCCGCCGAAACGGGATTGCAGCCGAGTATACCTGGCCGTAAGTCGTTCCTCCAACGGCCAGAGTACAAAGGCGTTGAAGCCAGGCCGGCCCGGGAGTTCGGCCGAACGATAATGCCGCATATAAAACATTTGAAACTTATTATTGAACCTGGCCGATTCATCGTCGGAAATGCCGGAATCATCGTGACCCGGGTCATCAGGACTAAGTCCAGCCCGAGCACCAATTTCGTGATATGCGATGCCGGTATGAATACCCTTATCCGGCCGGCGCTATATGAGGCATATCACAGGATTGAGCCGGTAAATATAAAACGGCAAGATGCGAACCGCAAGATTAAAGTAAACGTGGTTGGACCGATATGCGAGAGCGGCGATTTCCTGGGCAAGGAACGCTTCCTGCCCAAAGTAAGCAATAACGATCTGCTGGCCATATTCTCAGCCGGTGCATATGGTTACTCTATGGCGTCGACATACAACTCCCGGCCCAGGCCGCCTGAGGTGCTGGTTGACGGAAATAAATACAGATTGATTACCAGGGCCGAGAAATACGCGGATTTAATAAGGTTGGAAATAAAGTAGTCATTATATTCTCTGCAATTTTTGCGCTCGGCGGTTATCCCGCTTCGGCGGGATGATGAAAATATGATAGTAATGAAATTCGGCGGGACATCCTTAAAGGACGCATTGAGGATTAAATCCGTGGCCGGAATCATCCGGAGGTTTTTACCGGACAAACCGATTATTGTTGCCTCCGCCCATCACGGCGTGACAGAGCAGCTTATCGGGCTGGCTCACGGAACTGCCAAATTCAGCGATATAGAAAAAATTCATCTAAAAATCGCCGCTGACCTGGGCGTATCTCATAAATTAATCGAAGAACTGCTGGATGAACTGAGGCAATACACCGTAACCTTGCTTAAAAAGCCCGGCTTGAAACAGATGGACAGATTGATGTCTTTCGGCGAGAGGTTATCAATCAGAACCATCACGGCTTACCTCAATAAACACAGCATCAGGGCTCAGGCATTCGACGCCTTTGATATCGGTATGGTGACCGATTCGCATTTCAGCCAGGCCCAGCCATTGCCCGAAAGCCCGGCGCTTATCAGCAAGCGCTTAAAACCTGTTATCAGGAAAGGCATCGTGCCGGTAGTAACCGGGTTCATCGGCAAGGACAAGGAAGGCGACATTACGACTTTAGGCCGGAACGGCAGCGATTATACGGCTACGATTATCGCCGCGGCCGTTAATGCCGAAGAGGTCCAGCTCTGGAGCGACAGCGACGGTATTATGACGGCCGACCCCCGGGTGGTGCCCGGCGCCCTGCCGATCAAGAATATCAGTTTCAACGAAGCGTCAGAGCTGGCGTACTATAGCCGGAGGTTCCATCCTTCGACATTGCTGCCGGCCATACGCCGGAATATCCCGGTCCGGATTCTCAATACCTATAAACCCGAGGCTGAAGGCACGGCTATTACGTCTAAGGCGCAGCGTAGCCTGACGCCGACGCCCAGAAGCATAGTTTACAAGAAAGATATTTACCTGATAACCATCACTTCGCCACGGATGCTGATGCAATACGGTTTTCTGCAGAAGATATTCGGCGTTTTTGCCCAGCATAAAATAGTGGTCGATATGATAGCTACATCCGAGATAAGCGTGTCGGTGACAGTTGACCGCCGGCATCACGTGACCGAGGCGCTTAAGGAGCTGTCAAAATTCGCCCGGGTAAAACTGGAAGACAAGCAGGCCTTAATATGCGTCATCGGAGAAGATATCAGGCGGTTGCACGGCATCAGCGGGAATATCTTCGGCGCGCTCCGTGACGCGAATATCAATATCAAGATGATAAGCCAGGGCGCGACCCAAACTAATATCGCGTTTCTGATAGATAATAGTACAGTAAAAAAAGTGGTTAGAGTTCTGCATGAAATATTATTCATGCCATAGTCTGTTATATCAGGAGAAAAACATGAAACAGTTTATTGCACAGAGAATCAGGCAATTACCGCCTTACATTTTTGAAATATTGGACCGCAAGCGGAAGGCTATCAAAGCCCAGGGAAAAGACCTGATTGACCTTTCGGTGGGCGACCCGGAGCTGATGCCGGCCCGGCCTCTGCGTGAACTGCTCAAGAAGGCTATCGATAATCCCGATGTCCACCGTTATCCGCCCTATAAAGGCACCAAGGAATTCTGCGGCAGTATCAGCCAGTGGTACAAAAGAAAAGGCGTTTCGGTTAATCCAGAAACGGATATCTGGGCATTAATTGGTTCCAAGGAAGGGATTGCCCATCTTATCTGGGCTGTGGTTAACCCCGGCGACATCGTGCTGGTCCCTGACCCCGGTTATCCGGCTTACCGCTCGGCGATTATCCTGGCCGGCGGCCGGATTGCCCCGATGCCGTTGTCGGAATCCAATGGGTTTCTGCCAAACCTAAAGGCAATAAAACCCCATATAGCCCGCCGGGCAAAATTGATGCTTCTGAATTACCCCAACAATCCGACCAGCGCCGACGCGCCTAAAGAGTTTTATCAGGATGTAGTCCGTTTTGCCAAACGGCATAATATTATTGTCTGCCAGGATGCGGCATACAGCGAGATATATTTTAACAAGCCGCCGGTATCGTTCCTGGCGGTACCCGGCGCTAAGGATGTCGGAATAGAAATAAACTCTTTCAGCAAGATGTTCAGCGTCGCCGGCTGGCGTGCCGGGTGGGCGGCCGGGAACCCCGATATCATCAAAGCGTTGGGACACATCAAAACCAACATCGACTCCGGATTTTTCACAGCCATCCAGTCAGCGCTGGCAGCCGGATTAGTGGAACCGGATAAAATCGCCGGGGCATCAGATATCCGTAAGCAATATCAGTTAAGGCGCAATATTTTTATCAAAGGGCTTAAAGAAATGTGTTTTAACCCGATTGTCCCTGATACAACTTTTTATATCTGGCTGCCGCTTCCGCCGGGGACTAAATCCATGGATTTCTCGGGACGCCTGCTGGAGAAAACTTATATTCATACCACACCGGGCATCGGATTCGGCAAACACGGAGAAGGCTATATCAGGTTTTCGCTGACCGCGCCGGAAGAACGGCTTAAGGAAGCCATCACCAGATGGAAAAAGCTCAGCGCTGAGTAATCTATGAAAGTATTGGTTACCGATGCTAATAACCGGGATGCCCTGTCAAAAGTCCAGTCATCAAACAGTATCGGCGTAACAATAACTACAATTATCTTGTAAAAAATATTAAAGCCAATATGAAAACAGATTACTGGCATATAAAATGTTAAATTACTTATTCCAACTATCCCGACAAACTTCACTTGGTATAAAGATTAAACGATTCATTAAATACAACTCTTTGATAAAACCCTTCTATAAAATTGCTATTCAGCGCTTAATTGATTATGAATATCCTAAAACATTTAATCTGGAACCCACCAATGCTTGTAATTTGAAATGCCAGATGTGCCCGCGTGATAAAAGTCAGCGACCAATAGGTTACTTGAAGATGGAGTTGTTTGAAAAAGTTGTTGCCGAAAGCAGGAAGTACGGTCCAAGACACTTCGTATTACATAAGGATGGCGAACCGTTACTCCATAATAATATTGTAGAGATGGTTCATCGCATTAAGAAGGCACATCCTCAAAATAGCACCTATATTTCTACTAATGGCCTCTTACTTACTTCTAAAATCGGGGAAGCATTAATTAATGCACAACTTGACCAACTTCATATCAGCGTGGGGGCAGCCAAACCGGAGACATACCAAAGAATTAGAGGAGGCAGTTTAGATATAGCTGAAAAAAACATCAAAAAGTTCTTGCAACTTAAAAGTGAACTTCATTCAAAAAAACCAGTCGTAACTTTACAAATTATTAAAATGGATGAAACAGTTAACGAGATTCCAGAGTTTATCAATAAATGGCGAGATTATCCTGTGGAATTATCTATCCCTGACTTTCTTACTTGGGGAGGCGCGGAAAATAATACGATACTTAAAAATGAAACCTTAAGGAAACGGTATCCGTGCCATTCACTCTGGTTTGCACCTTCCATAAATTGGGATGGGGGGGTCTCTATTTGTTGTATAGATTGGAATAATGAAGAGATTATTGGCAATATTTCCAAACAAACACTATCAGAAATATGGCAAAGTGATAAAATCAAACAATATCGGAAGTACCATCTCTCCGCTGATTATAATAAGATACCTCTCTGTCGGGATTGTAACTACTGGCGCGAAACACCTAATTTCTGGTTTCGGCACCAGTATTTGTCTCGTTAGAAATACTCTAACTATGGTTATGTTTTTCTTTTTAAAAGAACCATTGTAAGGCATGACAAATAATAATATATTTAATGGGTTAAAAGTTTTGGTAACTGATGCGAATAACCGTATTACGCTGGCCATAATCCGCGCTTTAGGTCGTACCGGAGCTAAAATTACAGCAGTTGAACAAGAACCTTTTGCATTAAAAACACCAATTGGTTTTTATTCCAAATATGTCTCAAATACATTTATTATTCCATCATTAGAAACCGAAGATAAATGCCTGATAAAATTATTAGCATATGCAAAAGGACACGATATTATTCTACCTGTTTCAATAAATATGGTTCTGGCTGTTGTTAAGAACAGGGCAATATTTGAAAAAGAAGGTATTGCGGTTCCTTATGCAAATATAGATAAAATTAAAACGGCTAATAATAAAAGCAAATTATTAGATTTAGCTCAAAAGTTTGGGGTTCCTATTCCAAAAACCCAAAGATTATCAAGTACTTCCGAGTTATCTCGCCTTAAAAACGAGTTACTATTCCCGATAGTAATAAAAATTACTAATGACGAAGGGTTATACCTGCCACCAGAGAAAAGATATGCTATCGTAAGAAAACCGGAACACTTGGAAAAAACATATCAAGAGATCCACCAAATTAAAGAATTTCCACTAATACAAGAATATATAGAAGGCGACGGCTATGGTTTTTCTGCCCTTCTGGATAAAAATAGTGAAGTTAAAGCTATTTTCTGTCATAAGCGTATAAGGGAATACCCCCCCAGCGGCGGCCCCAGCGTTCTCTGCGAGAGTATCTATGACCCCGTATTGGTAGAATCAGGCATAAAACTGTTACGGGCTATCAACTGGCAGGGTATCGCTATGGTAGAATTTAAAAAGGATAAGCGGGATAATACATATAAACTGATGGAAATCAATCCCCGTTTTTGGGGCTCTTTGCCGCTGGCTATTTTTTCAGGAGTTAATTTCCCTTATTTACTCTGCCAGTGTGTTTCAGGCAAAATCTTACAACCAGTATTAAAATATCAAGTTGGTGTTAAAGTTAGGTTTACCCTATTAGACTTAATATCTTTATATGGCAGATTAAAAAAAGGCAATATAAAATCAGCACATGATTTCATAACTAATTTCTTTGATACTAATATTAAAGAAGGATTGTTAGATTGGTCTGACCCAAGGCCTTTTTTTAGATACTTAATAAATCATTTATGAATATGCCACCGATTTATGTTGTTGCTGCCGGGTTAGCTATCGGTTTGCTTATATTCTTCATCCCCAGAACCGGGCTATTCTTTATCATATTGGGCACGTTATTTATTCCGGAAATTCCGGTGGGTTTGGCAGAAACCGGCATTGGATTAAGCCGGCCTATCGAGATCAGGGCTGAAGATATTTTCATTGTAATCGTCGCTTTAGGCTGGTTTATCGGATTGGTTGCCAAACGTAAGCCCATTAAAATACCTTATAACCCCATCAATACGCTGATTATTATTTTTTCCGCATTAATGATTATTTCCACGATTTGGGGTGTGTTCAAGGGAACAACTACGCCAACCGCCGGGTTTTTCTTTACTTTAAAAAGAATCCAGTACTTTTTGATTTTCTTTATGGTTATCGCAAATATCCAAACATACAAACACTTCAGATTTAATACTGCACTGCTCTTTATTCTGGCTGCAATAGTAGCGGTATGGGGAATTTTAGATTATTATCTTGACCCGACCGCAAGAACGTCAGGTCCATTCCGCCGCGACCAGATTGCCCTCCTTGGCGGGTTTCTATTGATTATAACCTTTTTGGTAATGGCTCTTATTCTTCACTATCCGCGCTGGCAATCATATGTTTTTCTGCTGCCGCTTTTGCTAATTTCAGTTTATGCGGTCGCATTCACCCGCTCTCGCGCCTCATACGTCGGTCTGTTATCAGGGCTTATTGTATTTCCATTCCTGTCCAAAAAGCTTTATTTGCTTTCGTTGCCGGCATTGCTTTTGTTCGCAATGATTTATCTGCTGCCAGCCAGCGTTCAGGAAGCAACTTTTTCTATTCAGGGTGTTTGGTCAAAAAAAACCGTGGCTAACCCGTCATGGGAGTCCAGAATCGCCGCATGGGAAGCATCTATTCCAAAAATTTCCGACAATCCTTTGTTAGGACTAGGTCAGGGTTCAGTACCCTTAAGCTGGACTGATAACCAATATGTCACGGACCTGCTTTATATGGGCGTCATTGGGTTAGGATTGTTCATCTGGCTGATAATACGCATTTACCTAAGTGTTAAACTATTGCGCCATATCGGACCGGCAACATACCCGCAGTTAAAAAATATCCCGGAAAACCGCGAGTCTAATGAAATGCTTTACTATTTTAGGACCCTGGCTATCGGATACACCGCCGCACTGGCGGCTCTGTTAGTCCAAGGATTTGCCGTTGCTAATTTCTATACTGTCCGGATAATGATTCCGTTTTGGTTTTTAACCGGGCTGATGATGGTTGCGCTAAACCTTGTCAACCAGAATCTCAGCAATATCAAGGACCCGGGTATTTCCGGCACTTGATTCGGCATTTAATTCTTTTACGCCATCACCCAGCATAGTCAGGCAATACGGGCAGGCCGTCGCAATAATACCTTTGCCAACGGAATCTATAGCTTCTTTCGCCCTGATCTGGTTTATCCGCTTACCCAATTTTTCTTCCATCCACATCCGGCCACCGCCGGCGCCGCAGCAAAAACTGCCTTCTTTTCGGCGCGGCATCTCTTTCAGACTTACTCCGACCGAAACCAGCACCTGACGCGGCTGTTCATAAATACCATTGTATCTGCCCAGATAGCAAGAGTCATGATATACGGCCTGCTCCGCCCCGCCGGTTTTGAGCTTTAATTGCCCGTTATGGACTAAATCAAGAATAAGCTGGCTGTGATGGATGATATTTATTCTGCCGAATGACTTATCAAGCTGGGGATATTCATTCTTAATAGTGTGATAACAATGAGGGCAATAGGTCAGAATCCGATTGAACTTATAGCCTTTAAGAGTCTCGATATTCTCCATGGCCCGCATCTGGTAAAGGTATTCATTACCGGATTGCCGGGCCGGGTCTCCGCAGCATTTCTCGGCATTGCCCAGAATCGCAAAATCAACTCCGGCCGCCTTGAGCAGTTTTACCAGCGCAACAGCTACTTTGGTATTGCGGTCGTCTGTCGCACCGGCGCAGCCGACCCAGAGCAAAACGTCGCATTTTTCTCCTTCATTGAGTATCTTTACATCTAAACCCTTGCACCAGTCGCTCCTCTTTTCCCAACCCACCGGCCAGGGGTTACCGTTGACTTCCATATTTTTATACATAGACTTAAGTTCTGCCGGGAAATTACTCTCGGCCAGAACCAGGTTGCGCCTGAGCTCGACCACTTTATCGGTATGTTCTATGAAAACCGGGCAATTGGATTGGCAATAATGGCAGGTGGTGCATGCCCAGATTTCGTCCGCTGTCACGACTTTGTCAAGTATGGGCTGAGGTTCTTTGGTAATCTTTGACCCCATCATGCTGACTTGCCTGTTTAATTCCTCTTTGAGATCCAGCACAAGTTTCTTGGGCTTTAAGGGTTTCTCGCTAAGGTTAGTCGGGCATCCCGTATCACAGCGTCCGCAACGGGTACAGGCATCAAGGTCAAGAAGATGCTTCCATGAAAAATCATTAATCTTGGCCACGCCAAACTTCTCGGTATTTTCCAAATCTATGTGCTTCAACTGTCCTTTCGGTGTCAACTTACTGAAGAAAATATTCGCCGGAGAAGCAAAAATATGGAATAGTTTGGAATATGGCAAGTAGCCTATCAGCAACATAACCAGCGCGGCATGTGTCAGCCAAAAAGTGCGATGCAGTAACGAAGCGTCCTTAAGCAAATCTAGCTTACCTAAAAGATGGCCGGAAATTAATCCCACCGGCGACCAAAAACGGAACCATGCGCCATCATGAATCTCGGTTACGCCCATCCGGAATCCTTCCAAGATAAAACCGGTAATTGTAATGATTAACAGCAACAATATGACAAATAAGTCGTCAAATTTCTGCACGGCGTTGCCGGCCCAAAGTTCCGGCGGACGGAGAACATACCTCCGGAATAAGGCCATCAACAATCCAATCAACAATCCCAACCCGGCTGTATCCAGCACTCCGAGAACCAAATGTAAAAAGTACCTTTAAGAAATATTATTCCCAGGTCGGCCTGAATCAGGACTAACAGCGTCCCGATATAAAGAATCCCCAGCATATAGATAATGCCCGAATGCATCAATCCCTGATATGGCCTTTTAAGTATCCGGTACTGAAACCCGGCGTAGCCGATAAGCCGCCAGAAACGCGTTAACAGGTTATCAAACCGATTTTCCTTATCACCCAGCCGCCACAGCCTGATACGCCAGAAAATTCCAACCATAAATACAGTCACCGCGGCCGCTAATAACGTGTATTGAATGCCAACCATTATCTTGGTTATATTCCAGTAAATTACTCGTGATGCTTCTGTCATGGCTCAATCCTTTCCAAGCTAAAGCGTTATTTTTGCGCAAATTATAATATTCCTAAAACCCTGTCAAGATAAGCAATATACAATGTGAATTCAGTCACTAATAGAAATATGGATATGCCTTGACAATCATTATTCAATCTGTTTAATCCTTTTTCTTATTATATGGTTATCATCAAAATCTGTTTAATATTCCTGCTGATTATCCTATTCCTGAGGCTTAAGATACCATTCAGCATTGCCATTCTCATTACCGGGTTGGTCCTGGGCGTCGGATTCAATCTGGAATTATCACAAATCGGCCGGGCCGCACTGGGAACGGTTATCAGCCAGGAAACTCTTTCACTGGCCGCCATAGTCGGCATCATCCTGATATTGTCGGAACTGCTCCAGGCTTCGGGCCAATTAACCGCCCTGAGCCAGCTAATCATTGCCACATTCGGCATGCACAAACACACATACACTATCCTGCCGGCATTAATCGGGCTTCTTCCTATGCCCGGAGGCGCCCTATTCTCCGCCCCGCTCCTGGATAATGTGGCCGAGGAATTCGTGCCGGCCCATAAGAAAACTCTGATAAACTACTGGTTCCGCCATATCTGGGAATACTTCTGGCCGCTCTATCCCGGACTGGTCCTGGCGGCCGGCCTTTATAAAATAGACCTCTATACCATGGCTTTATATCAATCCCCTATGACCGTTGTATCGATAATCACCGGCATCATTTTTGTTTTTCCAAACATAAAAACACCGCCTTCGGAGAATAATCAACCAACCCATATCAAACAGTTCTTTAAGATGATTTACCTGATTCTGCCTATTATCATCATCATCGCCCTGTTCCTATTCCGGTTACCCATGCTCATATGCCTGCTGGCCGGGCTGTCATGGGTGATTATCAACATCCTGATATTCAGGCAGTTATCGCTGGTGGCAATATTGAAAATTATATTTATGAAGAAGCATGTTTACCAAATGATGATAATCGTCTTAAGCATATTAGCCTTCACCGGTATCCTTCAGGCCAGCACGCTGACCAACGACCTATCGCACTTCTTCCATCAAGGCAGCGGGAACATCCCTATGTTTATAGTCCTGCTGTCAATCGTGTTTATGCCGTTTATAGTCGGTTTGTTGACCGGAATGACTATGGCGTTTGTCGGCGTGACGTTCCCGATTCTTTTCTCCAGCATCCTTCCTACTGGAACGTCCATGATGCCTTATATGATGCTGGCTTACGTATCCGGATTCAGCGGCGTAATGCTTTCCCCCCTGCACCTATGCCTGATACTTACTAATCAGTATTACGGCTCGACCCTGTCCAGAGTTTACCGTTACTTGATACCTATCGTTCTAACCGTTCTGGCCAGTTCATTTGGAATATTCTGGCTGTATATCACTTTTATGCGCAAGTAAAATTTACAACTTAACCTCTCTAAGAAATTTAGCGCTGGCCTCGGGCAAAGCGACGTTGATAAACATCCCTGACCCTAACTCAAAACCGGCTGTCTGACTGACCCGCGGCACCAGGCTGATATACCAATGAAAATAATCACTTCCTTTCTCCTCGGTCGGGATAGAACGAATGGAATAGTTGAAATCAGGATTATCCAAACCACGGTATAACTTGGCCAGCGTTGTTTTGAGATTTACGGCCAGGTCCTTTATTTCAGCATCGTTAATCTCCGCAAATGAGGACATATGCCGCCGAGGGAAAATCCATATATGAAACGGAGAAAGCGCCGCATACGGCACTAAGGCAACAAAACTTTCCGTTTCAAGAATAATCCGTTCCTTGGCTTTAAGCTCCTCGCTAAGCGTATGGCAGAATATGCACTCGCCGGTGTCGTCAAAGTAGTTTATGGCTTCATCCATACGATGCCTAACCTGAGGCGGCACAATCGGAGTGGCAACTAACTGCGAGTGCGGATGCTCCAGCGATGTGCCGGCTCCGGCCCCGTGGTTCTTAAATATAACAATAGACTCTACACGCTTATCTTTCTGGACGGCCAAATAACGTTCCTTATAAGTGCGGATGATATTAGCTACCTCATCATCGGTCATCAAGGCCGTTACGGCATTGTGTTTGGGGTGTTCTACTATTACTTCGTGAATTCCCACCCCGGTCATGGAGCGGTAAATTCCGTTCATCTTCCGGGTTCGCTCGCCTTCGGGCGTCAGCGCCGCAAACTTATTATAGACTACCCGGACTTGCCAATTCTTGCCGGCGCCGCCGATCCTGAACGTTTCCGGCGGGGTCTTGTCTTCCGACCCCGGACAAAACGGGCATTTCTCGCTGAATTCCGGCAAAGGCTTAACGTCTTTGTGCTTAATGAATTCCTCCGGCCGCTTGGCCCGCTCCGTGGCAATGATAACCCAGTCGCGCGAAATCAGATTCTGTCTTAGCTCACTCATGACAACCTCCTCGTAGAACCTGTTAGCAATTCCCTGACAATAAGTCGGGGAATGGCGTTATAGGTTCTTAGATCCCGCTTTAGCGGGATATTCCTTTGTTATTCACCACAAACTGCCACACTATATCCTATTCTATCCAGCCCCCGCCCAATACTATATCATCTTTATAAAAGACCGCAGCCTGGCCCGGGGTTATGGCCGGCTGAGGTTCCTTAAACTTTATCTCTGCCTGGCTGGGCGTTATTACTTTAATCCGAGCTTTTGCCTGCTTATGTAAATACCTTATTTTCACATCTGCTTCAAGTAATTTATCTCTACCCGGATCAGCTATGCTCACCCAATTGACATTACTTGCCGCAAACTTATCCGACAGCACATCCGCTTTATCGCCGAGCGTAACTGTATTTGTCTTGAAATCAATTTTGGTTACGTAAGCCGGCTTGCCCAGCGCTACTTTCAACCCTCGCCGCTGGCCGATAGTATAAAGTTGGTAACCTTTATGCCTGCCTACGACCTTACCTGCCGTATCAACAATATCACCCGGTCTGATGCGCTCCGGTATGCGCTGGCGGAGCAGTGTCTCGTAACCGGATGTCGGCACAAAGCATACGTCCTGGCTTTCCGGCTTATCCTTGACCGGTAAATCAATTTTATGGGCTAACTTACGCACCTCAGCCTTGGTCAGGCCGCCTATCGGGAACATCACTCGGGATAACTGCGCCTGAGTCAGCGCAAACAACACATACGACTGGTCCTTGCTTGCATCCACCCCTTTACGCAGTATGTAGCGCCCCTCACCCTTCCCTCTCCCCTGAGGTGAGAGGATAGGTGAGGGGGAGCATTCAATCCTCGCATAATGGCCGGTAGCAATATACTCCGCACCCAACTTATCGGCGTACTCCATCAGCTTGCCGAATTTGAGTAACTGGTTGCACCGGATGCACGGGTTGGGCGTGCGTCCACGGTCGTATTCCTCCACAAAATACCTGATTAACTCCTCAAAATCCTTCTTGAAGTCCAGTATAGAGAATTTGATATCCAGTTTATCAGCCACCTTGCGGGCGTCCTGGGCGTCAAAAATACTGCAACAGGCCTTGCGCTTGGGCGCCATCTTCTCCAGGCAGGTGCCCAAGCTCATAAACAATCCGGTTACATCGTAGCCCTGCTCTTTGAGGAGGTAAGCGGCTACGCTGGAATCCACCCCGCCACTCATCGCCACAACTACTTTATTGTTCATATATAGTTACAGGTTATAAGTTAAAATCTGAGACGTGCAACTATGTAACATTGTAACTTTCTTAATTATTTCTTCTCTTCTTTCTTGGGCGAATTGTTAATCCGGTTTATAGCCCAGTCTATCTTACCCAGAACAAATGGATGGGTCTCGGTCTGGCGGAGTTTTTCTAAATCGTGAAGAGCCAAAGGAGGCCCCATTTCATTGCTATCGGCTTGACTATAATCTAATTCGCCTAATGCTTCCGCCGCGAATGCCCTTATTGCCCAATCAGGGTTTAAGAGTTCTTTACTTATTGTTTGGTAAATGCCTTGACTCCAATGTTTCATACGCCCTAATGCTTCTATAGCGTGCGCATTAGCAGGGAATTTACCAGTTTTAATAACCTCTATCAGCGAAGATTCCGCAAATACACCCATCTTTATTAATGCCTGCTCAGCCGGGTAGCGCACCCAGAAATACGGGTCGTCCAGAAGCTTCACCAGTTGGCCTATGGCCCGTGGGTCGCCTATCTGCCCCAGCGCCACGGCAAATATCTTCCTGAACCATTCGTTCTCATCAAACTCTTTTAACTTGGTAACCTCCAGCATGGCCGGCACGGCTCTGCGGTCTTTCAAGTTTCCCAGCACCCGGCAGACGTTACTGGCGATATCCTTATTTTGGAGCAACGGAATAATCGCTTCCGTAGCCTGCTGGTCGCCGATTTGCCCCAACATCATCATGGCGCAATTACGCAATAAATCGTTCTCGGATTTTAGGCAGGCCATCAGCACCGGCACAGCCGCCTTTCCCTGGCCGGCAATAAATTCCGATATCCACCTTGATTCGTATGAATTAACAGACGTCAATTGCTTAAGCAAGGCGTAATGCAGTCCGGCCCGGCCCAGTTGCTTGAACTTGTCCCGCGCCTTTGTAGACTTGTCCCAGTTTGCATTCAACTCCTTCAATATTTCCTCCCATAATTTATCCATCTTTTCAGGCGTCAACGCATTTGCCATCTCAACATTATCATCAGGTAACACCGGCATAACCGCCGGCGGTTGCGCCTTGGCCTCTTTAGGTTTCTGTTCGATAGGAAGGAGCTCGCGCCTGGGCCAGTCATCTAATTTAGACGAAGCGTTAGGTTTGGATTCCGGATTATCTATCCCGGCGCACCAGGAGGTGTTTGCATCAAAACTCCGGCCGCTCCACCAGGCGCCCGGCGTCATCTGGGGTATAACCGTATCATATTCGCCCTTTCCAAGATTGAGTAATATCCCGATACCGCCGCAGTCGCGCTCGGTCCAGGCACTGGGAACGCTGTAGCCCTCAAACCGGGCAACGCCGGACTTCTTGACCAAAAATCCACAACCGTTCTGGGTGCTGGAACCAAGGCCTCTGTTCCAATCACGCGCCGTGCTAAATAAATCTGTTCCGCCGCCGTCTATCAGCCAGGCCGGCGAAAAATCCCAGCCTACTGCCGGGGCAATCTTGTGCCCGCAATACTTATCATCGCCGGAACGGTCTATCAAGCAGGCCGCGGCCAGGTGTATAGCCGCGCCCATAGTGTAACCGTCGTAGTCCCCGCCTAAATATTCCTTATTTTCAGTGGCCTTCCGGAGCTCTTCCTCAGACAGTTTAGGCGAATTGGTACCGGTCTTGTAGGTATCGTTGCCGGCGTCGTCCACCAGCATACCGAACCCGTACCAGTAACTGCCGCCCATACCGAACTGGTTATTAAGGTGATATAAATCATCTCCGCTGTTATCCAGCAGAATCCCGATGCCACCGGAGCAACTGGGCCTCAGGCCGTATCCGAATCCCTGTGACATGGCGATGAACGAACCGCGCGGCCGCATGGGATAACCCTCGTATCTGCCGCCAGCGTAGTATGAGTCGTTGCCAGTCCGGTCCAAGACCAGACCGATGCCGGCCGGTCCGCCGAATCCTTGGGAATAAGCAGTAGCAGAGTATTTATCATCACCGGAGTCGTCTATGATAGCACCGATGCCGAACGATGCCGCACCCTGAACGCAATCTAATCCTTTATAAGTATCGTTACCTGTGCCCCTATTAGTCCCGCTGAACGGGACGGACTGGCCTGTCCTGAGCAGTATGCCCACACCTAAGTGCGCCGCGCCCTGCGACCAGTTGCCGGCCGTAAAGGTGTTTACGCCATCGCCGTCCACGACCAGGATGCCGATACCGGCCAGCGCACCGCCCTGGCAGAAGTCTATCCGGTCATTGCCGGGTTCTAATTTATCTTCACCCTCGTGCTTAACCGGTTCTGTCTTCATCCGGGCGATGAACTGGTTATTACCGCCCAGGTCTATGCATACGGCAACCGGCGGCTGGGTCCGACCGTCCGTGCCCCCGGCCCGGCAGGTATAGAGGTCATCACCGCCTAGGTCTATGATAAGCGCGAAATCGTGATTATATTCATTCGGCCCGGAGCCGCCCACAACTACCTCTCCTACTTCGGTATTGGCATAGAACAGGATATTACCCTTGACCTTGGAATCATCCAAACCAAACTCCTTAGGCGAAACGCCATCCGTGGGTTTGATGGATTTGAGTTGAGGTAAAACAGCGTCAATAGTTTCAGCCATAAGAAGAGATGCATTTACAATCTCTGTTCTGGAAATAGTATCATATCCTTGATAAACCTCAAAACTATCGCCGTGCTCTGACAGATTCTTTTTGCCCTCATCTAACAAATTAGCAAACGACTTCTTAAACTTGTCTGATGATTCTGACATACTATAAAGTAACGCAAATACTGAATCCTTAATATCCACAGGAATATTCTTAACATCCTGGAAAGCCTTTGCTCCTGAACCAGCCATACGGGAGTAGATTTCTTCATTACTCGACCTTTCCTCCCATTGCGAACGAAGCCACTCTTCAGTTATGTCAACCTCCTTTGCCAAATGTAAAATATGAAACCACAACTGATGATGTTGATAAAAAGGACAGGATAACTCCCGTGCCAAATTATCAGTATAGAACGGCACTTCAATCGGGTTAGCCATCATCCGGTCAATGGCCTTGAGGCGGTAAGGCAGGTCCGGAGAAGTATTTTTCTTGTAGAGCAGGTCTTGCGGCGTCATCTTGATGCAACGCAGGGCATCTTGCAGGTAGCTAAGTTCCACCGGCCCGAGTATCGACTCCATATTTGATTGCGACGCTATGGACTGTTTAGACCCCACAGACTCTTTAGACCTTATAGACTGTTTGGACGCTTTGCATCCGACCATTAACACCGTTGCTATGATTCCTGCTATTGTCCAGACGACAAACCTGTATTTATTCATATAACTCTCCTTAATACTCTATGATTACAACATAATTGCGGGATTGGAATGAATATTAATATAATACTTCATCAAGTCAAGATTAATGCAATAGGCCGGCAGTTTGTAGTGTTACAGCGTACATATGCTGCCACCGGTATTCATTGAACGAAATACAAATCCTCCGCGAAAGCGGCAGTTTAATTGGTAAGGATATCCCGCCTCCTATGTTATCCTTAATATAAAGCTTTTCTTCCCGGACGAGCGAGGCAGCATCGGGAATGACCAAAAACTCATCTATTCTTGCTTAGGCGGTTCTTCTGTTTTTAATGCTGAAATATAATCCAGCCATTCCTGTTCTAACTGGTCCATCGGGACGCCCATACATTGTTCAAAGAGCTTAACGTGTCCGGGTTTGTCTTGAATCCAAAGGTCTTTACTGTCGCTTTGTAAATCTATTTTCAGGCTTTTCCATGCGTCAAAATACTTTTGCAGACACGGCTTATATTTGCCGTCCTTCCCCTTGGACAAGAAATATATCAGGCTCCAGCCTTCAGGATAGTAGATGCTGGCGCTGTCTTGCGAATAACTGTATTTGGAAACCGGGCTATTGATAAAATCACTCAATTTGATATAAGTCTTGTCGGTTATGGCCAGTTGTATATATTGAAACCTTTCCTGGCTGATATTATCGTTAACCAGTTTTTTCCCTTCAATCCTGCCTGATTCAAAATAAGTGCAGAGTCCTTCGTTCAACCATATCGGGGGCGGTTTGTGCGTAAGATAAGCGCGTTGAACCAATATTATCGCGTAGTGCGTGCCTTCATGGAGCAGTGTATTGGCGGTTGTCTTTTTATCTTCCTGTTGGAAGTAATAAGTCAATAACTTGTCTTCGCGTGACTTATTGGATGGCTCTCCTTTAGGGATAAAAGCGCCTTTCCCCATCGGTGGCGGTTGAGAGCCCAATGAATCCTCCCATACCTTTTCAAACTCCTGCCGACTTTTCGGGACCAGGACTTTAAACTTCTCCTTGGACTTGGCGGCGGTTTTATCATTCGGGTTAACCAATTTAAAAAAGTCATCCCAGATAAAATAGGCTGATTCCATCAGGAAACAGATATCGTTCAGGGCATCAACCGAAAGGTCGGTCCGCACCATAAAGTGCTCGGTCTCTTTCTCGCGCGCCTTTTCCCAGGCCAGGCCTTCGGAGTCGGCGCCCGGTTTGTCGATTGAACCGGTCCAGGGAAATGATTTATCCAGCTTGATTATCAGGTCACGCTCTTTGGGCAGCATCCAGTTATCTTCAAACTTGACATAGCCCTGGGCTTTCATCGCCTCATCATAGGGCATCCACTTGCCTTTATAGAGCGCTAATCCCTGGGCTTTCAGCTCCTCAGGCGTCTGCCATTTATCTTTATATTTGACGTGGCCTAATTTCTCATGGGCTCCGGCATGGTTCGGGTCTAATTCCAGGACCTTTTCAAATTGCGCTTTGGCCTGTTCAACCAGCTTGTTCTGAACGCACCAAGACCCCAATTCATAATGCCCCTTGGCATCATCCGGTTTAAGCTGGCTCAGTTTCTCCTGATAGATTTCCTCATTGCTTTTGGCATCAGCCACGCTGATGATATTCAGGATAATCAATCCGCAAAACAGCATTAACCAAATAGTTTTTTTCATATTATTATTTATATGTTCTGCAACATGCCTGTCAATACAAAATAGCAAATTCCTACTTACAATATGAACGCAATGCAACAATTGAGTTTGAATTGGTCGAATCTCTATAAACCCGGCACTTATTAACCCTTTTATTCCCTTCAGAGGCAGGGTGTATATATATGCCCTTATATCCCGGCCAGCTAAACTTTTGACTTCATTTATTAATCAGTTAGAGTATTGATATCTTAGGGTTAGGCTTTGTGCCGGGATAAAATGAGGTTATTGGGCAGCTTTATTCGGGATGCTTTCATACTAATTGTTAACAAAACCGTTATTTTAGTATATACCGTATTCTAAAGCAGTGTTTATAAACAGCAAATAATTTTCTTCTGTTTTATGCACCAAAAGTGAATTTATCGGAGCGGCAGTCGGCATAATCACATAGCCGCCGCCATCCTTGGCAGAATCCAGGCATTGCGTCACCGTATTTTTTACTTCATCAGAACTTCCATTTTCCAGTATTTTAAGTTGGATGTTACCAAAAATACACATCTTCTTATAAAGGCGTTTCTTAACATCAGCCAGCGTAATATCACCGTCGGGCGGTCCTTCACAAGGGTCTATGGCATCAGCGCCCGTCTCCAGTATCGTTTCAAGCACCTCGCTGATTCTGCCATGACAATGAATCCTTGCTTTCGCTCCTTTGCTGTGAATTAAGTCAACCATCTTGGAAACATAAGGAAGGACTGCTTTCTTGAATAACTTGGGCGGTAAAAAAGGCGGAGTGGCATATTCCGGTCCGTAAATTCGGTAAAGGTCAACCACGTTAATTTCAAGCATTCTTTTTAAGTTTTCCATGTTCCTTTCATTCAATATTTCTATCGTTCTGTCAAAATGCTTTGTTTCTGTCATTGCCCAAACAGTATATTCGCCCAACTCCATTAACTCCGCCGCAAGGCACAGAGGGTCGGCCAAATCAGCCATAATAATGCCATTATTGCCTACTTCCTGCTGAATTCTGGCATAATCCGAGGTATCATAGGATAAAGGTCGGTATGGTATGGAGAGGGCCCGGTCAACATCCTGAACACTCTTGCACAAATGTTCGGTCTGCCATACGGTATTTAGCCCATCCATAATCTTTTTAGTTTGTGTCAGGGGTCCTTCGGGAGTGTGCAGAGTTCTTTTGCAAACAGTAGTATGGTTTTCTCGCCATTCAGTTTTATCCACGCTAATCGGGGATGATGATTCCAAGAAGGTGGCATTTGACCTTGGACCCCACATACAAACACAATCTGTTTTCTCGCGGATGGCCTTCATCAATTTCTGATAAGAAGGTATGTTGTTTTCCCACGCCTGACTATTATAGCCAACCAGTTCGTATGTAGAAATCGGCACTCGATCCGGAATGTTACAATTCAGCGCTGTGAGCAGTCTCTCTCTTGGATTCATATTTTTTAAGCCATGCAGGCAGCGGCGGGACTTCAAATACTTTCCCTCCGCTGCGAAGAGATTTTGTAGCCGCGCAGCCAACAGCAACGCTCATCCGACCGGCAATCGGGGTAGCCAGCGGCTCTTTACCAGTAAGTATCATATCCACAAAATCCTTGCATATTACAGGATCCGCCCCAGAGTGTCCTCCTATTGCTGGTTTTATTTCATACGTTCTATCAGCAAGGTTTTTCCATTTATTGGAACGCGGCCGCATTTTGACGATAATTTTATTGTCATCATCAAGATTTTCAATCCTGCCTTCCGTCCCGATGAACGTGTAGTTCCTAAAATACTCGGGCGTAAAATGGCATTGCACATAAGACGCTTTTATTCCGTTTTCTAATTCCATTATTACTACATTATTGTCTTCGACATTTACTTCTTTTCTGAAAACGCACTGTTCCATATCTCCGTATTGAACCTCGATACAGGTTTCCTTTTCAGGACAATTCGGGCATCTCAGATCGTTTGGTTTATTTCCGCCGTAATAATCAAGACTGCCAAAAGCAGATACTTTCCTGATGTACTTGCCGGTAATCCAATGTATCATATCCAAATCATGAGACGCTTTTTGCAATAACAAACCAGTGGTATTTTTACGGTTCGCATGCCAATCGTGATAATACCAATCGCCACCCCTGCCGACAAAATGGCGGACCCAAACTGCTTTTATCTGGCCAATAGCTCCGGAATCCACAACCTCTTTCATAACTCGAAATATTCTCATATAGCGCATATTGAACCCGACCATAAGTTTTTTGCGCGATTTTTTCCATTCCCTCAGAATACGGTCGCAGCCATCCGTGGTAATAGCCAGTGGTTTTTCGCAGAATACATGTTTACCGGCTCTTAAAGCGCTAATAGCATATTTTTCATGCGTAGAATCCGGTGATGTAATTACTATGGAATCAATATCTTTGCGTTTTAAAAGTTGTTTATAATCCGTGGTGATTAAGGCATCTTTATTAATGCTGTCCTTGAATTTCTCTAAATTATCTTTGCTGATATCTGCACCAGCTACGACAATAGAATTACCTCTCGGTTGGTGCCAATGGATAGCCATGCTACTGCGACTGCCCAATCCGATAATACCTATTCTTGCTTTTTTCATAGATTTTGCGCTTACTAAGATTGTTCACTAAACCAAGATAAATAATATCAAGGAGTAATCTCATCGTCAAAGAAAACCGAGTATTTCTTTGCCATCAGGCGAGTTTTTATTATTATACAAAATAATAATATTTTAAAAGGAGTCAGCCATTGCAAGGCATAGTTGCGGTAATATTAGCGGCTGGTAAAAGCACTCGAATGGAGGCTAAAAAATCAAAGCTTCTTTTCAGAATTCACAATAAACCGGTTATTCAATATGTCGCCAATGCCTGTAAAAAGATCGGACTAAAAGAGATTATTGTGGTTGTTGGTTTTAATTCAGTTGAGATAAAAAAAATATTGGGCGATAGATTTCAATATGCTCTGCAAGAACCACAGTTAGGAACAGGCCATGCTTTATTGCAGGTAACGAAATCCTGTGCAGCGTGGTTAAACAGCTATAAAGGTAATTTGGTTGTTTTGCCGGGTGACGCGCCTTTTATTACACCGGTTATTATCAAAAAACTTATTAACCATCACAACCGGACCGGAGCAACCGCCACTTTGATTACCGCAGTATTTGAGAATCCACCTTCCTATGGGCGGGTTATCCGTAATATTCATGGTAAAATCATGAAAATTATAGAAGAAAAAGATGCTACCCCAACTGAAAAACTGGTTAGAGAAGTATGCACTTCTCACTACTGTTTTAACGCTCCAAAGGTATTATCACTTTTACCTAAAATCAAAACTAATAATTGTAAGAAAGAATATTATCTGACTGATATTATTGAGATACTATCTAAACAAGGCGAAAAAATATCCGCCCTGCAGATTAAAGAATCTGTTGCACTTAAGGGGATTAATACAAAAACTGACCTTTATGAAATGAGAAAAATCCATAATCGGCATTCTTAAACTATGAACAAGACTGATAAAACAGTCGTCTCAGCACCAGGCCGGATATGTCTTTTTGGCGAACACCAGGATTATTTGGGGTTACCAGTTATCGCCATGGCGACTAACCTGCGAATTAAGATAAGCGGGATTCCTCGTAATGATGATATTTTCCGTATCAAAATGCCCAATATAAAAGATCAGGATGAATTTTGTTTTCGCCAAGAGATTAAATACATTCGGGAACGTGATTATCTCCGCAGTTGTGTTAATGTTCTCAAACGGCAAGGTGTAAAATTTCCCCGCGGCTATAACTGCATCCTGCGAGGTAAGATTCCGATTGGCGCCGGTGTATCCAGTTCTTCGGCGCTTTGTGTGGCGTGGGTCAAATTCTTGCTCACTATTGCGAGTAACCCCCTCAAGGATAATCCAGCAGAGATTGCCCACTTAGCCTATGAAGCCGAAGTCTTGGAATTCACCGAACCTGGTGGAATGATGGACCATTTCACTTCCAGTATCGGCTCTCTATTATTTATTGAGCCTGCCCCACCGCCTGCCTGTCCGCAGGGCAAGCCAAACAGATTCACAACTAACAATAACCGAATACCACGAATTACCAAACTGCCAGCCAAGTTTAGCGGTTTTGTTTTGGGAGATTCAGCTCAATCTAAAAGCACTAAAAATATCCTCAGTCGGATTAAAAACGGCATTTTTGAAGCGGTCAGAATTATTTCCAGCCAACGCAGTGATTTCAGGTTACAATCCGCTAAATTACAGGATGGGAAAAATCTTCCGGCTGATTTAAAATTATTATTTGAAGGTACTATTATTAACCGCGATCTGACCCAGCAAGCAAAGAATATTCTTTCTCAGCCGGATATTAATCCAATTATTTTCGGCAAGTTACTTAATAAACACCATCAGATTTTAAGAGACTACCTCAATATTTCTACTGCCAAAATAGAAAAAATGCTTGGAGCTGCAGCAAAAGCCGGCGCCCTAGGCGGTAAGATAAACGGCTCAGGCGGCGGCGGTTGCATCACCGTCTATGCCCCTGATAAAACTCATGAAGTTGCTTGTGCCATTGAAAAAGCAGGCGGGAAATCTTATATCGTAAAAGTCACTAAGGGTGTTAAAGAAGAACCTTTTAATAAATCAACCTGAACTTTGGCGTGATAAAATCATCCCATTCTTATAAATGCTGCCTGCCCCTATAATTCAGAAATTTCCTTAAAGACATCAAGTCCATACTTAAAATCGGCGTAGCGGACATTTGTCGAGATTGAATGGTCTGACCCAAATATATATCTGGCGCCGAGGTTTTTCATGCCATTAACGAGTTTAGTAATTTCGCGGCGAATCAGGTCGCGGTCACCGGACTCATAGATACGCGCATCCAAGCCTCCTACGAACGCCAGTTTATCCTTGTACTTTTCCGCAAACCGCAGCGGGTCACAACCGGCCTTGGCTTCCATCGGATTTAATGCGTCGAATCCTGTTTTAACAACCAAAGGAAGCGCGGCTTCGATTCCACCGCAGCTATGAAGCACCACCGGAAGGTCGTAGGAGTGGAAGAAATCAACTAACTCCTTAAAATATGGGAAAAACATTTCTTCTAAAATCTTGGGCGAACAAAATAGGCCTTTATTATAGCCCAGGTCTTCATACATCCAGATTCCGTCAGGTTTCCCCGCTTCTTCGAGCAGGACACGATAATGGGCTTTGAAAAAATCTGTATAAACGCGGTTATAATCATTAACCCAGTCAGGGTCAAGCAGAAGGCTTTCATACATACAGATATCACCCATAGTCCGGCGCATATTTTCCCAGATAAAAAGGTGTCCGTAAAATGTCCATCGTCCCTGCCCTTTTCGTTTGAACAGATTTTCCTTGGCGCTTTTAATATCTATTCGCTGCCTGTCCAGCGCCAGGAGATGCGGTCGGTATTCTTTATCCCAGATTTGACGACTGGTCATTCTAAAATCAACGTGTTCGGGCGTGCCCGATTTGTTCTTCCAGTATTTAAACGCCGCCCCGGCGCCGTTTCTCGTAACAATCCAATCATCTGTCTGTTCAATAACCTCCGCAACTCCGCGCAGAGGCATCGTATCAAACCACCCCCCGACCGAACACATATCAAAGTTAAAATGGTCAATAGCATCCACCGGCTTGCCTTCCGCATTCCTTGGATATCCTTCATTCAACCACTTTCTAAGAGCATCATCCCAGGGGTCGTCAAATACCCCAAAACGGTCTGCCGGCTTCTTCCGCAGTAGATTATCTATCACATCTCTGGAATTTTGCATTGGTTTATTCCCGTAATATCATCTTATTTCTGCCGTAATCCCGTCGGATTTCAATCCCTGGCAGAATGCACCCTTCTTAAATACAAGTAACCTATTTTATTCAATTCTCAAAAATTAATATACCTGCAATAAAATATTAATCAAGTAAATACTTCAGTGTTGTCGTATAATTATTGAACTATTTTTAAAATTAGTTATTATGAATCAAGAATATTATGGCGTAAAAGGAAACGTATAAAATTAAATCAAGAAAGAAGGCGGAATAAAATGGTTAAAATGCAGGAAATAGCAGAAAATCTAATCTCCGGCAAAGCGCCTAAAGTAAAAGAATTGGTCCAGCAGGCATTAAACGAAGGAACGCCTTCCGGTCAAATCCTCAAGGAAGGGCTTATCGCCGGGATGAATGTTGTCGGCACAAAGTTTAAGGCAAATGAATTTTACATCCCTGAAGTGCTTATCGCGGCCAGGGCAATGAAAACTGCTATGGAAATATTAAAACCTCTGCTATCCAAAACAGGCGTAAAACCTGTGGCAAGGTTTGCTATCGGAACAGTCAAAGGTGATTTGCACGATATCGGCAAAAACCTCGTGGCCATGATGATGGAGGGCGCCGGTTTTGAGGTAGTTGACATCGGGATTGACGTGTCACCCGATAAATTCATCAGCATTATAAAAGAGAAACAGCCGCAGATTTTGGGGATGTCCGCCCTTTTGACGACCACAATGCCGGCAATAAAAACAACAATAGACGCATTAAAGTCAGCCGGGTTAAAAAACAATGTGAAAATAATGATCGGCGGGGCGCCCATAACCGAAAGTTTCAGCCGTGAAGTCGGCGCTGACGGCTACGCGGGTGATGCCGCTTCGGCAGTGGATAAAGCAAAAGAACTCTTAAAGATTTAAAATGATAATAATCGGTGAAAAGATAAATTCCACCCGAAAAGATATTGCCCAAGCCATAGAAAATAAGGACGCAGCTTATATCCAGCAAATTGCCTGCGAACAAACAGCCTGCGGTGCGGATATGCTCGACGTAAATTGCGGGACTAAAATAAATGAGGAATTAGAGAAAATAACATGGCTGATAAAAACCATCCAACAAAAAGTCAACGTTCCGCTGGTTATCGACAGCCCAAACCATTTAGCAATCGAAGCCGGACTTAAGGCGCATACCGGCCGGGCCGTAATAAATTCGGTTACGGCCGAAAAGGATAAATTCGAGATAATATTCCCGCTTGCCAAAAAATATAATGCCGGCGTGATTGCGCTTCTTATTGATGAAAAAGGCATGCCGAATAACGCGCAGGAAAGATTTGATATTGCCAGAAAACTGATTCAATCAGCAAATGCCTATCAGATATCGCCGGCGGATTTATACATAGACCCTTTAGTGCGTTCGGTCGCAGCAGAGCCTACCCAGGGGATAGAATTCCTGGAATCATTAAGACTGATAAAAACATTGCCCGGAATTAAGACAATCTGCGGAGTCAGCAATGTTTCCTTTGGGTTGCCTAACAGGAAACTCCTAAACTCAACTTTTATAACAATGGCCATTTGGGCCGGACTTGATTCGGCAATACTCGACCCGACTGACAAATCGATGATGTCCGCAATAAAGGCGACTGAGGCGCTCTTAAATAAAGACGAATATTGCATGGGTTACATAACGGCGCATCGCGAAAGCAGGCTAAAATGAGTTCGCCGGTAAAAGTAACCTTTCATCCGGAAAACATTGACGTTTCGGTGCCATTCGGCGCCACCATAAAAGACGCCGTGACACTTGCAGGAATATTTATTGATTTCCCTTGCGGCGGCCAAGGCAGATGCGGCAAGTGTAAAGTAGAAATAGAAGCAACTCCATCACAACAGAATCACGCTGATAAACACTTGCCAACCAAAGAATCCAAACGCGATACCCGATTGTCCTGCCAGACAAAACTGGAACATGATACTGTAATTTTTATTCCTAAAAATATCCAGCCGGACAGGAAGAAACTTGTTTCAACCATCAGGAACCAAAGATATCCGTTTCATCCGTTAATCAAGAAAAACCGCCCCAGTTACGGTTTGGCATTGGATATCGGCACGACAACCGTGTTTGGTATCCTGATTGACCTGACCACAGGCGATGACCTGGCAACAGTATCGGAAACCAATACCCAGGCAATTCATGGCGCTGATGTCATTTCAAGAATAAATTACGCCATTACCCAGGAAAACGGCCTGTCCAACCTGCAACAAAAAATAATCAAGGTGATAAATAAAATCATCGAGAGGCTTGCGGCGATAACATCAATAAATACCATTGACATAAATGATATCACAATCGTCGGCAATACCGTAATGCAGCATCTCCTGGTTAACGCCAGTATGGAAACCTTAGCCGCAATGCCGTTCGAGCCGGCATATACCGGGCATCGTAATATCAAGTCAAAAGAATTAGGCATAACAACAAATCCCGATGCCAATGTATACGTATTCCCGCACATTGCCGGATTTGTCGGCGGAGATACAGTCGGGCTGATACTCGCTTTAGGGCTGCATCATAGCGACAAAATTAATCTGGCTATCGACATCGGAACGAACGGCGAAATTGTCCTCGGCTCAAAAAAGCAACTCGTCTGCACCTCAACTGCCGCAGGCCCTGCATTTGAAGGAGTCCGGATAAATAACGGAATGAGAGCCAATACGGGCGCAATCGAATCTTTGCGTATCACCAATGAAGGCGTTTTTTATAAAACCATCGGTAATACCCCGCCGGAAGGTATCTGCGGGTCAGGCCTTTTAGATGCTATGGCTGACCTTATCAAACTAAAAATAATCGATGATACGGGTAAATTCAGGCCCAAGAAACAGCTGGAAATTACCAATAATCTCTCGCATACTTTATTGGATTCTATCAGGCATAATTCCTTTGTTATCTCGAAAAGCGGCCGCAATGACATTATAATCACTCAAGAAGACATACGCGAGATACAACTTGCCAAAGCCGCAATATCCGCCGGGATTCAAATCCTTAAAAACCAACTTGATGTGGCCGATGATGATATTGAACACATATTTATTGCCGGAACATTTGGAAATTATATTGATAAAAAGAACGCTCAAATCATAGGCCTAATACCGAATACGGCACTGGAAAAAGTGGTATTTGTAGGTAATGCAGCGGCTGAAGGCGCCAGGCTGGCGCTTATTTCGCAAAATGCCCGGGAAGAAACGGAAAATATCGCCCATACGACAAACTTTTTAAACTTGTCCACTGACGCATCTTTCCAGGATGCGTTTGCTGAATCAATATATTTTAATAATTAAATTATGACAAAAGAAACTATGACACCGCGTGAACGCTGGCTGGCGGCGCTTAAACGCCAAAAGCCTGACCGTATCCCTATGGACTACTGGGCAACTGATGAAGCCACGGAAAAACTCAGGCAATATTTGGGCTGTGACAATATCTGGGACATATTCAAGCGGCTGCATATCGACCGTCCTGTTGTTGTAAGGCCCAAATATGCGGGGCCGCCTCTTCCTGATAATACCGATGCCTTTGGATGCCAATACAAAAAGGTCGATTATGGGACAGGCGTATACGAAGAATGTGTGCATCATCCTCTGGCCCAATATGAGACCCTTGATGAAATCAAACTCAATTATAAATGGCCCAATCCTGATTGGTATGACTACTCTGTTATTCCACAACAACTTGCAGGCAAAGAAGATTTTCCCGTGCAGGGCGGCGGGTCAGAACCCTTTATGGCTTACAAAGAATTAAGGGGGCAGGAACAAGCATTAATGGATTTGATACTCAATCCTGATATTGTGCATTTCTGCCTGGACAAACTCTTTGACTTATGCTATGCGAATACTTTACGCGTCTATGAACAGATTCCAGGCAAGGTAACTTACAGCTATATCGCTGAAGATTTGGGGTCGCAGGAAGACCTTATGTTCTCTCCGGCGCAGATCCGCGAATTCTTTATTCCGCGGATGAAGCGAATGATAAACCTGGCTCATCAGTCCGGGGTCTTCGTCTTCCACCATGATGACGGCGCCATAAGAAAAATCATTCCTGATATGATAGAAGCAGGCATTGATATCTTAAACCCTATCCAATGGCGCTGTAAAGGCATGGAACGAGATGCCCTTAAACGCGATTTCGGCAATAAAATTATCTTCCACGGCGGAGTGGATAATCAATATACCCTGCCATTCGGTTCCAAAGAAGAAGTGCGCCAGGAAGTATTAGACAACCTGCGCATACTGGGCAAGAACGGCGGTTATATCCTCGGTCCCTGCCATAATATTCAGTCAAACAGCCCCCCTGAAAATATTGTAATTATGTATGAAACCTGTTATAAATACGGCTGGACTTAAAGACATTGCTGGAAATAAGGAATGAACCAAGATGCTGATAATAGGCGAACGAATCAACGGGATGTTTAAGGACATCCGCCAGGCGATTCAAGCCAAAGACAAAACCGTTATCCAGAACATCGCCAAAAGGCAGGTCCAGGCAGGCGCTAATATGCTGGATGTCAATGTCGGCCCGGCCGCAACTGACGATGTCGCGGCAATGCAATGGTTGGTGGAAACGATTCAGTCAGTAACCGATGCGCCTTTGAGCTTAGACAGCGCTAAACCGCAGGTAATAGAAGCCGGACTTAAACTATGCAATCAGAAAACACTCATAAACTCGACTACCGGCGAAACAGCCAAACTGCAAAACCTGCTGAATTTAGCAGTCAGGTATAAAGCGTCAATCCTGGGGCTGTGTATGGATGAAAAAGGGATGCCTAATTCCATTCAGGCGCGCGTGGAAATCGGGCTTAAGATTCTGGCCGGCGCCATGGAAGCAGGGCTGACTGCAGATGACGTTTATCTTGACCCAGTATTCTTACCGGTTAAGTTTGCCCAGGACCAAAGCAGTGCATCAATCCAAACCATTCGCGAGCTTAAGATGCTGTCAAACCCGGCGCCAAAGACCGTGTGCGGTTTAAGCAATATCTCTCAGGGATGTAATGACAGGCCGCTTGTCAACCGGACTGCGCTGGTAATGGCAATCGGATATGGCCTTGACGCCGCCATTATGAACCCGCTGGATGACGAGTTGATGGATGCAATGATTACGGCGGAATTGCTGTTTAACAAATTTATTTATTGTGATTCCTATATAGCGGCATATCGCAAGACAACATAAGCGTCCTTGTTAAGTAACTGGTGGACTACCCCGCCATTGTTGACCATCACGTTGGCTGTACGTCTTCAGCGAAAACGGCAGTTTTTAAGAAGGTAAATTTCTACTGCTGGATTGGCGAATAGAACTCGCTTACGTTATGGACGCAATACAACCATCGATTTTTGGATAGTTAGGGTTACCCTGCCCCTACCCTCTTAGCCAAGCTTTTAGTTGACAATAGGGCATTTTTAAATTAGATTCTTGGCATGGCAAGCACCTTTGGCAAATATGCCATTGAGAAGAAACTCGGCCAGGGCGGGATGGGCGCGGTCTATCTGGCCTTAGATCCGGCCTTAAACCGCAGGGTAGCACTCAAGGTTATTACCTCCAAAGACGCTTACATTCTTGAGCGTTTCCAGCGCGAGGCCGCGGCCGTCGCCAAGCTCAAACATCCCAATATCGTTCAGGTCTATGAAGCCGGCGTCATAAATAAACAACACTACTTCACCATGGATTATATAGAAGGGACATCCCTTGATGCCATTATCAAATCCAAGAATAAGGCATCACTGCAAAATATCACGAAAATCATCCTCCAGACAGCCGCGGCGCTTCATTATGCGCACCAGCAAAATATCGTCCATCGCGATATCAAGCCGGCCAATATCATGATAGATAAAACCGGCAAGGTCCATATCGCCGATTTCGGGCTGGCCAAGCAACTGACCGGGCTGGACCGCTCGCTGACCATGTCCGGAACGGCTTTAGGCACGCCTGACTATATGCCGCCGGAGCAGGCCATGGGTAAAAAGGATGAAATTGATTCGCGCTCCGATATATTCTCTTTAGGAGCCACGTTATACCACTGCATCACCGGCCAAGTGCCTTTTCCCGGCAAGGAGATATATGAAGTCTTATCCAAGGTAATCAATGATGATCCGCCTGCGCCCAGTACCATCGTCCGTATCATTGCCAAAGACCTTGAGACCATCTGCCTGAAGTGCCTGAATAAAGACAAGACAAGACGCTATCAGACAGCAGATGCATTAGCGCAGGACCTGAAGCGGTATTTGGAAGGTGCGCAGATTACGGCAAAACGGACTTCAAGCATAACAAAAATATACCTGAAACTGATGAAAAATAAATTTGCCAGCCTGTCAATAATCGGCGCCGTGGTTATCCTGGCAGCGGTAATAATCGGGCTTATGACATCATCAGCCGGCAAGAAGAAAGAGATAGAATCTTATCGGGTCAAGGCAGAGTCGGCTTTTGAGAACAAGAACTATGACGAGTCAAAGACCTGGTGTGATAAAGTCCTGGCGCTGGCGTCGCAGGATGAAAAGATACAGGATTTGCTTAAGAAAAGTGAGGAAATAATCAAGGCTCAGGAAGCCAAAAAACAGCAGGAAGATAAGCAAGTCAAAGAAGCGGTGGTCAAGGCACAGAGAACCGTGGACTTAAGGGCTGAGGCAAAGAAGATTCTAGAACGGGCAAACGGTGCGCCGACACCTGACCAAAAAATTAAGCTTGCCCAGGATGCGCTTGAGGTGGACCCGACCTTTGGCGATGCCTATCAGGTCATCGGCTATGCCTATAAAGAAAAGGCTGAGCCAGCCAAAGGCAAGAAACCCCCTGATGCCAGCTTGGCTAAACAGCCGTTAGACCAAGTTATAACAAGGGAACTATATGATAAGGCATTTGAGTATTTCAGCAAGGCAATTAGCGCTACTCCAACGTTGGCATATTCCTATTACGAACGCGCGCTGATTACGGAATATACCTATAATCAACCCGAGAAGGCAATCCCTGATTACAGGAAAGTGCTGGAATTAGACCCCAACAGCCACATAGGCTGGTTCGCTAAGGGAAATATTGAGAGCAAGCAGAAAAACTACGGCGAATCAATCAAGAGTTACACCAAGGCAATAGAGCTCTGTCCCGAATATGAAGGCGCATATAACAACCGGGCCATTAATTACGGCTTTATAAATGAATTAGACAAAGCCATAGCGGATTATAATGAGGCCATCAGGCTAAACCCCCAATATATAGATGCGCGTTCTAACCGCGCCCGGACCTATGCGATGCAAGGCAAATTCGATTTGGCCATAACCGGCCATAACGAGACAATCAGGTTAGACCCGGAGAATGCCAAGGCATACAACTACCGTGGCATGACCTATCATGACATTGAGGAATTAGACCAGGCCATAGCTGATTTCACACAGGCAATCAAACTTGACCCCAAGTTAGGCAATGCATACAGCAACCGCGGCTCTGCTTATCGGGTTCAAGGCGAGTTTGACAGGGCGATTGCAGATTTTGACGAGGCAATCAGGCTTGACCCCAAAAATATCAGCGCATACAACGGCCGCGGCGGAACCTACGCCGGCAAAGGCGAATTTGATAAGGCTATGGCTGATTTGAATAAAGCCCTCAGGTTGGACCCCGGATATGCCCAGGCATATAACAACATTGGTTTTGCCTATTGCAATAAAGGCGAATGGGATAAGGCAATCACAAATTATAATGAGGCAATCAGGCTGGACCCTAAATATGCCCGAACATACTTTAACCGCGGCGTCACCTATATCTATAAAGCGAAGCAGGAGTCCCCCGGGAATAATAACTCAGATATATATCGTCATCTGGCAGATAAAGCGCTGGGAGATTTTAATGAGTCCATCAGGCTGAACCCCAGATATGCCCAGGTATACATAGAACGCGGCAGTATCTATGTTAATAGATCGTTAAGTGCACTCCGCCAAGGTGAAAATATTAATCAGGAACTGGCAGATAAGGCAATATTGGATTTTACAGAGGCAATAAGGCTCAACCCGAAATCAGCCAAGGCATACTGTGGTCGCGGCATCGTCTATGCCAATAAAAAAGAGTTCAGGAAAGCCATTGCAGATTGGGAGCGGTTCCTGGAATTAGCCCCTAACGACACCCAAGCTCCGGAGGCACGTCAGGCTATAGAAGATATAAAAAGGCAACTGGAAAAATAACGCATCCTAATCCGGAGAAAGCGGTATTTGGGGAGTAAAAAGCTCGGAAGACCAAAGAAATAAATGATTATCCTTACAGGACAAGCAAAATATAGGGTCTGTTACTCAGGTGCTAATATTTATTAAAGGAGCTCGCGGGACAGAGCTCGCGGGACAGGCCCTAACTCCGTAAAGTGGCTATTTTACTGAATTACAAGGCATAGTTTTCTAAAACCACCCCTTTTTAGCCCATCCCTTATCTTATTACCATTATCGTATATGTCAGGAAAGAAGATTAACTGTACACTTTCAGCTCCAGGGGGGGTATACTCCCCCATGCCATACCCCCTTCCCCCGGATGCTATATACCCTGTAATGCCATCCCATATACCCTGATACTATACCCTATATACTCTGATACTATATCTTATATACCTTGATACTATACCCCATATACCCTGATACTACACCTCATATGCCCTGATACTATACCTCATATACCCTGATACTATATCCCATATACTCTGATACTATACCTCATATACTCTGATACTATATCTCATATACTCTGATACTATATCTCATACGCCCTGATACTATATCTCATACGCCCTGATACTATATCTCATATACCTCGTAATTAACTGGAGGGGTAAAAACTATGGGAAGACTTTAATGGTGTGCTTATTTTGCCTGATTCCTCAGCCACTCGGGCGAGCTTGGGAAAATGATGCCATTAAATGGGCCTAATTACTGCATTTGCGCAGGTGGCGTGCATCACTGGAATATATGTGTCTTCTGTGTCTTAACTCTGACAGGCTATTTCCATAAGTATATCTTCCTGTTGGGAAAATCTATGCTTGTTTTCTGATAGCTTAGAAAAGGCAATCCCAACAGTCCATCTATGTTTAAACCATAACCTTGATTTAAATGAGAAATATCTTGTATAACAAACTTCATATCCTTAAATACTTTTGTATCTATTATCAGTTCCTTTAATTGCGCCATTTTTACTGCTGTTTCTCCTTGGTTTGCACCGATTAGTTTGGCTGTGTCACGACTCTTAAATTCTTCCTCATCAATTTTCTTTTCGGCAGGTAAATCAAGCAGATTGGTTTCCGCACCGGTATCAATCCCAAATCTGAATTGTTTGTTGCCAATTTTGGCTGTAACTATTGGTATATGAACTTTTTGTTCGAATGGAATGACCGCGGAGAAATCAGTCTTAGCGCCAATTGTTTCCAACAAAACAAGTTCCTTTTCTTTATAGTCAATTTGCAGCACGTAATCCTTGATTTGTTGATAGCCTATTAAACCAAATATTTTTTTGCCTGTTGCCATTTCAAGCTGTTCAATATTCATTGCTATGGCGTCGTAATCCATGAGTTTTATTTTCATCCATTCAAATTGCTTAATCCTAATCTTTTGATATGATGCCGAGCCGCTAACAGCTCCGGCGCTTCCGCCTGGATTGTCAGATTTTGAATACCTTTCATTAAGAACCAACGTAGGGGCGCCACTATCTAAAATAAAGCTCTCTTCTCTCCCGTTAACTTTAGCCTGTACGAATGTCAAATTACTCACTAATTCAAAAGTACATTCCATTTTAGATTCGGCCCTGTCAATAGTGGGGGATGCCCCTGGCTTTTCGCAGGTCTTTATTTTAGTCAAGTCCTTATTGCATTTTGAACATTTTCCTGGTTTATCAGATGTCTCACCGCACTCGGGGCAAATGTATTTATCAATGACCTCTTCAATACTCACGGCGACCAACTCCAAAGGCTTTTTACATTCCTTCTTTTTTCCTTTACCGTCATCTACTAATTCGGGACAGGTATTATTATATTTAGTTGATAGCAAAATTCCTTTATGGTCCGGGCAATCGTATATCCACTTAACGCAATATTCTTTCTGTTTGATTTTGTCCGATTGGCAAAATTGGCACTTGCTCTTAACGACAAGGTCAGTTTCCTCCAGACTTTTTAAGGGAGCCCCGCAACAAGGACATTTAAAATCTTTAAGTTCGTTAATCTCACAGCATTTCCCCTTATGCTCGTTAAATTCTTTCTGCGCATTCCGCAATGCATCTTTTTGCGCTTGTGATGGCTGTTGTGTTTTAGTAGCAACAGATTGAGTCAGACTGGCTATTTTTGCCATGGCCTGTTTGCACCAGTCACATTTTCCATCCTTACAAACAGGGCACTTAAATCCCCTAAGGAGTTTTCCGCATGCATCGCAATGATAAAAGTTCTGCACATCTTTTACGTCACATTCTATCTTAGTTCCTTGCGCAGATGCTTTTTCGCCTTCTTTAGCAAGTAATAATAAACTGCTTGCCAATATAAATGCTAAGCCAATGACTATTGTTTTCTTCTTCATATTCCATTCTTCCGTTCTCTTATTCAATATAGACTTCAATTTTGTCGTTCCCATCCTTGATATCAACGATTTTCTGGGTTTGCCCCTTGGCGATGCTGTCCATCAATTCCTTAATATTAAAAGAATAGCCTTTAGCCTTAAGCTTCTCTTCAATCTGGGGCATTATAAAACCGCTCAGCCCTTTGCCCCATCCCAGCGGTATATCGACATTCACCTTCGGTTCGTTCATATTGTTTTCATAGACGCGCACCTTCAGGTATTTATCCTTGTGCGGCGTTTCGCCTGGCAGCGGTTCGGATTCATCCAGCGCCTCCAGCAGTTGCGACGCTTCTTCCGGCGTAATCTTTTTATCCCCGAGCATCTTAAGGATCTTCATCCTTTCCTCTTTCATAATGAGCCTTCCTTTCCTATTTCTTTCAGCGCTTTTAGCGCCTCAGAAGCGGTTATTTCTTTTTCTTCCAGTCTGGTCAATATTTCAATGCGCCGACGGCTGTAATCAGGTGGTGGCGTTCCCAGCCCTAGCGACTGGATTAATTGGTCCAGTTGGATGCGGACTGTCGGGTATGAAATACCCAGCCGTTTTTCCATTTCCTTGATATTGCCTCTGGTCTCCAGAAAAACCTTAAGAAAAAGTTCATCTTCCTGGTTCAGCGCGGCCATCAGAGGCATAAAAAAATCACCCTTAATGGTAGTCGCGCATTTCTTGCATTGCAATTCTGTCACCGCTAATTGCCCGTTGCAGGACGGACAACAACCTGGTATCTTATTCATAATAAACACCTCATCAAATTAATTATTGATAACTTAATTAAAGTTATTAATCTTGTCAAGAAAAATATCAATTTTATTAACTTATTTATTGATATAATCTATTTATTATAGAATAAACCAAATATTTCTACCACATTTCTCTGTCTCAAATGCGCTGACGTTGAACAAAAAGATTGCCAACAATTTACTCAATTAATTGAGTAAATTGTCAGTGGTAAATATATGGTTACACGGGTATATTGAGTAACCGCGGATTTGCCAGCGTGCTTATTTCGCCTGATTCCTAAGCCAATCGGGCGAGCGTTCGGTAGGCGCTTCGATGACCACGATATTGCCGTCCGGGTCTTCAAGCTGAACCCCGCGCATGCCCAGATGGGTATCAGACGGCTCGGGAACATTCAGCCCGCGCGCTTTGAGAACCTTGATGGTCTGCTCAAGGTCAGAAACCAGAAATGCCACCCTGGTCCGGCCCGGATGGTGCACGGAGGCGTCGAAATCAATGCCGTCCACGCCCGAGTCGAATACTTTTAGGCCCGGCTGGTCAACCCGAACCGGCAGGCCGAGAAGCTGGTGGTAGAAACGCTTGCTGGCCTCGGGGTCTTTGCTGTAAAGTTCTATTTCGTAAAGTTTCATAATCGGAATATATTCAATTACGCTGGGTATGTCAATTTATTTAACCCCAGATAATTTAATAAGGAGGCCAGGAACACAGGAGAAATTTCTACTTGGGCTGTTAGAACGTAGTGAGTTATACTTCGGCTGTTAGCGACAAAGGAGCGTTATAGCCGAGTATACCTGGCAGTAATTCGCTAACGCTTAAACTGCCAGCGTACCAGCCCAGTATACCTGGCAGGTAATTCGTTACACTCAAACTGCCCGAGTATTGGTTTCCAGGTTTCCTTATAATCGACTCTAATCCCGCAGGAACAGCCTTCATTTTATTTCCGAATTATCTTGTCTTGCCCGAACCAAGTGATAGAATTCATAGCGTGTTTGTGTCTTATTACCTCTTTGTCACCCCGCTATGCGGGATAAGGCGGCAGATAACGTTCTGCCGTCCCGAAGGCTTTCGGGAACACGGTATAACTAACTGCCACTAACCCCGACGAAATAGTCGGGATAAGTGGCTGTCCATCGGCTGTTAGCGACCTGCCTACCGTAGGTAGGCAAAGGAGCTTTACAGCCGAGGATACTCGGCAGTAAGTCGTCCCGCTTCAGCGGGATGCCGCTCCGCGAACACAACGCACAAACCACCCCACATACAGTTTCTAACAATATAAACCTATCTCGAATATATCCCTCCAGGAGGCAGTCCCTGAAGGAAGGCGATAGCTCTAGCTCTGCGTTTTTAGGATAAAACCTGTCTAAAAGTAAGCATGAAGTATAAGATGAATTATGAGTTAAACCACGAATAGACTCAAATGTGGATAGCTACTCCCGACGGAATAGTCGGGATAAGACCCAGTAACGGTCTTCGCCGATGAATATCGTCGAATCCCTAACTGGCTCTAAAAGGGGCGCCCAATGTTTCCATCAGAGCGCCCCTGATTGTTACCTTACTTCTTGGCCGGTGCCGGAGTCGGCGGCCCCGGCGAAATAGCCGGGATAATGTGGCAGTACGTCACTTCGTTCCTACTGCCACTAACAGGGTCGGGATTATCCCGTCTATGGTATCCAGTAGTTCCTTTAACTCGGCTACCGTGGTTTCGCCCATATGCGCGATACGGAAGGACTTGTCCTTGAGCTTGCCGTAGCCGGCGGATATCATAAAGCCTTTCTTGCCTAACTCCTCGTTGAGTTTGGCGATGTCCACGTTCTTGGTGTTCTCGGCCGTGGTCATTGTCAGCGATTCGTAGCCGGGCTCGGTGAATAGCTTAAAACCACTCTTTATGACCCAGGCTCGGCAGGTCTCAGCCAGCTGTTTGGTTCGGTTAAAATGGTTGTCCAGTCCTTCCTTAAGAATCTTGTCCAGCTGGCAGTTCAGGGCAAACATATGGGAAACGGAAGGCGTGGTCGGGGTCTGGTTCTTGACATCGAACTGGTCAAATACCAGGAAGTCGAAGTAGTAGCCGCGATTCTGGACCTGTTTGGTGCGTTCCAGGGCCTTTTTGCTGATGGCGCAGACGGCGAATCCCGGCGGCAGTGCGAAACCCTTCTGGGTGCTGGCCAGACAGACGTCGATGCCGCAGGCATCGACCTCTATCTTGGCGCCGGCCATGGAGCTGACCGCGTCAACGCAGAAAACCACCTCGGGATATTTCTTGACCACCGCGGCGATTTCCTTTAACGGATTCATCACGCCAACCGAGGTCTCGTTGTGGGTGATGAATACGGTGTCATACTTGCCGGTGGCCAGGGCTTTGTCGACCATATCGGGCTTAATGGCCTTGCCCAGTTCCACGGAAAATTTATCGGCCTCTTTGCCGTTAGCTACGGAAATCTCAAACCATCTCTCACCGAACTCGCCGCAGACGAAATGGGCGGCCCGTTTGTTGACCAGGTTACGGGAACAGGCTTCCATTATGCCGGTGCCGGACGAGGTCACCAGGTATATCGTGTTCTTGGTATACAATAATTGCTGGAGCTTGCTCTTTATTTCACCGTGCATCGTCGTATACTCCTTGGTGCGGTGCCCTATCATCGGCGTACCCATGGCCTTGAGAATATCCGGATACACCTCTACCGGTCCGGGTATAAATAGTTTCTTGTGCATAAATACTC
>JAZDFB010000110.1:0-14411 GCA_043808305.1 Planctomycetota bacterium | reverse complement strand
CCGGCAATCTGCTGGCCGTCCAGCCATTTGATGGCCATGGACGCACAGCCGGTGTCCTTAAAGCGCATTCCGGTAAAGGCCAGGAGTTTCTCGCAGACATTCTTGCCGTAGTTCTTGGCGCCTTTCTTGATGGCATCCTTATAGCGCTTGCTCGGCACGCCGTCCACGGTCTCGTGCGCATAATCCAGTTTGTCCTGGTATTTCTGAAAACTCTGGACCGTATTCTTGTAATGCTTGGAGATGATTTCCTGCTTGGTCAGTCCGCTCTTGCTGATAAAATCAGGGCTGATGTATGAATTCAGTTTATTGGTCGAGGGTAATGCAATCATCCCCTCAAAGTCAACGTTGGTTTTGATTTTCTTCTTGCGCCGGTTGTTGCCCAGTTCGGCATTGTTTATGGCCATCTCTTCCCATTTCTTGTTCACCTCATCAGGCATACTGCCGGCTGTGACCCCGATGATTAGCTCGCTGATTACCTTTGACATAGATACCTCCTTTTAGAGACTGTTAGCCCCGATGCCGCCGCAGGCGGTTCGGGGCGTTACAGTGTCTTATCCCGATGAGTCCCACTGGGACGACATCGGGACGAAACACCACCTTGCAAAGCCGCAGCCTTCCCGTCCCGCCTGCCCCTCTACTACCCCTGTTCTAACCCACTATCGGGTAGTCAGGTGCGACACCATACGGGTTCAGGCACGCTCCCGGCTCTCCCACCTGATAATATGCCATCCCTGTAGATAATGTCAAGTATATCGTTATCCTATCTCCGTTACCCCTAATCCGCCCGGATAATGCCTCTGTATCCACCTTGGTATAGGCCGCCGCTTACCCGCCGCTACCCGATTAGATAACCAGAACTATGGATTTACTCAAGGAATAGTATGGATTTATATACCAACCGCTATATCTCATCCGCGGTAGCGCTATCTCTCATCACACCTACCAGTATGAGGTATCTATATCAGCATCAGCTATATCGCATATAGGCAAGTCTCATATACCATACAGATAATATACCTATGCTATGTAGGCATTAGAGCTATGGCATATAACCTATAGACCTAATCCATACAGTGTATGGCTATATAGCGTATATCCAGTGCCGGTATGCCATATAGACAGCGTCTGTATGTTATGTAGATGTTAGATATATGCTATACAAGGTATAGAGGTATGGCATCTGAGTAGGCACTATATGTAGTATGGGGTAGGCAGGGGGGACATCCCCCCAACCCCCCTATGCCATATGCGGTATATCGGTATGCTATTCTGGGCATACTTATATGTTATATAACGCACACCGGTATATATACCTCATACCGGACACCCGCTACATCCCTACCGGTAGTATAAATCAGGTGATATGGTATGTATCTAATGTAATATTATGGCGTAGAAACCGTCCTGCCCGGATACACCTGCCTATCTGGTCAGGCGGGTATCAGGAAAGCATAGTCCCTAATAACTCCTATACAGGCTGGTAAGACAAGACCTATCCCGCCCTATCTAAACCCAAACGCCTCTGGTAAGCAATGGATATTCAGGGTGCAGCCAAAGGATAGCCCATCTTACGAATAGACCTACTCCCCCGGCTCATCACCCCGACTGGTCCATCAGGCACTCTATACTGGGCGGCGTGATACTACCTACCCAGCATTATTTATACTTGGGCTGTTAGACTTTATCGGTGGAGATCCCGCTACTTAGAGCCTATCCGAATATCAGGCGCTACGCGCCGGGTAATTATTTGGCCGTCTGAAGTAGCCCAATAAATTGGGCAACTACAGATGGGTTGTAGTTGCCTGATTTATCAGGCGGGTTGATATTCGGATAGGCTCTTAGAGACTGGGTCATATATCCCTACGGGAGGCCGTTAGGCTCTGCCCGGCGTCTGGTTTAAACAAACCCAGTCACTCCCCTATTATATCTGATAGGATCCCGTAATACCGGGGAATGGTAGTCCTAACTTGAATTGGGGGTTAAGTAGTCTATACTATGCGCTGGACTTTTCAGCAAAACGGCGGGCGTCTTTAGCCAGGTCCTGATATGAGCGATTATCGCAGGCGTCTATTGCCCGGGCGAATTTATCCAATACCTGAATACCAAACCTGCGGCATCCCTTGATACGCTCGGCATCCTGTTTCCCTACTTCGTCATCTTCGTCCATTAAACCGTGAATCATCACCCCCTGCGCGCAAAGGAACAATAGCGCCAGATACTGGTCCAGAGGCGGACGATATCTCTCCGGATTTTCCGTCTCCATCTGCCGGTGCTCCCAGTATTGCTTAGACGCCTTAAAGAACCTGTCGGCAAACGATTGGAGCTCCTTGAAAATCGGGTCTTTCTGGTATGGCTGAACGGAACGCTCAACGTCATCGCCCTGCCAGCGGTCAAGCTCCGGAAGAGAACGCCGCCAAGTTTGCTCCGGTTCGTCCGATTCGTTCCCGAGTTCAATCGCTTCCACAATCAGGCCATCGTTATCCTCAGGCGGCGGTGCCGGCAATTCCTCAATATCCAGATAGACCTGAGGATGCTCTTTATCCCAGGCAAAGGCGAGTTTCCGTGCCAGTTCGCAGCGCCTGACGAAGTCTTTAGCCCGTTGGCTGGCTCGACGGCTGAAGAGTTCTTCATTGGCAAAGCCCTTGTCGAGCGAGGACTGTATTAAACCGTGTTTTTCTACGTAACTTATAAACGGCGAACGCCTGCAGAGGTTGCGCTGGAAATAGGCGCACCACTCGTTTGCATCCCATTTGCCCGGTTCATCAGGCGGCCACTCGCCGTGCCGCCTGGCATTATCCGCAAAGTCCAACAGCCAACCGCCAATAATCCACAAGTCGGAATAAAGGCGTTTCATATCTGTTTTGAACCTGATATCGGGCACGGTCCATTTATTCAGAGCAGATCCGATAGAAGCACCGGCATCTATAACCAATCTCTCAGGGATTGACGGATAAACATCGAGGTCTAAACTACGACGCCATTCGCCGGTAAACCATTGCCGCATAGTGGAAAGAATTTTAGCCGCGGCATCAAGCATCCGGACTGCCAGGTCAGATGGGTATGGTTTTTCCCCGGCATCCTCCTCAAACCGGTTTAGGATGAAAGGTATCAAGAGCCGTGCGCGTTTGATAGAACCGGATGGCCCAAGATTCTCGTCTGCTATCCCTGATATTTCCTCAGGCAACGATTCGCGTTCGGTATCGTATTTATCCCACGCGGATAATTCTGACAACAATTGCGCCTTTGCCTGTTCGTAAGTAATTGATTTTGGAGTACTCATTATATATCCGTAATTTAATATTACGTATCCGGTGACACTATACTCAACTCACCTTGTATTTCACCGGTGACACCCCTGCCCAACGAAATAGTTTATTTTTAAGAAAATCTATTTCCCTTTCGGCCGGGATTGTTCTTCTTTCCACCATTTTTCCCATATTTTGACGGCTGATTGGCGTTCTTTGGGCGGGTCAAAACACCATTCGCAATTGAAATCCTTGGCGGTGATTTTGTTGAGCGACCGGTAAGCGCAATATCTGGTCCAGCCGTCCTCATCCGAGAGGGCCTTTATTAAGGCCTCGATTACGGGTTTTTCGCCGAAGTTTTTTAGCGCCATGGCTATTTCCGCCCGGCAGGGGAAATCCTCGAGCCGGAGTAAATTAACCAGCTCCTGGCCGGCTTTTGCATCGGGTATCCGGCCTAATTCCTGTATGGCCGTTTCCATTACGGGCGGCGTCGGGACCAGGAATTCGATATCTTTCTGGGGCGCTTTGATTTTGGCGGCCCGGTTATATTCGGCCAGGATGATATCTTTTAACAGCGGTACCGTATTAAGTTTGGATTTCCCCAGGATTTGCATGGCGATAACACTGTCCAATCCTTCGCCGTCGAGCCGGAGGTTTGCTTTGCCAAGCGCGGAGAAGCCCTGCTTGATTATCGCCTGGGCATATTGGCAGACATCGGGGTCGTCAAGAAGGAACAAAACATACAGCGCATAAGCTTTAATAATAGCCGGCATTTTATCTTCTTCCAGGAGGTCCTTTAATTGGGGAATGTGCTCGGCGCCGAATTTTATATGGCACAGGGCGGTCAGGCGAAACCGGGTATCCCAGCTTTTATTTTTGGCCAGCTCTAAAAGAATCGGGATATATTCCCCGCCCCGGGCTCCGAATACTTTTAATGCAAAGTATCGATTAGCCGGCGCTATACTTTTAAAGGGGTCCGAAGCAGACGGATTAAGCTTTAATTGCTGGGCGGCTTTTTCATCTTTCAATGCCATTAAGGACAACAATGCCCATGTTTTGGTGATCGGGGAGCGTTTCCATTCGACAAAGTGATTAAGAAATTTTATTACTTCATCGCTGTTATCGCCGATTTTGCCCAGGGCCGGCAGCACGGTCCAAAGGACATCGGTGTTGTTCGGGTCGCCGCCGGCATAATCCATCAGCGGTTTAACGGCCCGCTTGTCCTTTAACTGCCCCAAAGCATAAGCGGCCAGGGTTTTGAAGTAATCATCATCGCCGGTTTTTAAGGTTTCAATCAGGAAGGGGACGATATCAGAGTCCGTTTTGTCAATAAGCGCCAACAGGGCCCGGTTGCGGGTGACTTTGTCCGGGCTTTTCAATAACGCCCGCAAAACCGGACGGACCCCAGGCGTGTCATAAAAGCCCAATAGGGAAACCGCATTGCGCCTGATCAGGGAATGGGCGTTGTTTTTTGCCGCTTCGATAACATAGGGGATGGCCGGCTCGCCTAAAGTCCTTAAGTGCCGTGCAAACAAGGCATGGCTCTGGTAATAATAATCCTTGCTCAGTTCTTCCACAATCAGGCGGTTTACCGTGGTTACGAAACAGTCCGTTGCGGTGAGGGCGCCGGAAGCGGGTTGCAGCGCCGGAACGTCTACTGCTTTTTCCACGCATTCGGCAATTATTTGCTCAGGGATAAGCAGTCCTTTTTTGGGAGGCTTTTTCCCGGCCAGAGATTGGCGCAGGGCCTGGGTGATAATCAAGCTGGGCTGGCCTATTTCTATTAAATATTCCGCTAACTGGGCCGAGGGGTAATTATCGGCGGGTATGCTCATGGACAACTGCGCCAGTTTGACAAAATTGGTCATCAATAAGCGCCTGAAATAAAAATTTAATGAAGGGTTGAATTCCTCTGTCTTATTAACCGCTTTCTTATCAGTCTCGGGGACAGATGACGCAATCCCGTCCCAATCGGATAACAGGAATGTGTCAAAAGGGATGACATAGGAATAGATAAAATCAATTCCGGTTTCATCAGCAACCAGCCGGCGCTTGGTTGTTCCGGGGCCGGTATCGATAAGAACCGCGCTTTTTTTGCCTATAAGCGGGATTAAATTATAAACTGACTCATATAAAATATAATCCTGGCTTATTATTTGCACGGACGGTGGGACGAAAGTCTCCCCTGTTGATCCCTCCTCTTTTTTGGGAACAACCCACCCGTCTTTTGACGGAAAAGGATTGAACTCCCCTCCTGGATTCCCTCTTGGGTCTTCATGCGCACCGGCAAACGGCAGCGTTATCGCCGCTAAACATATTCCGGCTAAAATCAGGAGTTTTATTTGCTTCATATTTCATCTCCTTCATTTAAAACTCTATGCGGAGTTCGGGGAACACTATACTGAAATAGTTTAGTCCCGTTAAGCCTTTGGCTTACGGGATAACGTGCCAACCCCAACTATTCTGTTGGGGTAAGGTGCCAGTAACGCTATATCCTGATTGCATCAGTCTATACCTAACTGGCACTAATAACTCTCTTTGTTCGAAGTGTCACTAAGAAGATAAGTGCCCTACTTCTTGTCGAATTGGATTTTGTCCTTATTGGTCTTGTACCAGGCTTCCCATTCCTCGGGTTTTTCGAAAGACTGGCCGGTCAGTTCGTTGAGATATGATTTTACCAGGTCCAGGGCGGCGGTGTCGGCGCTCTTGAACAGCGGGAAGAGCGCCCGGACCTGGTGCCGGTCGCCCAGCATTATGGTGAAAATCAGCGCCTTGGCCTTTATCAGGTCGTTCTTGTCGCTGGTATATTTCTGGATGAGCATCTTGGCGGTGGCCGGCGCCAACGGGGTCTGGGTGACTACGCCCTCGAACTTGGCGGCATGCGGGTTGATGAAATCGGTCAGGCTCAGGTATTGCGGCAACGGCGCGTCCGTCTGCATCAGGTATAACATCTCCGGCACCAGCATCCGGGTTTTGTCGTCGGCCGGTTTGTTGCCGGTGACGGTGTCCAGTATCTTGAATATCTCCTTGCGGTAGCATTTGAAGTAGCTGAAGAAATACAGGCCGTAAACGGCTTTGAGTTTTATGTTGACATCGCTGTTCCTTGCCTCGGCGGCCAGCACGCCCAGCGATTTGTCCTGGAGCGTTGCCATCAGAGTGGCCATTACTTCCAGGTCCATAACGTCGCCGTTCTTGATTTCGGCGCGGAGGTTGTCCTCGGGCTTGGGCCCGGCCGGTTCCTTGACGGCGTTAACCGCCGGTTTTACAGTCGTCTGGGTTTTGGGTTTTACCGGCGGCTTTTTCGGTTCTTCGCGCTTGGGTTTAGGCATCATCAGAAGCGCTATGCCGATGACGATGATGCCGACGATTATGGGTATGTAAGGCCGTATTTTCTTGTATATGGCTACGACTGGGGAATCCATATTAGCCGGGTCGTCCTTGAGCTTGACGTTGCATTTGGGGCAGGTGAACGATTCGGGCGGTATGCGCGATTGGCAGGTCGGGCAAGGCACGGTGTTATCAGGCTTTTCCTGCCCGGGGGCCACGGACTGCTTTTCGGCAGGCTCGTCATCCAGCGGCTTGAGGCCGATGGGCCCGTCCGGCACCGGCACGGGCACCAGGTTGACGCTGGCGCAGCCCGGGCATTTTATCTTCTTGCCGGCCAGCTCGTCCTTGACCTTGAGTTTTTTTCCGCAGATGCAATTCAGTGTTATCATAAAGCTTCAGGCATTGTAGTAACCGGCAGAGTTATGTCAAAATAAATATGGCTTTGAGGCGGGTTTTATCAGAAGCGCCCGGCCGGGGTTATTTGCGCTTGCCCAGTTTGACCTTTATCTGTTTTTCGGCGTTGTCCCTGAAGATGTAAAAAGTGACGGTATCGCCCGGGTTTCTTTTCCTGATGGCGTTGACATAGTCCTCGACGCCGTCGATTTTCTCCGGGCCTATTTTGAGGATGACGTCTTTGGCTTTCAGTCCGGCCTTTTCGGCGGGCGAACCGGCCCCGACAACGGTGATAATCATCCCGGCGACTGACGGCTCGATATTGACGCCCAGGTAGGTGCCGTTCTTGTCTTCGAGTATCTCGGTGGCCGGGGTTTTTTCTATCCAGCGCTTCCAGTCGTCTTCAATGCGCTCTATCTTCTTGCCGTATATCTTTTCCAGGGTGTAAATCCCAGAAAAGTTATCCTTGTTGGCGTATAAATCGGACAGGTACATATAATAAAAATTCCTTAATCCGTCGGTCTTGTCCAGCCAGTAGAAGATGGCCCTGGCCTCGGCGTAGCATTCTACGGCGTGCTCCATAAATGTTTTCTGGTTCATCTTGGACAGGACATCCCAGGGGATGGCCTTGCCGTTCTTGATGAACTCCTTCATCTGGTCGATGCGGGCGTTGTATTTGGGTACGATTTTGGCATAACCCAGCTCGGATTCCTCGAAGCAGGTGGACAGGCCCTCGGTTATCCAGATGGGATGGACCTGCTTGCGGGCGGAGATATCGGCGAAATGAAGGGCGTGGGTGAACTCGTGCCGGAGGGTGTAGCTGGTATCGCGGCAGATTAATGTCTTCAAGTGATGGGCGTAATAACCGCCGATACGCGGGTCCGGAACCAGCTTTTGAAAATCCTTCAGGTTGGGCACCAAGATGGTGATGTAATATGACGGCTTGTTGCAGAAAAGGTAATGCCGCTCGGCGTCGGCGAATTTGTTGATGAAGTCCTGGATTTTGTTCATCAGCCCCTCGGAGGCGTCGCTGGCCCAGATGAGCTTGCGCTTATCGTCAACTTCATAGGAATAGCCCGGCCCGTATTGCTTTTTCAGCTCGGCTATTTTCCTTTCGGCGCCCTTTTTCTGGTAGGTTTCCTTGGCCGAGATTATCTTTTTGTAAGTGTCGTGGGTCCTGATGGATTGCAAATCGGGGTCGGATTGGATGAGCTCGAAATCGGCCAGGCCGGCTTCGACGGATTTGAGCAGGCAGGCGGCGGCGTCCTCGGGTTTCTTGGCCAGGGCATAGGCGCAGGCCAGGTTGTAAAGGGACAGCTCGTCGTCGGGCTTAATCTTGAGCAACTGCAGGTAAACGGCGATGGCCTCGTCATATTTCTTTGCCTGGAGAAGCTCCGCGGCTTTTTGGGCCAGCTGCTGAGTTTGGTCCGGTTCATCATCCTCGGCAAATACCGGCGCCATCGAGCTTGCCATAATAATAACCGCTAAGAATACCGGCAGCCAGATGCGTTTAATCGCCATAATTTACTTTTAATTATATTATTACGGAAATTAGGCAAGAAAATAAAGCCTTTGATTAGAAGTGGTTTCATAAGGTATAACCTGTAGTTGCCCGATTCATCGGGCTCAATACTTCGGCAGTTGGAGTGAAGCGACTTACTGCCGAGTATGGTCGGCTGTAACTCACTACGTTCTAACAGCCGATCCATAAATTGAGCAACTACAAGACGGTGCTACATACTTATGAAACCACTTGTAGATTTCAGCGAAATAAATCTGAGGGCATCTCCGCCCGCCCAGCGCATATTGTTGCGCCGAGCGGGACAGAAAATGTTGCTTTATTTGTGCGCGCCGCTGGTTTCGATAACTTTGTCCGGCTTGCCGCCTTCGGGTAAGTTGGGTATTTCTTTAAGGCAGTTCCGGGCTTGCATAACCGCATCGTAGCTGGTGTTTTCGCCTTTGTAGGCGGCTATCTTCTGCAGTTGCGTAATGGTCGAAGGCGTAAATACCTGTTTGGTCTTGCCATCCTCAAAAGCCTTGGCGGCTTTTTCGTATTGCTTCTCCAAAGAATCTTCGAGGGCCATTTGCTCCTTGAGCATTTCGGTCCGCGATTTGACTATCATATCCGCCATCTGCTTGGCGTTGGGCACCGGTTTGCTGCCCAACAGATTGCCATAGCAATCGCAGAATACCATTTGCGGGAAGGTTGTGACCTTATATTCCAGTGCTAATTTGCAATTATCGGATAAGGAACTGTCCGCTGATTTATCCTTACCGGCCTGGGCGATGTTGCGCTTATCTTCGGTCGTCAGAACAACCGCCAGATATGCGAAATCCGCTAAGAACCTTTCCTTGGTGCCGACCCGGACTAAAGGCGGATGGGTCTTGGGCTGAGGCGCCGGCGTGGGTTGAGGCGGCACGAATTTCTTGCCGGCCTTCTGGGCTTCTTCCTTGGCCTTGTTTGCGGCTGCCCTATCCTTTTCAGCGGCTTCCTGAGCCTGTTTCTGTTCCTCTTTGGTCAGGGGTTCCGGGACCTTGTCCATAACGTTTACCTTGATTTGCTGCATGGAAGATGCTGTTTTTTCATCATCGCAGAAAAGAATGAGCATGATCTGCTTGTTGGCTTGGGCATTAGAAAGCGTTTTCTGGTGGCTTTCTCCCCAACTGGGGACTACGGGCGGCGGTGGAGGCGGCCCGCCACCACATCAACCAGCCTCGCTTACCCTGGGCAGGTAATCTGCGCTAAACGATACGATTAGCGCTACCATTGCGATTAGACACGCCTTTCTCATACCTCTACCTCCTTTTCATTAAGTTAATAAAACTCAATTTTATTTATATCGTTAATATAGTATAAAAAGATAAATAAGTCAAATAAAAATGCCAATTTTAATAATATTTTTGCCTTCTAAATTCGAGCAGACGTCATATTCGAACATTCCTTTTATGCGGTTCTGCATTATTGGTTTCTTCTATATATAAGAATGCTTAAGACCCGCAAGAAACTGCATTATATCCGTTAAAAACAAGAGATATTTCCACGGTATTAAACCAGAGATAGAGCTCAAACTGCCAGAGTACGAAATTTAGCGCTTTCTCACTTTCGCGCCTTCGTGGTAAGATTAGAAATCATCGGGCGCGCGGAATTTAGCGTGCTCGACGGCGTGCATTATCACATCGGCCGCGGTTTTGAGCAGCAGGAACAACACCAGCGCCCCACTGCCCGTTGTGGCGCCGAACATTATTATCAGATGCATGGGGATAATCCGGGCGTAAGGGAAAAACATCAGCGTGCCCAGGTTGGGTTTTTCGGTGTCGCTTTCCTTGTTGAAGCGGTATGAGTATAAGTGATTGGCAAAGAACAGCCCGGCGGTCAGGATTACGGCGAGCGGGCTGACCGTGCCCAGCGCGCTAGCCCAGGCGGTTGTGTCCTGGTTGCCCATATTCATCGGCGTGAACAGGAATATCATATAGCCGAAATGGAAGAACCCGTAGTGGAAGGCGAAGAACCCGGCCACGCTCCGCTTGCCGGCCGGGGTTTCCGGCACCGGCTTATCGCCCATAGTCAGGCCGGTTGTGGAGAATTCCTTGAGGGACAGGATCCGGACCACGTTGAAGATGCCGATGATGACGCTCTGGGACCAGTAAATCCAGAGGATTTCCAGCAGCCCCCATTTGAGTATGACCGCCAGCGCGACGGTGACCAGGTTGGACCCGACCAGCGCCCAGGCCGATGAATCGTTCATTGCGTGACTGATGATGTTGGATTGTTTCATGGCAATTCAGTCAGTGCGCCAGCCACAGAAGCCTTTATAACAGGGACTGAACGAGACTTTTAATAGATAAATTAATTAACACCTCTTACAAATCTCTTATAGTCACTGTTTGATTATTCTTAGTGTCCTTCTTGCCCCGTTAGAAATTATATTTCTAACGGGGTGCACGGTAAATCTATTTATTTCCGTAGTTCTTTATAGCGCGGGTCTTCGCGCAGTTTAGCCAGGTCCGGGTCGTTGTCCATCCAATACAGTTCGCTGTAGCCGTATCCCAGGGCCTTTTTCAGGGCGTTGATGCCGTCGTCTACCTTGCCCAGCAACGCGCAGTCGCAGGCGATGTTATACCAGAGGCCGGCATCGTCCGGATTGAATTCCAGGGCCTTGATATAGAGCTCCAGCGATTTCCCGTATTCGCCGGCCTTGTAATACCGCTCCGCATCGCCGGCATAGTCCGGCCCGATATCAAACGCCTGGTACGTTATCTTGGGCTCAATAGACAGCGTGTTTTTGGTTGCGTCCAGCATCAAGTCTAATTCGGATTCTATGAAACTGCCGATTGCCATGTTGTATCCCTCGTCCCATATTACTATGCGTGCAATTACATGGTCAGTCACACTAAGCGAATTAGCCGTACAAGCAACATTTGCACTAATTAATAATGTAGAAGGCAGGCACTTGCTTTTATTCTCGTCAAAGTCGGGTATGAACTGCTTTACTATTTTCTGGTCGGAATCCAACAGGACGGGTATGCGCAGTGATTTCAGCCGCCCGTCTTTTATGAACTTGCCCTTGCCTTCGGGGTCGATATAGACCGCCAGTATCCGGACCCCGGCTTTGTCGGCCTTGTCCTTGAGCTGGTCTATCAGCGGCAACATCCGGATGGACGGCTCGTTATCCAGAGAAAAGAAAGTAATAATAAACGGATTGGTATTAGTTTTGAGCGTCTCTGTCAGATTATAGATTTTACCTTCTAAGTCCGGCAGTTGGAACATCGGCACCTTGGCCAGTTTGCGCACCACCCTATCGGCCTCAAGCAGCTTATCAAGCGGGATATCCAGCGGTATGTCCATAACCACGCCTTCGCCGGACTTGAAGTCCAGCTGTTTGCAGTAGACCATAGCGTCGCCGTTGGAGTTGCGTGCGCCGGCTGTGACCAGATATTGTCCGGGCGGTATGCCGACCCATTTGCCCGAGCGCCTGAGCTGGTCCCAGTCCATATATGCCCAGCAACCGTTCTGGAACCGGCTGATGGCCATCTTTTCCCAGGGATTGGTATCGGCTGCTCCGTCTTTCAGGAAAAGGTTCATCTTCAGCCCGGCCGGCTTGACGTCATATTCAGAGGCGGTCTTGGCGTCCCGGCGGATGTTGGCAAAGTTATTGAGGTCGTGCGGGTAGAGCGGCAGCCACTTGGCGCCGTCATAGAACTCGACCCAGTCGTTTCTGCCAGAGGCGGAGCCTCCTACGGCGGACTTGATTCGGGCCGGCACGCCCAGGGTCCGGAGCAGAGCCGCGGTGAACACGGCCACGCCGTATGGGTCGCCGAGCTTGCTGCGCAGGGTGTCCAGCGGACTGGGGGTATAAGAGAACCGTCCGGCTAAATCAGTCCGTAGCTTGATATTATTCTGGACCCATTCGTTGACCGCACGAGGCAGAAAATCTCTCGGTGGCGGTTCAGTTGATGCGTATGAGAATATTTTAGAGAACTCATAGAGCTCTTTGCGCCACTGACGGATATGCAGATGCTGGAATAACGGGCTAAGAACATAAGGGCGGTAGATATCATCCGGGACTTCCCAGTCTGCCCGTTGGCGGGCCTGTGCGGCAATACTGACATTATCCAACAGGAACTCCTTGGTTACTTCTACGGCCTCCAGATGCGCCAGTTGCCTGATGAGCCAGAACAGGTCGGACCTAAGCTCCGGTTTGCATTCCTTTATGGCGCCGGCAATTTCGGGCCAGTTGCCGCCGGCTAATTTAAGTTTCTGGACCAGGGCGTCATTTTCGGGATAGCCATCCAGCAATGCCATTACGTCCGGATGCTCGGCCGGGCTGAATTCCTCGAAGAAATATGTCTCGGGCGGCGGCGGCCGGGTTGGGATTAGAGGCAGGACCATAGCCGGAGCCATATTGGAAGAGGTGAAACTGAGGCGCGCCTCTTCGGCGGTCGGGTAGCGCATAAAAACATATCCGTCCGGCGCGGCGTTGGGCTCCAGTTTCAGGACGATATCAAGAGTCTTGTCCGGCGTGGTTCGGACTACCTGCCAGGCGCGGCCGGCGCTATTTCCGGCGGACAGGAAGTATTCGCCGATGCCGACGATGAATTCGGCCTTGCCCCGCATAAGTGCGGGACTGGCTGCGGCCTTGCCGTCTTGGTTGGTAACCTTTGTGGCTATGGGCCGGAAACTGCCGAAGTTGAACACTGAAAATGCAACGGTTACATCGGAGACGGGCTTATTATCAGCCGTGACCGTTATATTGACCGCGCAGGTCTTGGAATAGTTGGGCGTGGAGTTAATCATCGAGACACTGCCGGTGGTCCGGTGGAGTATTTCCGATTTGGCCGGCGGCCCCATCTTGGCGGAATAAACCGCGGCGGCGCGCTTGGCCGGATTTGCAAACCAGGGCGAGCCCGGCTCGCACCCGCCGATGGGTTTCCATTGCCCGTCCACCCAGACCTCGACCCAGGCGTGGTTGTTATCGCAGACGGCCCAGAAAGGCGTATAGGCTGACCGGCAGGGAATGCCCACCGAACGGGCCGCGGACATATAGACAATCATCATCTCTTCGCAACGTCCGTAGCCGGCCTTGAGCGTGGCCAGCGGGCCCTGGTCGCGCGCCTCGTTCTGCTTGAACCGCACCCGCTTGGAGCCATCGGGCTTGAGCTCGCCCAGCCAGAGGTTGACCTGCTGGACCACGTCGGCCATATCGGCGCACTGCCCGACTATCGGGTCGAGCTGTTCGTAGAAATATTTACGGTATGCCGATATGGGTTCCTCGGCGCAGCGGTACGGCAGGACATAATGCAGGAATATATCCTCGGGCATATGGCGCATCCAGGGATATTGAGCCCTGGCCTTGTAGGCGTAGGCGATATGTTCCAGCAGGATATCTTTGGTTATGGCAGCTATGTCCGGGTAAGTCATAACGCTGATGAGGAATGCCGCGCCCGGGCGCTGTTCCGGCGGAACGGCCTTGAGCGCCGAGATAAGCGTATCCTTATTGTCCCCGGCCAGGGCCAGAACCGACTCGAACTGAGTCCGGTATTCAGCCGGAACAAACGACTGCCAGTCATCCGGCGCGCCGGCGGTGGCCGGTTTGTTTACACTCCCGCAGCCCGCCGACAGCAGGCAGATGAGGCAGATAGAATAGATTAGTTTACGCATAATGACACTCCTTATATGAATAATCTTATTTAGGACTGATAATGATATCTTCCTGACGTTTGTCAACGCCACCATCGTCTTTCAGGTCAGAGCCGATACTGTACAACCAGAGTTTGTTATCCTTATCTACCCGATACACAAAGGGTTTATCGCTATAATGGTCTATAGGCACTTCCGAAATAATCTCCGGCGCCAGCTTATTAAGCGTCTCCGGATACGCTCCGTGCCTGAGCTTGTATAACTTCAGCGCGGCTAAGACATAGATGCCTTTCCTGTTGGCATCCAGC